>CAZWGJ010000091.1:0-7357 GCA_964633375.1 uncultured Desulfovibrio sp.
GTTGTAGACAGGCGGGTTGGGCAGGTCTGAGGGCAGGAGCGTCAGGGCGGAGTTGATGCCTGCCTGCACTTCCTGCTCGGCCACATCAAGCTCCATGGACAGGTTGAACTGCAGCGTGATGACCGAGGAGCCTGCCGCAGAGACGGAGCTCATCTGGGTGAGCCCTGAGATGGAGCCAAGCTCTGCCTCCAGTGGTGCTGTGACCACGGCGGCCATGACGTCGGGAGAGGCGCCCGGGTAGAGCGTCTGCACCTGGATGGTGGGATAGTCTATCTGCGGCAGGGCCGAGATGGGCAGAAAGCGGTAGGCCAGTATGCCTGAGCAGAAGAGCGCCACCATCAGCAGAGAGGTGGCTATAGGCCTTAAGATGAAGATGCGCGAAAAATTCACGGTTGCTGCCTGGAAGAAGGTGGGGCGTTATCTGTCGTTTGGCTTGCCGCTGGGTGCGCCGTCTGGTGCATCGTCAGGCCTTCCGCCGGGTGCTCCGGCGGGGCCCTGCTGCTGGGAGGCCGTGCTCTTCCTGGCTGAGGATTCTGTTGCCAGGGGCGAGGGCTGCTGCGCCATGCTGACGGTCTCGACAGTGGCTACGATGTTGACCTTTGCCTTGTCCTTCAAGGAGTCTATGCCGTCCACGACGACTTTTTCATTGCCTTTAAGGCCTTCGCTTATGACCGTGACAGCCCCTGTGGACAAGGCTGTCGTGACCGTGCGCAGCTCAACGGCGTTGTCCTTCCCGACAACAAAGACGTAGTTGCCCGAGGCGCCGATCTGCACGGCTGAGGGCGGCACTGTGACAGCCTTTTCAAGGGTGCGCACCAGGAGCCTGGCATTGACGAATTCATTGGGGAAGAGGCGTCCGTCCTCATTGGGAAAGACGGCCTTGAGCTTGATGGTGCCTGTCGCCGTGTCGATGGTGTTGTCTGTGGTGAGCAGATAGCCTTTGGCAAGGCAGGTTTTCTGATCCCTGCTCCAGGCCTCGACAAGGGGCTTTTCCTCCGGGTTTTTGAGGGCGTCCGTGATGAGGGTGATGTTGACCTCAGGAAGAGGGAAGACCACATGGCAGGGGGAGGACTCGGTGATGCGCACGATGCCGGTCGAGTCGTTGGCCGTAATCAGTGTTCCTGGATCAACGGCCCTGATGCCAAGGCGTCCTGAGACCGGGGCCGTGATGCGGGTGTAGCTCAAGTCAACCTCGGCTGACTGCACGGCCGCCTTGTCCGACTGGACCGTGCCCTCAAGCTTGCGCACCTCTGCGACCTGGGTGTCGTAGGTCTGCCTTGCCACATAGTCCTTGGCTGCCAGCTTGGCGTAGCGGCCGGCATCCCGGCGGGCATTGGCCAGGTCTGCCTCGTCCTTGGCCAGCGTTCCTTTGGCCTTGGCCAGCGCCGCCTCATAGCTCCTTGGGTCAATCTGGGCCAGCAGCTGTCCAGCTTCGACCCTGTCGCCCTCGGTGAAGCAGACCTCGGTCAGCGTGCCGGTGACGCGGCTGGTGACCAGGACGTCGGCAGAGGGGGTTACCGTCCCTATGCCCTGCAGATACTGGGGCACATCCTGGACCAGGGCCTGCGCCACGCTGACAGGAACTGCCTCCATGGGCGGCCTGCCGTCCTTCTTCCTGGAGAGGAACGTCCAGGCAAGGAAAAGGACAAGAAGGGCAATAATGCCGTAAAGAACGGGACGGGTCGGCTTGGCCATGGGTACTCCCTGCACCGCGTCCGTCAGCCGTCTGGGACGGCTGGCAAAGATGGAGAGCGGCGCATCAGCTGCAGATGAAAAATCAGAAAGGACAGTGTACCTGGATCCGCCATCTGGGAAAAGTGCCAGGGGCGGGCAAAGCCCGCGCAAAAAGCAGATTTTTGCGCAAAAAAAGAGGGGCCTTCCTCTGGCACGCAGGAAGGCCCCTGTAAGGAGGGAATAAGGATGGAAGAGACGTTGGGTGGAAGCCGAAGTTGCTGTAGGGAAGCCGGAGCTTGCCTAGAAGGCGTAGTTCAGCTCTTCAAAGTGCGCCCTGGGATGACTGCAGGCAGGACAGGAGTCGGGAGCCTCCTTGCCTTTAACAAGGCAGCCGCAGTTGCGGCAGCGCCACACGGTTTCCTCTGCCCTTTTGAACATGGTGCCGGATTCAAGCTCGCCCAAAAGCTTTAAGAAGCGGCGCTCATGGAATTCCTCTGCCACGGCAATGCTGCGCAGGACGGCGGCAATTTCAGGGAAGCCCTCCTTGTCTGCCGTGTCGGCAAAGGCAGGGTACATCTGGCTGTATTCTTCGTTTTCGCCATGGGCCGAGGCTTTCAGGTTTTCGGCAGTGGAGGCTATTTGGCCGGCAGGGAAGGAGGCGGTGACTTCGGCACTTCCGCCCTCAAGGAACTTGAAGAGGCGCTTGGCATGCTCTTTTTCCTGCAGCGCCGTTTCAGTGAAGATGCTGGAGACGAGGACATAGCCCTCGCTTTTTGCCTTGGAGGCGAACATGTCGTAGCGGTTTCTTGCCTGGGATTCTCCGGCAAAGGCGGTCAGCAGGTTCTTTTCGGTCTGGGTTCCTTTTAAGGATTTGGTCATGATGGTCCTCCTTGGCTGATGAAAGGGAAGGGGAGAGGGAAGTGTTTCCGTCTGTAATGATATTAGTAATGATTATTGATAAAGTTGTCAAGACGAAAAAAGATCCCCCGTTTGGGCGGGGGATCTGGATGAACTTCTTTTGGAAGCGTCCATCCGGAACGCTTCAATGCTTTATGAAAAGAGATCGGGCTTAGAGCACCTTGGCGTCGCGCAGCATCTTGACTGCGCAGAACTTGCCGCACATGGCGCAGACTTCCTCGTTGTGGTGCTGGGCCCTTCTCTTGTCGACCATCTCAGGATCGAGGGCGGCCTTTTTCATGCCTTCCCAGTCCAGATTGCGGCGGGCCTTGTTCATGGCAGCCTCCCTGGCGACTGCCCTGGGCGCGCCAAGGGCCACTTCGCCGGCATGGGCTGCGACGCGGGAGGCGATGACGCCCGCCTTGACGTCGTCCTTGTCGGGAAGGGTGAGGTGCTCGGCAGGAGTTAAGTAGCAGAGGAAGTCGACGCCGGCAGTCACGGCGATGGATCCGCCGATGGCGCCTGCGATGTGGTCGTAGCCGGGGCAGGAGTCCACAACCAGGGGTCCCAAAACGTACAGGGGGGCTCCGTGGGTGAGCGTCTTGATGGCGGAAATCTGGGTTTTGACGGCGTGGAGGCCGACGTGGCCGGGGCCTTCAATCATGCACTGCACGCCTGCTTCCAGGGCCCTCTGCTGCAGCTGGCCTAAGTTGAGGACTTCCTCAAACTGGGCTGCGTCGCCGGCATCAACGCCTGCGCCGGGACGCAGGGCGTCGCCCAGGGAGAGGGTGATGTTGTACTTCAGGGCGATGGCAAGCAGCCTGTCAAACCCATCGATGAGGGGATTTTCCTTTTTGTTTTCCAGCATCCAGCGCGCCAGCATGGAGCCGCCGCGGGAGACGATGCCCATCACCCTGCTTTTTTCTGCACCCATGCGGGCGCCGCGGTAGGAAATGCCGCAGTGCAGCGTCATGAAGTCAACGCCCTGCCGGGCCTGCTTTTCGATTTCATTGAAAAGCTCGTCGGGATGCATGGAGGAGATCTCCCTGCCGTTGTCAAGAATCTGCTGGCCCACAGAGTAGAGGGGCACAGTGCCCAGGGGCAGGGAGGAGGCTGCCAGCATCTTTTCCCTGATGCTGTCCAGTTTGCCGGCAATGGACAAGTCCATCACCGTGTCTGCGCCTGCGGCTTCTGCGACATGGAGCTTTTCCAGCTCCAGCTCCTCGTTGCTGCAGAGCGGGGAGGTGCCGATGTTGGCATTGACCTTGATGGAGGAAGGCTGCCCCACCAGGATGGGACGGACGTTTTTGTGGCAGGGGTTGCCAAGAAGCACCATGGTGCCCTTGTTTAAGGCAGACACGATTTCTTCGCGGCTTAAAGATTCCTTCTGGGCAAGCTGGTCAAGATGTGCGTCGCAAAGGGACTTCAGCGCCGCATTTTTGCTTAAGATATCAGACATGAAACGCTCCATATGGTTTTCGCAGCGCACATGCCATGGCAGTCACATTTGTCATGCTTTCCTCCGGCAGTGCAAACTGCGTCAGGTTCAAAGGGTCTGACCTGAAAGGTCACTCTCAGCTGCCGCAAGGCAGCTCCCCCAGCATAGGGTTCGGCGCAGCAGCAGGGCTTTCCCTGCTGCATGACGCCTGCCTGTGAAAATGCCACAGCCGGCAGTGTTTTGCAATTCTCTTTCAGGGCAGGATGGCGGGTGCCGTGAAGGCTTTTTCCCTGAAGGCTGCAGGCTGCAGCGCATCCTAAAAGAAGAGGGGTGTGAAGAAGAATTGAAACGCATCCCCCATTGTGGTAGTGAGCTTTTCAATATGCCAAGCCCCTTTCCCGGGCGTCTGAGGCAAAGGACTTCAGGGCGGCAGCGGCTGCCCTTTAAGATCTTCCAGGCTCCCCTTTGAGGCAGTCGGCACCATTTTTTTAGACGGCTCTTCTTCCTTTCTTGATGTCCCCCCATCATGAAGGCCAAGGAGGTCCCTCCCCCGCACTTGACGTGAATCCATGGACGTTGTTGAGCAAAGAGCCCCCAATCTTCACGAAGACGACGCCTGTAGTTGTCACCGTCCTTTTTCCTACCTTCTGTGCGTCCTTAAAGATTAGCCTGGACCGGCACAGATTGCAGCGAGGTTTTCTCCCATGGATTATATTGCCCGTGTTGTGGCCGACGTTGAAAAGCGTTGCGCAAATGAACCGGAATTCCTGCAGGCCTGCAAGGAAGTTCTTGAAACCCTGGCTCCCGCCATTGAAGCCAATCCCCAGTACGAAAAGCACTCCATCCTGGAGCGCATCGTGGAACCCGAGCGCATCGTGAACTTCCGCGTGTCCTGGGTGGACGATTCCGGCAAGACCCAGGTGAACAGAGGCTACAGGGTCCAGTACAACTCTGCCCTCGGACCCTACAAAGGCGGCCTGCGCCTCCATCCCAGCGTCAACCTGAGCATCCTGAAGTTCCTGGGCTTTGAG
Organism: uncultured Desulfovibrio sp.; assembly: GCA_964633375.1. Lineage (GTDB taxonomy): Bacteria > Desulfobacterota > Desulfovibrionia > Desulfovibrionales > Desulfovibrionaceae > Desulfovibrio. The sequence continues at coordinate 5,041 of CAZWGJ010000091.1, forward strand.
CAGATCTTCAAGAATGCCCTGACCGGTCTTTCCATGGGCGGCGCCAAGGGCGGCAGCGACTTCGACCCCAAGGGCCATTCCGATGCCGAAATCATGCGCTTCTGCCAGGCCTTCATGACCAACCTCGTGCCCTTCATCGGACCCAGGGTTGACGTGCCCGCCGGCGACATCGGCGTGGGCGGCCGCGAAATCGGCTACCTCTTCGGCGCCTACAAGCACCTGACCCGCCACTATGAGGGCGTGCTGACCGGCAAGAACCTGCTCTTCGGCGGCTCCCTTGCCCGCACCGAGGCCACCGGCTACGGCTGCGTCTACTTTGCCCAGAGCATGCTTGCCGCCAAGGGCGAGGACTTCAAGGGCAAGGTCTGCGCCGTGTCCGGCTCCGGCAACGTCGCCATCTACTGCTGCCAGAAGCTGCAGCAGCTGGGCGCCAAGCCCGTCACCGTGTCCGACTCCACCGGCATGATCTACGATCCCGAGGGCATCGACGTCGAGCTCCTGCGCCAGGTCAAGGAAGTTGAGCGCGCCCGCCTGACCCGCTACGCCGAGCTTCGTCCCTCTGCCAAGTACACCGCCGCCGCCGACTACGCAGCCGGCCGCCATCAGGTGTGGGACACCCCCTGCTACGCCGCCTTCCCCTGCGCCACGCAGAACGAGATCAACGGCGCCGATGCCAAGGCCCTGCTTGCCAACGGCTGCCAGTGCGTGTGCGAAGGCGCCAACATGCCTTCCACCATGGAAGCCATCAAGGCCTACCTTGACGCCGGCATCATGTACGGCCCCGCCAAGGCTGCCAACGCCGGCGGCGTGTCCGTGAGCCAGCTTGAAATGGCCCAGAACGCCAGCATGGTGCACTGGACCTTCGAGGATGTGGACAACAAGCTCAAGGACATCATGCGCAACATCTACAACCGTGCCGCCACCACGGCTGCCAAGTACGGCCAGCCCAACAACCTGCTCATGGGCGCCAACATCTCCGCCTTCTGCGAAGTTGCCGACGCCATGATTGCCCAGGGCGAGTACTAGGAAGCTTTCGCAAAGGCATAAGCCTTAAGTTTTGATGCAAGGCCGTGCTTTCTCTCTTGGGAGGAGGCACGGTCTTCTTCTTGTTGGGGGCCGTCATCGTGAGGGACGTCGTCTGGACAGTGGCAGGAAAAAATGAGAGAAGCGAAAGTCCCTTTTGTCTTAGGGACAGGGCATTGCCAGGGGCTCTGCTGGCTGAAAACAGCATCCTTGATGTGCTCTGGCAGAGGAAGATATGCCTGCCTCAAATCTTGGATAAGCGTTTGAATATAGGGCTCTATTGAGATAATTGAAATGAAATTTCAGATCACCCCCCCCTGCAAGAATTGTGCCAAACTTGTAGAAATGAGGCTTTCCTAGAAAAACAAGCTGCAGCTGAAGAAAATTCTTCAGAAAATTTTTGTGACGGAGCGGATGCAGCCTCTCAAAGCATTGCTGTTCTTATACCCTGCTACAATGAAGCACTGACAATAGAGAAGGTTGTGCAGGACTTCCGCGCAGTGCTTCCCGATGCCGTCATCTACGTCTACGACAACAATTCTTCCGACAAGACAGCCGCAATAGCAGAGAAAAACGGTGCTGTGGTTGTGCGGGAGACACGCCAGGGAAAGGGCAATGTGATCCGCTCAATGTTCCGCGACATTGAGGCGGACTGCTATATCCTGGTGGACGGGGACGACACCTACCCGGCAGAGGATGCACCCCAGATGTGCAGCCTTGTCCTCAAGGACAAGGCCGATATGGTCATCGGCGACAGGCTGTCCACCACCTACTTTCAGGAAAACAAGCGCTCAGGCCACAACTTCGGCAACCGCCTGGTGCGCGGTGCGATCAACTCCCTGTGGCATCTGAAGAAGCACAAAATAGTCGATGTCATGACGGGCTACAGGGCCTTTTCTCATCGCTTCGTCAAATCGTTCCCTGTGATCTCACAAGGGTTTGAAGTTGAGACAGAGATGACGATCCATGCGCTGGACAAGAACCTCCTGCTGCGCTCTGTTCCCATTCAGTACCGCGACCGCCCTGAGGGCTCGGCATCCAAACTCAATACCATAAGCGACGGAGTGAAGGTGCTGCTCACCATCTTCAACCTCTTCCGTGAGTACAAGCCGCTGCTCTTCTTCTCGATTGGCTGGGCAGGGCTCTTTATGCTTCTTGCAGCCGTGTTCTTTGTGCCTGTCTTTATTGAATACCTCCATACAGGCCTGGTGGACAGGCTGCCCACCTTCATTGCGTCAGCGATTTTGTTCGTCGTTGCCCTGCTGTCGTTTTTCTGCGGGCTCATCCTCGACGG
>CAZWGJ010000092.1:0-7349 GCA_964633375.1 uncultured Desulfovibrio sp.
ATATACGATTCGTTACATTTTGCAGCCGTCCGGCAGGAGGCAGTTCCCCGTCCTTGCTGGCTCCCCTGCTGGCAGGCGGCTTTGGGCAGATGCTGACACTCTGGCATCCCTGCCTTGAGAGGTAGCAAAAGGGCTGTTTTGCCTGTAACGGATTTATATATTAATTCGTTACATTTTGCAGCCTGTCAGCAGGAGGTGCCCCCGTCTCTGCAGGCAGGCTGCACAAGGCAATGCACCGGCACCGCTATCTTGAGAGGAAAAGGTACCGTGCCACAAAGGGGATCCGCCTTAAGCCAAGATACAGGACAAAGGACAGCGCAAAGGTGGAGGCAAAGAGCAGCAGCGTATTGACCCACGGCTGCGATGAAGCAAGGACGCCAGCCTTCTTCAATGCCCTGAGCACAGGGTAGTGCATAAGGTAGATGGCAAATGCTCCCTGGGACAGCATCGTCACCAGAGCGCTCTTCCAGGCATCCATGCAGCGAAAGCCCAAGAAGAGCAGAAAAGTGCCGGCAATAAGGCGCCAGTCCGTATACCACAGCCCAATCTTCACGCCCTGCTTGTGGTACTGGTAGTAGAGAAAGGCTATGCCGCCGCAAACAAGGCATCCTGCGGCAAGCGAAAGCAGGCTCCGCCTCCTGCTGAGGAGTTTGTCAGCAAGAAGACAGGCAAGATAGCCCAGCAGGATGTAGGTGACATAGCCATCCCCGATAAAGGAGACGTCCAGCAGCCTCAAGGGCGTGCTTTCTGAGCCGCAGATAAGCCTGCTGAGATGCTGCTCGCTGCTCCGTATGGCAGCAAAGGAGGACAGCGCCAGCAGCAGGAAGAAAAGCTTCCTGCCCCCATGCTCTATCAGCATGGAGAGAAGCGGGATGCCCAGATAGATGCCGATAATCATGGGCATATACCAGACATGGCCATACGGCGGCTGGTCTGTCAAAAGAAGCTGGCGGCCAAGGGTATGCCAGGCCTCCTGCGTATAGGCGCCGCCTATGAGGAAGTAGATCACAATCCACAAAAGCCAGCAGCGGAGCAGCGGCCATTCCTTGCGCCGGTAGAAGTCCAGCACATCGTCAAAGCTGCGGCACCTGTGGCGCGAGAGCAGCAGGTACCCTGAGAGGAAAAGAAAGACAGGAACGCCCAGGCGTCCTGCCGTAAAAAAGAGCTCGCGCACAATGCGCAGCATGTGCGGAGCCGTCTGAAACCACTCCGCGCTCATGTTGAAGGTGTTTTCCGTGCAGTGGCAGAAGACTATGCAGAGCACGGCATAGGCGCGCGCCCAGTCAAGCCAGGCTGTGCGGCTGCCATTTTTTATGCATAATTCCGGTATGTTATGGGGGGGGGTGCAGTGAATAATTTCACGAAGTTACGCCTTATTCCTCGTCTTTTGCAGAGGTCTTCTCCCCTCTGCTGCATGGGCAGCACAGCCTACTTTGCAAGAGCCTGGCGCACCTTCTGCACATTGTCCTGCATGACCTTTTCATAGAAGCCGTCAGGGACGGGCATCACACCGCTCACCAGCGGGTCAAGCACAATCTTCCTGGCTCCTGTTTCCTTGACCAGCATGTCGAGCACGCTGCCGGAAAACTGAGGCTCTCCTGCCAGCAGGTACCTTTCCCCCTTCTCCTGCGCACTCTTGATGGTGCTGCTCAAGCTTAAGAGCATGGCAGCAGAGGGGGCTTCCCCGTCGTCCTCCTGAAGGACTGTCTCAAGGGAGCACTTTGTCTCCTTGAAGAACCAGGCAAGGGTGTCGTGCTGCAGCACAAGGTGCACGTTCTTTTCACCAAGGCTGCAAAGTTCATTGGCAAGCGCTTCCATGCGCCCTGAAAACGCCCGGCTTCTCTCAGCAGCCTCGGCAGCACAGTCGGGGTGCAGCTTTCCCAAAGCGTCAGCCAGTGCCAGGACAAGGCCTGCGAAAAGGCGCGGGCTGGCAAAGTAGTGGGGATTGCCCTTCAGGAGCGGATCCTGCCCTGCCTCTGCGAGTTTGCCGGCACAAAGCTTTGCTCCGTCCAGCACAGTGCAGGAAAGCCCTTTCAGAATCTTGTCATCCAGGAAGGGCTCATAGCCTCCCCCGACAAGCACAAGGACCTTTGCCTCTTCAAGCTTGATGCGGTCTTGAGGCGTCATGGCATAGTCGTGGGGGCAGCCTGTCCCCTGGGAGACAAGCAGGTCCACCGCAAATTTCTGGTTCCCCTGCAAAAGCACTGCGCAGGCAAGGTAAGCCGGATACGTGGCAGCCAGCACGTGCACTGCAGCATCAGTCCCGCCTTGTGCAGGCTGCTCCTGAGCAAAGGCAGGCAGCCCGCCTGCAGCCAGGACGGAGGCTGCCAGGCCGCCAAGGAAAAGGCGCCGTGAGAGAAAAGGACAGCTCATACTCATTCTTCCTTCACTCAGGCTTTCTTCACTGCCACAATGACGTGGTGCGACTTGATGACGGCGCTGATCCTGGTGCCCAGGGCAAGCTTGAGGCTTCCTGAGGAGCGGACGGTGATGCTGGCAGTCAGGTGCATGCCCCTGTCCGTCACCATGTCCACCTCCGTCGCCACCTTGCCGAAGTGCACCTCGGTGATGGTGGCAGGATAGACGTTGCGGCAGGACACGACATAGTCGTCACAGTCCTGCAGTATCACGACAAGGGAGGCCTTGATGAGCATGTGGCAGTCCCTGCCCTCATAAAGCCCCAGCCTCTCGGCGCTCTCATGAGTGATGACGGACACCATCTCCTCGCCGGTGGTCAGCATGACAAAGATCTCGTCATTGACTGCACCCTTCACAATCCTGATGATCCGCCCTTCAAAGCAGTTGCGTACACTGGTCAGCATGACCTCATCCTCCTTGGCGCGATACTGTGCACAACAGCAAAAAAACTTGCACAGGCAAGCCTTGTCTGACATAGTGGCAGACGCTTGTACTAAATGAAAAGGGATACGAAAACAGCCTGCCTACGTCAACGGCAGAATTTTGTCTTTCGCATCGCTTTGGGGGAATTTATGGAACCGTATTACGCAGGATGGCTCTCCATCCTACCTCCGGTGCTTGCCATTGTGCTTGCGCTGGTCACAAAGGAAGTCTTCTTCTCACTTATGGTGGGCATCCTCTCCGGCACCCTGATCTACAGCATAGGCACAGGGGCCGAGAACATCCTCATGGGCACCCTGTCCACCTGCTTCGAAACCATGGGCAAGAAGCTTGACTTCAACATCCTCATCTTCTGCACGCTCCTTGGCGCCCTCATCTACGTGGTCTACCTGGCAGGCGGATCACGCGCCTACGGGCGCTGGGCATCCAAGCGCATCAAAAACAAGCGCTCCGCAATACTCTCCACCAGCGGGCTGAGCCTCTGCATCTTCATCGACGACTACTTCAGCTGCCTCACCGTGGGCACCGTCATGTCCCCTGTCACAGACGCCTACAAGGTGTCCCGTGCCAAGCTGGCCTACATCATTGACGCCACGGCAGCTCCCATCTGCATCATAGCCCCGGTCTCAAGCTGGGCTGCCGCAGTCAGCAGCTCGCTCGCCACCACAGGCACCTTCCCCAGTGAAATGGCAGCCTTCGTCGCCGCCATTCCCTTCAACTTCTACGCCCTCCTCTCCATCATCATGGTGTTTGCCGTGGCTGCCTTCAACCTGGACTTCGGCCCCATGGCCCGTGCAGAGGCCCGCGCAGAAAAAGGCGAGCTCGGCGATGTCCGCACAGTCCAGGAAGACACCAAGCCCTCCGACAAGGGCGGCATAGCTGAAATGGTTGTGCCCATTTTGTCCCTGATTGTGTTCTCCTGTCTTGCCATGCTCTACAACGGCGGCTACTGGGGCAAGGATGCCGCCTACCACACCCTCGCCGGCGCCCTTGGCAACTGCACGGCCTCCCAGGCCCTGGTCTGGGCCTCCTTCGGTGCCCTGGTCGTTGCCTTCGCCCAGTTTGTGCTCCGCGGCATCATGAGCATGAAGACCTTCTTTGACGGCTGCATGGAAGGCATGAAGACCATGCTGCCCGCCAACATCATCCTGGTGCTGGCCTGGACAATCTCCGGCGTCTGCCGCGACCTTCTGTCCACTCCTGCCTTTGTGCAGCACATGGTCTCCGACGGCGGCATCGCCATGTCCTTCATGCCCGCCATCATCTTCATTGTGGCAGCCTTCTTAAGCTTCTCCACCGGCACCGCCTGGGGTACGTTCGGCATCCTCATTCCCATCGTCATCCCCATCGCCGAGGCCATGGATCCCAACATGCTCATCGTCTGCCTGTCCGCCACGCTGGCCGGCAGCATCTTCGGCGACCACTCCTCGCCCATTTCTGACACCACCATCCTCTCAAGCGCGGGCTCCGGCTGCGACCACATAGAGCACGTGCAGACGCAGCTGCCCTATGCCCTCCTTGTAGCCGTCTGCTGCTTTGTCGGCTATATGGTGGCAGGCTTCTCCAACGGCAGCTTCATCTTAAGCTTTGCCAGCGCCCTGGGCACGCTCCTCGTTGCCCTGGTCGTGCTGCACCGCATCAGCCAGCGCCATATGGCTGAGGAAACTGTCAAGGCTGAGTAAGCCGCAGCTCTTTTCAAGAAACCTTTGCAAGGGGGATGAACCTGGGTTCAGGGGCATCCCCCTTTTCTTGTGCGCTCTTCTGCCATCAAGCGCTGCAGGGGGCTTCACCAGGTCGTGATCAGCGTCTGGGCAGATATTGACCGCATATGACGCATCCTTTTTTAATGTACTGCGTTTCTTTGATTTGCACCTGCGGCATTGCAGCCGCATGATGACGGCGCAGGGAATAGCCCCTTTTCTTGTCCTGCTGACCGACCCGCTGCATAAATCTGAAAGGAGTCTTGACATGACAGAAGCAACGAATCTGCATGCACGTATCACACCTGCGCATCCCCTGGATGCCGGCCGCATGACGGCGGCGCAGCTGGATAAAGAACTGGAAAAAGGCTGGGCGGACGTTAAAAACGGACGCACGCTTCCTCTGGAGCAGGCGTTTGCAGAGGTCCGCAAGGCATTCGGCGTCTGAAGCATGCTCTCTTTTTGACCGCAGCTGCTTAAAGCATCCGCCTGGCCAGATGCGCATTCCAAGCTTAAAGCCAGCCTTAAGGCCCAAATCTAAAGCCAGACCAAAACACAAAGGACCTTCCCCGCCGCCCGGATCAATGTCGGACGCAGGGAAGGTCCCCTTCTTTTTATCAGGCTGCACGCCGCAAAGGCGCCCTTAAAGCCTATTCAGCCGCAGACTGCTGCTGCTCCCCCAAAAGGAACATGGAGTCCAGCAGCCTTTTCCCTGTGCTGGTGGCAAAGATGCGCTCCCTGGCCTTCAAAAGTGCTTCCTTGGTATAGCCGCTCTCCCCGGCATTGACGAGGTAGTCCGCCTCCAAAAGGATGCGGTGGTCCAGCCCGTCCACAGGGCTGTAGGTGTGGTGGTGGGAGACAAGCCAGGATATGCGTTCCACATCCGCTTCAGGCACGTCAAGCCCGGCAAAGAACTCCTTCACCAGCGGCGCGCTCTCCTTTTCCTGGTTGCCGCCAAGGGTGTTGCCGTACTTGATGCGGCACAAGGGACAGGCGATGTCATGCACTATGGCTGCCAGCTCCAGCACGGTTTCAGCGGCGCTGTCTGCCATCTCCTGCTTCCCTATAGTGGAGGCCAGAGACCACACCTTGAGGAAGTGGTCGATGTCATGCAGATTGCCCTGCGAGTACGCTATCATCTTCTCGCAGGCCTGAACGACAATATTCATCTGTCAACGCTCCTTGCAAATGATGCCCTGCCGCTTAGCTGCCGACCCCAAGGCCCCAGGAACATGAGCCTCCGGCTCATTCCTGCCAGCCTGATCCCGGCAGCAGGCGGCATCCCTTTCCAAATCACTGCCTTTAAGAAGCCGCTTCTCAGTGCTGCTTGCAGGCAAGCTCATCCAGGCGGACCTTGAAGACGCATATCCTCTGCAGGAAGGACTCAGGGTACTCCCTTGGCTTGCGCCCGTGCCTCTGCCCCATGAAGGCCAGCAGCCTGGCCTTCTCCTGCAGGTCTTCCACAAATTCCGCCTTTCCTGTGCCTATGACGCACTGGTAGCGCCTTGCGTCGGTCCCCGGCGCAAGCTCCTCCCTGCTGCTGCCTGAGGGTGCGTACAGGCATGCCTCAAGGCAGACCTCAGGCGATTTTCGCATGACGTCAATCTTGCGCCCTTCATTTGCGCTGTGGAAATAGAAGACGCATTCTGCCTCGTCCATTTCCATGGTGAAGTTCATGGGCACAACATAGGGGACACCGCCGTCCACCATCCCCAGATGCACGATTTTGCAGGCCTCAAGTATCTTCTTGATGGTGCCGCGGTCCGTGACCTCAAGCTCTTTTCTGCGCATGGCCTTGTTCATCTCCTAGGAAGCCTCTGCCCGCCCTGCCGTAAAAGGCCTGCCATGAGCTGGCCAGGCCTTCACGCTGACGGGCAAAGAAAACTGATTGTCCGTTCAAAATACAGCGGACAGGGGCAGATCTGCAAGGTAATTTATCACAAAATGCCGGCGCGCTGCAGCTTTTCCCAGCCAGCCCTTTCAGCAGCCCTTCATCTCCCTTGCAGCCCCGTTTTTTTCCGCCCTGAAATTGAAAGCAGGACCTGGATGCGCTATAGCAGAAGGCAGCTTCTGCCATCCGCCAACCTAAAAGGGAGAACAGCATGTCTGCACCAGTCAACGTTGCGCTCATCGGCCTTGGGGCCTTGGGCATACTCTATGCCGCCCAGCTGGCAAAAAAGCCGGAACTCTGCACGCTCACCTGCCTGGCAGACAAAGAGCGCCAGAAGCGCTACCAGCAAAACGGCGTCTTCGCCAACGGCCAGAGGCTCAATTTAACCTTTGCAGCACCCGAGGATCCGGCGAAAAAGAAGGCAGACCTGGTCATAGTCAGCGTCAAGGGGCCAACGCTCAAATCTGCCATTGCCGACATGGCAGGCCACGTCGGCAAGGACACGATCATCCTGTCCCTCTTGAACGGCATCAGCAGCGAAGAGCTGCTGGAAGAGGCGTATCCAAAGGCAAAGGTGCTCAGGTGCGTAGCCCAGGCCATGGATGCCGTGCGCACAGAGCAGAACCTGACCTACCATACGCCCGGCGTGCTCATCATAGGACGCCCCCAAAAGCGCCCGGACCTTGAAGAGCCTTTGCACAAGGTGCTCTCCTTTTTGGCTGCGGCCGGCATCAATGCCGAGCGCGACTGCGACATCGAGCACAGGCTCTATGCCAAGTGGATGCTCAACGTGGGCGTCAACCAGACCATAACTGTCTTCAAGGGCACCTACGGCACGCTGCAGAAGGAGGGAAAGCCCAGGGAGACCTGCCTTGCCGCCATGCGGGAGGCCATGATGG
>CAZWGJ010000093.1:0-7270 GCA_964633375.1 uncultured Desulfovibrio sp.
GACGTCGGCAATGTTGTACCTCTTCACAACGTCGTTCAGCAGGATGCTTTCGTAAACCGAACGCAGGTACTCTCGTGCCTCAGTCAGGCCAAGCTGATGGCGGAGGACATAGGGAAAAGACCCGGCAGCAAGATACAGGAAGAACTTCTCCTGCAGGGAGGCAGACTTTTGTTCTTCATTGAGCCCGCCGCAGAATTCTTTGAATGACAGCGGCATCATGGAGAGCTCTATACAGCGGCCTGTCAGCAGGGTGGCCAGTTCGCCGGACCTGAAGCAGGCGCTGGAGCCTGTGAGGTAGAGATCGCAGTTTTCCTTGAGGAAAAGGCTGTCTACGGCTTTTTGATAGTCTGCAACATGCTGGATTTCGTCGAGAAAGATGTAGCTCTTTTTGTCTGGCAGCAGCTTCTCGGAAATGGTGCAGTAGAGGGTCTTGCAGTCGAGCAGATCCTCGTATTCTATGCTTTCAAAGTTGATGCTGATGATTTGCGCAGGGGAGACGCCGTTTGCCAGAAGATAGTCCTGGTAGAGGGCAAAGAGGGTGGACTTGCCGCAGCGCCTGACGCCGGACACGACTTTGATGATCTGTCTGTCCTTCTGCCTGACAAGCCATTCAAGGTAGTTGGAGCGGGAAATAAGGCTCATTGCTGTCCTCCGTAATTAAAGGAAGCAATAGGAGCTTTTTAAGTTTTTTTCAACAAAATCGGAATGAAATCCGTTTTTGTTGGATTTTCTTGCAAATCAAGGAGTCAGTTCCAGTCATTCCCTGTGCCCGGCCTTGCGGCAGTGCGAAAAAAGAAGACCGGATGAAGCCTTGCGCTCCATCCGGTCTGTGGTCATACGGAGGAAAATTTACCTAAAGGACCATCCCAGCCTACTTGCTGATGAGTTCCTTGGCAGTCTGGGCGATCTGCAGCTCCTCATTGGTGGGAATGATGAGCACCTTGATCTTGCTGTCAGGGGTGGAGATGGTGCGGGCGCCGGAGGCGTGCTTCTTGTTTGCCTCCAGGTCAATCTTGATGCCGAGTGCTTCAAGGTCGGCCATCACGGCTGCACGCACGTCTGTGTCGTGCTCGCCGATGCCGGCGGTGAAGACCATGGCGTCAACCTTGCCGTCCAGGAGGAAGAAGTAGGCGCCAAGCTGCTTGCGGATGGAGTGCACCAGCATGCGGAAAGCCAGGTCGGCCTTTTTGTCGCCCTTGTCGCGGGCGGCTTCAAGGTCGCGCATGTCGGACATGCCGCACAGACCCATGAGGCCGGACTTCTTGTTCATGACCGTGTCGATTTCGGCAGGAGTCAGGCCCTTCTTCTCCATGACAAAGGGAACGATGGCTGCATCGATGGTGCCGCAGCGGGTGCCCATGACCAGGCCTTCCAGAGGAGTCAGGCCCATGGAGGTGTCGAGGCAGCGGCCGTTCTTCACACAGGTCATGGAAGAACCGTTGCCAAGGTGCATGGTGATGGAGCGCAGGGAGTCAAGAGGCTTGCCCAGGTATTCGGCAGTCTTCTTGGCAATGTACTTGTGTGAGGTCCCGTGGAAGCCGTAGCGGCGGATGCGCATCTCTTCGTAGTACTCGTAGGGCAGGGCGTACATGAAGGACTCGTCGGGCATGCTCATGCCGAACTCTGTATCAAAGACGGCCACGTTGGGAATGCCGGGGAAGAGGTCTTCGCAGACTTCGATGCCCTTGAGGTTGGCGGGGTTGTGCAGGGGACCTAAGGGGATGCAGTCGCGGATGCACTGCTTCACCTTTTCGTTGACAATGACGGGCTCGGTCATTTCCTCGCCGCCCTGGAGCACGCGGTGGCCGATGGCAGCAATTTCGCTCTTCTCCTTGATGACGCCCTTGTCGGCATCGGTCAGCAGGGAGATGACGAGTTCGAGGGCTTCCTTGTGAGTGGGGAAATGCTGCTCACGGACAATTTTTTCTTCCTTGTCCGTATCGGGAAAGATCTTGTGGGAGAGAACGCCCATTTCCAGGCCGATGCGCTCGACAACGCCTGAGCAGACGACAGTCTCTGTGTCCATTTCGATCAGCTGGTATTTGCAGGAAGAGGAGCCGGAGTTGACAACCAAAATTTTCATAGGAGAGCATTCCTCACAGCCGGAAGGGAGGCGCATGGCTGAGGCCTCTGCGCTCCCTTCCGGCATATAAACTAAGTATTACGCCTGTTTTTCAGCAGCTGCCTGGATGGCAGTGATGATGACAGTATTGACGATATCAGCAACAAGGCAGCCGCGGGAAAGATCGTTGACCGGCTTGTTGAGGCCCTGCAGGACAGGACCGATGGCAATGGCGCCGGCTGCGCGCTGCACAGCCTTGTAGGTGTTGTTGCCTGTGTTGAGGTCGGGGAAGATGAAGACTGTTGCCTTGCCGGCGACGGGGCTGTTGGGAGCCTTGGTCTTGGCAACGGTGGGCTCGATGGCGGCATCATACTGCAGCGGGCCCTCGAGGAGAAGATCCGGAGCCTTTTCCTTGGCTAGCCTGGTCGCTTCCTTCACCACATCGACGTCGGCGCCCTTGCCGGAAGAGCCGGTGGAGTAGGAGAGCATGGCAACACGGGGCTCAACGCCGAAGACCTTGGCCGTCTGGGCTGAGGTGATGGCGATTTCAGCCAGCTGCTCGGCTGTGGGGTTGGGGTTGACGGCGCAGTCGCCGAAGACCAGGACCCTGTCCCTCAGGCACATCAGGAACACAGAGGAGACGACGGAGAAGCCGGGCTTGGTTTTGATGAATTCGAAGGCAGGACGGATGGTGTGGGCTGTGGTGTTGACAGCGCCGCTGACCATGCCGTCGGCTGCACCCTTCTTGACCATCATGGTGCCGAAGTAGGTGGCGTCTTCCATGGTGCTGCGGGCGTATTCCATGGTGATGCCCTTCTTCTTGCGGTATTCAAAGTAGGAGGCTGTGTAGTCCTCGAAGTCAGGAGAGGTGAGCGGGTTGATGATGGTGGCCTTGCTGATGTCGGCGCCGATGTTGCTGGCGATGGAGCGGATTTTGTTCTCGTCGCCCAGCAGAATGATGTCGGCTGCTCCGCGGCGGAGCAGGATGTCGGTGGCCTGCAGGATGCGGGGCTCCTCGCCTTCGCACAGGACGATGCGCTGCTTGTTCTGGCGGGCCTGGGTGAGCAGCTTGTACTCAAACATGACGGGAGTCATGCGCTTGCTGGCCTCGGTGAAGAGGGTGGCAAGCTTGGTGCAGTCCACATGGGCGTCGAACAGGCCGATGGCGCTGTTGATCTTGCGGGTGTCGGAGGGCTCGATAAGACCCTTGATCTTGGTCTGCACCAGCTGGGAGGCACGGTAGGTGTGGTGCTTGGTCAGCATGATGGGCAGACGGGGTGTCGTCTCCGTCTTGAGGCTGCGGATGATCTCCATGACGGATTCAGAAGGCGTGAGGCCGCCTGTGAGGAGCACGCCGGCAAGGGCGGGAGTTGCGGGGGACTGCTTGGCGGCTGCGGCGGCCAGCAGGATGTCGGCCCTGTCGCCGGGAGTGATGATCAGCAGATCCTTTTCCAGGTAGGGAAGGAAGTGCTCGGGGTGCATGGCTGCGATGGAGCAGTTGGCCACCAGGTTGTCGTGGCTTTCCTTGCCGGCCAGGAACTCGGCATCGGTCGCACGGGCGATGTCGCCCAGGGTGGGGCTGCCAAGAGTGGCGTCCTCAGGCATGCTGTAGATGAGGGCGGGACCCTTGTCGCTGGCAAAGCCGGTGCGCAGGGACTCAAGCTCCTTGTCGGACAAAGAGGAGCGGTTGATGATGGTGGCAGCCACATCGCAGCTTTTGGACATGGCCGTCATGCTGGTCTGAATGCTCTGGCGCAGCTCGGGCAGGGAGACGTCCTTGCCGCTGACAACCAGCAGGACAGGGGCGTTGAGGTTGCCGGCGATTTCTGCATTCAGGTTCAGCTTGAAGCTGGGATCCTTGCCGTTGAGGTCGATGCCCAGGATGACGACGAAGTCGTATTCGCCCTGCAGCTTCTGCACCTTGGCGAGGATACCCTCGTGCAGGGCAGTAATGGACTGGCTGGCAATGATTTCGTAGGCCTCTTTTTCTGTGTAGGCAAAGGTGTCTGCGTAGTTCTGCTCGAGGTGGAAGCTCTCGAGTATCAGTTTGATGTCGGGATCTTTGTCATCAAATTCAGGAGTGCAGATGATGGGGCGGAAGAAAGCGACGCGGCCTTTAAGTCCGCTCATGAGCTGCATGACGCCGAGAGCGACGGCGCACTTGCCCGCAGAGGGGCCGGACGCCGTGATGTAAAGAGACTTGTTCATGACTGCTTATCCTTAAGACGCTGGCAATCCATGCTCAGAATGACATTCCAGGAATGCCTTGCCAAAAAGTACAGGCCAGGGGATGCGAACCGCAGTGAAGCGCCTTTGGCTTTTATCAAGGCGTTCCCTGCTTTGCCATGGAACGCACCCTGTATCCTGCGTGAGGCAGGACAGATAAAAACTTGATCGTCTATACCTGACAATACGTAAAAAGTGAACGTAAAGAAAAAGGCCGCAGGGGTGATAAATTCATCCCCCTGCGGCCCATGCGTGGTCAGTTAATTACTTGGACTCTTCAGCGGCGGCAAAGGGCAGGTCCGCCAGCTGCTGGTAGAGCACCGTGCGCTCGGCGTATGCCTGAGCCAGGTTGTCGCGCAGCTTCTGTGCGGTCTCAGGATCCTTCTTGGCCAGGGAGGCGTAGCGGTTTTCACCCAGGAGGAATTCCTGAATGTCAGCCGTGGGAGCCTTGCAGTCCAGCTGGAAGGGATTCTTGCGTTCCTTCACCAGGTCGGGGTTGTAGCGGTACAGCTTCCAGTAACCGGTTTCAACAGCCAGCTTGGCTTCTTCCATGGACTTGCCCATGCCCTTGCGCACGCCCTGGTTGATGCAGGGGGCGTAGGCGATGATGAGGGAGGGTCCCTTGTAGGCTTCGGCTTCCTTGAAGGCCTTGATGACCTGCTGCTTGTTGGCGCCCATGGCGATGGAGGCCACATACACATAGCCGTAGGTCATAGCCATGCGGCCGAGGTCCTTCTTGCCGGTGCGCTTGCCGCTGGCGGCAAACTGGGCAATGGCGCCGAGAGGCGTAGCCTTGGAGGCCTGGCCGCCGGTGTTGGAGTACACTTCGGTGTCCAGGACGAGGATGTTGATGTCCTCGCCGGAAGCGAGCACGTGGTCAACACCGCCGTAGCCGATGTCGTAGCCCCAGCCGTCACCGCCGAAGACCCAGCAGCTCTTCTTGACGAAGTGATCCTGCATTTCGGCGATTTCATCGGCCAGAGGGCAGTTGACGGCATCCAGGCTGGCCAGGTTGGCCATGATCTCGTCGCCGTACTGCTGGGAGAGGACGGCGTCGTCCTGGTTGTCGAGCCAGTTCTGCATGGCAGAGGCCAGGTCGGAGGAGATGCCCTCGGTCTTCAGGCCTTCCTGCACCAGGTCGGCCAGCTTGGCGCGGCGCTGCTTCACGGCAGCGGCGATGCCCAGGCCGTATTCGGCGGCGTCCTCAAAGAGGCTGTTGCCCCAGGCAGGACCGCAGCCGGTCTGCTTGTTCATGGTGTAGGGAGTGGTCGGGGAAGAGGCGCCCCAGATGGAGGAGCAGCCGGTTGCGTTGGCGATGTACATGCGTTCGCCGAAGAGCTGGGTGAGAACCTTGACGTAAGGAGTCTCGCCGCAGCCGGCGCAGGCGCCGGAGAACTCATGCAGAGGCTGCTGCAGCTGTGAACCCTTCAGGGAGAAGCGGTCCATGAGGTTGCTCTTGGTGGTGATGTTGGCGTCTGCGAAGGCCAGGTTGGTCTTCTGGTCGTCGATCTGGGTGGCCAGAGGCTTCATAACCAGAGCCTTGTTCTTGGCGGGGCAGACTTCGGCGCAGGAGCCGCAGCCGAGGCAGTCTTCTGCGTACACCTGAATGCGGAACTTGAGGTCCTTGAGCTCCTTGCCCTTGGCTTCCAGGGTCTTGAAGCTGGCGGGAGCGCCTTCCAGCTCGTCGGCTGTGGCAAGCACAGGACGGATGGTGGCGTGGGGGCAGACGAAGGAGCACTGGCAGCACTGGATGCATTCGTCGGGCTGCCATTCGGGAACCAGGATGGCCACGCCGCGCTTTTCGCAGGCAGCCGTGCCGGACTCCATGACGCCGTCGGGAGCCATGGCGGAGACGGGCAGCTTGTCGCCGCGCTGGGCCAGGATGGGACGGATGATGGAGGAAACGTACTCGTCGTCGTTGACATGGGTGACAACAGCGCCTTCGGTGGTGGTAGCCCAGGATTCGGGGTACTTCACTTCCTGCAGGGCGTCCATGCCCTGATCGACGGCGGCGATGTTCATGTTGACGATCTTGTCGCCCTTGCTGCCGTAGGTCTTCTTGATGGATTCCTTCAGAAGCTGCACAGCCTGCTCGAAGGGAATGACCTCAGCCAGCTTGAAGAAGGCGGTCTGCATGATCATGTTGATGCGGCCGCCGAGGCCCACGCCCTGGGCAACCTTCACAGCGTCGATGTTGTAGAACTTGAGGTGCTTCTGGGCGATCTTGTTCTTCATGGAGGCAGGCAGCTGCTTTTCCATGTCTTCCAGGGTCCAGTCGGAGTTCAGCACGAAGGTGCCGCCGTCCTTGATGCCGTCCAGCAGGTCGTACTGGGTCACATAGGCTGCCTTGTGGCAGGCGATGTAGTCGGCATGGGAGATGAGGTAGCAGGACTGGATGGGCTTTTTGCCGAAGCGCAGGTGGGAGACGGTGAAGCCGCCGGACTTCTTGGAGTCGTAGGCAAAGTAGGCCTGGGCATAGAGGTCGGTGTTGTCGCCGATGATCTTGATGGCCTGCTTGTTGGCGCCCACGGTGCCGTCTGCGCCAAGGCCGAAGAACTTGCACTGAATGGTGCCTTCGGGCACGGTGTCGAGTTCCTGGGTGACGTCAAGGGAGGTGTGGGTGATGTCGTCGTTGATGCCGACGGTGAAGTGGTTCTTGGGGGCAAAGGCCAGCATGTTGTCGTAGATGGCCTTGACCATGCCGGGAGTGAAGTCCTTGGAGCCCAGGCCGTAGCGGCCGCAGACAACCTCAGGAGCGTTGCAGCCGCAGTGTTCCTTGAGCACGGTGCAGACGTCGAGGTACAGGGGCTCGCCCAGGGCGCCCTTTTCCTTGGTGCGGTCAAGAACGGTGATCTTGCGGCAGGTGGCGGGCAGAGCCTTGAGGAAGTGCTCGGCAGAGAAGGGACGGTACAGGTGGACGCGGACCAGGCCGACTTTCTCGCCGTTGGCGAGCATGTGCTGCAGGGTTTCGTCGATGACTTC
>CAZWGJ010000094.1:0-7158 GCA_964633375.1 uncultured Desulfovibrio sp.
AGGAAGAAGCTTCAGCTGCTCCTCTGGCTTTTCAGGCCACTGCCCGGCATCCAGCGCGAGATAGCCCTTGATGTAGTCCTCCGAGGCATCGGCGTGGAAGTAGGGCAGGAAGCGGCCTTCCTTTTTGGCCCTTCTGCCCGAAAGGGAGCTTTTTTCCGCATCCTGGTCCAGGATGACGGAATAGTAGTCCGCCCCGCATTCACGGCAGAAGCAGAGCGGGTAGTACAGGACTTCGTCGCCGTTTTCCTCCCTGCGGGCAATGTTCTGCCCATGCAGGGAGATCAGGCGCTTTTCGTCTTCTTCCAGGGTGGCGTAGACCGTGTCGCCCTTGCTGATGAACTGGTGCAGCTTGAAGGCAAAGACGGGCTTGCCGTTCGGCTTTCTGACCTCGTTGCCGGCAAGGAGGGCCTCCTTGAGCTTTTTGGCGCAGGTCTCGGGATCGGTGCCGGTCTCCCTGGCAAGACGTTCGCTTAGGCTCCCCAGTCCTTTGAGCGGAGCCGGCCTGCAGCGCACCAGGCGGCCTTCAGCCTCCTGCAGCCCGACGTTCTGCTCTATCCAGGCTGCCAGGGGATGTGCGGCAAAGGACGCATAGTCCTTTGGCAGGGGGGCGTCCTCCCTGACGGCCCTGCAGAGGGCGTCGTGTGCGGCTTTTGGGTCGGCAGGGGCTTTGGTCTCGGCAGTCAGCGTCTCGGAGATGATGTTCTCCTCCTTGACCTCGCAGCCAAAGAAGGTGCTGGCAATCCTGGCTACTTCCTGCTGCTGTTCTGCCAGGGTGCCCGGGCCTGCCAGGGTGGCCGAGGTGCCTATGCACTGAAAGTCCGGGGTGCCGTCGTTTTTGGAGAGCATGACCCTCAGGCGCCTGATGAGCATGGCGACGTCTGCGCCCTGGCGCCCGCGGTAGGTGTGCAGCTCGTCAAAGACAAGGAACTTCAGCCCCTTGAGCCTTTCAACCAGCTTCTTTTCCGCGCAGCGGGTGAGGATGTACTCCAGCATGACGTAGTTGGTCAGCAGGATGTCCGGCACGTTGTCCAGTATTTCCTGGCGCTCCTTGTCCCGCTCCTGGCCTGTGTAGTTCCTGAAGGTGACAAGGGGATCCTTTTCGCCGAGGTACTTTTTCAGCTCCTCCTTCTGGGAGTTGGCCAGGGCGTTCATGGGATAGACGATGACGGCCTTTATTCCTTCGTCCTTCTTGTGCTTCAAGGCGTAGTCCACGATGGGGATGATGTAGGAGAGGCTTTTGCCGGATCCTGTGCCGGTGGTCAAAACGTAGTTCTCCCCTTTCTGCGCGGTCAGGACAGCATCCTTCTGGTGCCTGTAGAGCTGCATGGGCATATCGTCTATGCAGAAGATGTCCCGGCAGCGTTCGTCAAGAATGCCCTCTGAGACCAGATCGGCAATGCTTCCGCCGGGCGCAAAGGCCGGGTTCAGCTGCAGCAGCGGCTCGGGCCACAGGTGGCCTGCCTTGATCCTCTTTTCCACCTCGCCGCTGATGCGGGGATTTTGTATATTGATGAAGCTGTTGATGTAGCTTGCGTAGTCGTTTGTGATGATTTTTTCGCGCAGGGAGAAGACGTCCATGGATAAAGCCTCCGTTCTTTATGGCAAAAAGTAGTAGCGTAGAAGAAGGGCGAGGGCAAACGTCTTTTTTGGTCCTTCTGCCCCGGGCTTTTCAGGCAGCCTTATTGACTGTACGCGATCGGTGCTTATGTATGGTATCGAAATAAAAAGAACCCCTTTCCTGAACTCAGCTGCAAGAGGGCGGCAAGGGCCGGGACATTCCCGGGAGTTTTGGAGGAATCATGGCATCCTATCAGGATTACTACAAGCTGCTTGGCGTTGATCGCTCGGCAGACAAGGATACAATAGCCAGAGCCTTTAAGAAGCTGGCAAGAAAATACCACCCTGACCTCAATCCTGGCGACAAGGCGGCCGAAGAGAAGTTCAAGGAAATCAACGAAGCATACGAAGTGCTGAAGGATCCCAAGAAGCGCCAGATGTACGATCAGCTGGGCCCCAACTGGCAGCAGGGCCAGCAGTTCAGCAGGGCCGACTTCAACGACATCTTTGGCAGCGGAGGCAATCCGTTCGGCGGCTTCAGCTCCGGCAACGTGCATTTCGACTTCAAGAATTTCGGCGGCGGAGCCTCAGGCGCCGGCGCCGACTACTCGGACTTCTTCCAGTCGCTGTTCGGCGGCATGGGCGGCGGCTTCGACCCCTCGGGCTTCGGCGGTGCAGGCTACAGCAGCCGGCGCAGGATGCCCAGGGGCGCAGACATCGAGACTGAGATAAGCCTGCCTTTGGAGGAGATTCAGCGCGGCGGAAAGCGCCCCTTGACCCTGTCTTCCGGCAGGGGCGGCCTCAAGACGCTTGAGGTCAACATCCCCAGGGGCTTCAAGGACGGCGGCAGGCTGCGTCTGCTGGGGCAGGGGCAGCCTGGGCCTGCAGGCGCCGGCGACCTCTACGTCACCGTCCATTACCAGCCGCATCCCGTCTTTACGGTCGAGGACAAGGATCTTGTCTGCGACGTGTATGTTGCGCCGTGGGAGGCCGTCCTTGGCGGCAGCCTCAAGGTGCCGACCCTGGAAGGCGAGGTGGAGATCAAGCTTCCTGCCGGCACAAGCTCCGGCAAGAAGTTCCGCATGCGCGGCAGGGGGCTTGGGGCCGAGGGCCAGCGCGGCGACCTGTTTGCCCGCGTGCTCATCAAGATTCCCGCCAAGAGCTCTGAAGAAGAGCTGGAGCTGTGGCGCAGGCTGGCTGAAGTCAGCACCTTCAAGGCCTGACAACAAGACGGCGCCCGCCCCCTCAGGCGGGAGACGCTGACAGCCAAAAAGCCCCCGGCACGCTTTGTGCGGGGGCTTTTGCCTGTCCTTTGGATCCGCCGTCAGGGCGGATCTAAAGGCTGCTGCCAAGGCCGGTACAATTTTTTTGCCTATTCTTTCTTTTCCCACTGGACAAAGAAGAAGGCATGCTTATCTATAAAGCAAGCGAAAAGAGGCGCAGCAGCCAGTACAGAGCGGAATGAGCCGTTCCAGACTTCCCTGCTGCAGTATGCCTTTCACAGCTTTTGGTCTACAGATACGACAGTATGTGCAACAAACTGACAAGACATGACGGAACTTCTCTTTGCAGGAGGTCTTATACTATGTCAAAAATACAGCCTCATTGCAGCAAATAATATGTTAATATGTAGAAGGCAATAAAAGACGCAGCAGCCGCCTTTAAGGCGGCCAGCGGCATGGTTCATGCCGCAGGAGTGCATCATGAATATAGAAAAGTTTACAGACAAAGCCCGTGAGGCGCTGGCAGACGCAAGAAGCCTTGCCAACGGCATGGGGCATCAGGAGACGGACAGTGCGCACCTGGCACTGGCCCTGGTGCGCCAGGATCACGGCATAGTTCCGGGCATACTGGACAAGATGGGCGTGCCGCTCAAGGCCTTTGAAGTGGCCGTGGAAGAGGCGGTGCGCAAGCGTCCCTCAGTCTCCGGACTGGGCATGGAAACAGAGAGGATCCTGATTTCCCAGGGCCTTGCCAAGGCCATTGCCGCAGCCCAGCAGGAAGCAGGGCGCATGCATGACGAGTATGTGAGCGTGGACCACCTCTTCCTGGGGCTGACCGATGAAGGCCATGACACCCCCTTGGGCAAGGTCTTTGCCGAGTACCGCATCAGCCATACGTCCTTCCAGAAGGCTATGGAGGAGCAGAGGAACGGCGAAAGGGTCACCTCGCCCACGCCCGAGGAGACGGTGGAGGCCCTGGCCAAGTACGCCAGGGACCTGCTCAAGGACGCCCGCGACGGCAAGCTGGATCCCGTCATCGGCAGGGATGAGGAAATACGCCGTGTGGTGCGCATCCTTTCCCGCCGCACCAAGAACAACCCCGTCCTCATCGGCGAGGCCGGCGTCGGCAAGACGGCCATCGTCGAAGGGCTGGCCTTCCGCATCGTCAAGGGCGACGTGCCTGAGAGCCTGAAGGGCCACAAGCTCTATGCCCTGGACATGGGCGCCCTCATTGCAGGCGCCAAGTACCGCGGCGAGTTTGAGGAAAGGCTGAAGGCCGTCCTGAAGGAAGTCGAGAAGAGCGAAGGAACCATCATCCTCTTCATCGACGAGCTGCACACCATCGTCGGCGCCGGCAAGACGGACGGCGCCATGGATGCAGGCAACCTGCTCAAGCCCATGCTGGCCAGAGGCGAGCTGCACTGCATAGGCGCAACCACCCTGGACGAGTACCGCCGCTACGTGGAAAAGGATCCCGCCCTGGAGCGCCGCTTCCAGCCCGTAGTTGTGGACGAGCCCTCTGTTGAGGACGCCATCTCCATCTTAAGGGGCCTGAAGGAGCGCTTTGAGGTGCACCACGGCGTGCGCATCAGCGACTCGGCCATAGTTGAGGCTGTGACCCTCTCCAGCCGCTACATCGCCGACCGCCAGCTGCCCGACAAGGCCATCGACATCATCGACGAGGCAGGATCCATGATCCGCACGGAGATTGACTCCCTGCCTACGGAGCTGGACGAGCTCAACCGCAAGGTCATGCAGCTGGAAATCGAGCGCGAGGCGCTGCGCAAGGAAAGCGACGAAGCCTCCCGCGAGCGTCTGGGCAAGCTGGAAAAAGAGCTTGCCGGACTGCGCGAGGACCAGACTGCCAAGCGCCTGCAGTGGGAGAAGGAAAAGAGCGAAATCGAGCATGTGCGCCGCTTGAAGAGCGAGATCGAGAAGCTCAACGCCCAGATTGACGAAGCCAAGCGCGCCGGCGACTACAGCCGCGCATCCGAGCTGAGCTACTCCAAGCTTCCTGCCGTGAAGAAGGAGCTGGAGGAGGCGTCCCACAAGGGCGACGGCGCCGAGGGCCGCCTGCTGCGCGAGGAAGTCGGCCCCGACGACGTGGCTGAAATCGTCGCCAAGTGGACGGGCATTCCGGTCACAAGGCTGATGCAGTCCGAGCGCGACAAGCTGCTTAAACTGGGCGACCAGCTGCATGAGCGCGTCGTCGGCCAGGACGAGGCCGTCAAGGCCGTGTCCGAAGCCATCCTGCGCGCCAGGGCAGGGCTCTCCGACCCCGCACGCCCCACAGGATCCTTCCTCTTCTTAGGACCCACGGGCGTCGGCAAGACCGAGCTCTGCAAGACGCTGGCAGCAGCGCTCTTTGACACCGAGGACAACATGGTTCGGCTCGACATGAGCGAGTACATGGAAAAGTTCTCTGTGTCCCGCCTCATCGGATCGCCTCCAGGATATGTGGGCTTTGAGGAAGGCGGACAGCTCACCGAGGCCGTGCGCCGCAGGCCCTATTCCGTGGTGCTCTTTGACGAGGTGGAAAAGGCGCATCCGGACGTCTTCAACGTGCTTTTGCAGGTTCTTGACGACGGCCGCCTGACTGACAGCCAGGGCCGCACCGTAGACTTCCGCAACACCATCATCATCATGACCTCCAACATCGGCTCGCCGCGCCTGCTGCAGGGCATTGACGAGAAGGGCAACCTGGATCCCAAGGCCAGGAAGGACGTCCTGGAAGAGCTGAAGCAGCACTTCAGGCCCGAGTTCCTCAACCGTATTGATGAGACCGTCATCTTTACGCCCCTGCGCAGGGACGAGGTCTCGCGCATCGTCGACCTGCAGCTCAACCGCCTGCGCAGCCGCCTGGCCGACCGCCAGATCAGCCTGACTCTGACCGACGCAGCCAGGGAGTTTGTGGCCGACGAGGCCTACGATCCCATCTACGGCGCCCGTCCGCTCAAGAGGTACGTCCAGCACTATATTGAGACGCCTCTGGCAAGGGACATCATTGCCGGCAAGGTCCAGGACGGACAGACTGTCCAGGTCGGCGTAGACGACGGCATGCTGACCTTCAGGGCTCAGAAGGAAGAGGAAAAGGCTTCCGACTAAGCAGCAGCCTGAAGCGCAAAAGCTTCACTGCAGGGATTCCCTAAGAAAGAAAACGGGGGCATTGGCCTGGCAAAGGCTGGTGCGCCCCTTTTTCTTTGTGCGGGTCCTTTTTTGTTACAAAGGATGCACGAAAGCGTGCTTTTTCTGCGGAGTTTTGGGCGCAGCCTGCGGGCTTTCTTGCCAAGTGTTCAACATGTTGCTATTTTTCGCACCGTTGAATGACAAGCTGCCGCAAACAAGGCGGCAGCGGACATAACAATGAAAATACTATGGAGAAAATAATGAAAAACGCTGCATTAGTGCTGGCAGCCGGCAAGGGAACCCGCATGCATTCAGACAGGCCGAAGGTGCTGCAGACTGTGCTTGGCGAACCCATGGTGGCGCATGTGCTCCACGCCCTGAAGCCGCACTTTGGCGAGGACATCTGGCTTGTGATCGGGCATGGCGCCGACATGGTGCGCAAGGCTGTTCCAGACGGACGCTTTGTCATGCAGGAAGAGCAGCTCGGCACAGGGCATGCCCTTGCCTGCGCCCTGCCTGCCCTGAAGGAGGCAGGAGTCGAGAGGCTGCTGGTGATCAACGGCGACACGCCCCTGGTCACGGAGGACGTCATCGGCAAATTCTTGGAGCAGGCTGAGAAGGTTGACCTGGCCTTCGCCTCCATCTCCCTGCCTGACCCCGGCGCCTACGGACGCGTGGTCCGCGACGAGGGCAAGCTGGTGGGCATCATCGAGGCAAAGGACTACGACATTGCCAAGTGGGGCCCCTGCTCGGGCGAGGTCAATGCCGGCGTCTACGTCGTGTCCCTGGCCCTGGCGGAAAAGCTCCTGCCCCGCGTCTCCAACAGCAACAAGAGCGGCGAGTACTACATTACCGACCTGGTCGGCCTGGCCCTGGAAGAGGGCGCCAGCGTCGCAGGCATAGTCTGCGGCAACACGCCGGCCCTGCTTGGCGTCAACTCCCCCCTGGAGCTCTCCCAGGCTGAGGAGATCTTGAAGAAGCAGATCAACGACCGCCTCCTGGCCTCAGGCGTCATCCTGCACGCCAAGGAGAGCATCTACGTAAGCCCCCTGGCGGAGGTTGAGCCGGGTGCCGAGCTCTGCGGCCCCTGCCAGGTGACAGGATGCAGCCGCATCCTGTCCGATGCCAGGATCTTAGCCAACTGCGTTGTGAAGGACACTGTCGTTGAGGGCGGCGCCGAAATACGCTCCTTCTCCCACCTGGAGCAGGCCGTGGTGCACAAGGGCGCCCTGGTCGGCCCCTATGCCAGGCT
>CAZWGJ010000095.1:0-7015 GCA_964633375.1 uncultured Desulfovibrio sp.
ATGGATCATATTGCGAAGGTGTTACACAATTTCATGCTAAAGCAACAACAATAGCATCTGACAATATACTACATATAAAAGGAGGAAAATATAAAGGTTGTATCTATGGAGTATACTATAATGAATACATTGCTAATTCATCTTACATAAAAAATAACACAATAGCTATCTATAAAGGCATATCAATGCCTAAATTTGCAAAAAATACAGTTATTTATGGCTGCAATACAAAATATAGATCATCATTTACAAATAACAATCTTGAATTTCATGAAGTAAAAGGATTGTCAGCTGCAAATATCAGAAACTTTAACAATTTTATATTTGAATTGCCAGACATGAAGGCTGGTGAAACAATTATTGATTTAAATGATAACGATGGTGGTTATCGTGTATATAAGCTAGATGAAAATAATAAACTATATAATGATCGATGTAGTGTACAATACGAATATATTAAAGATAATACAACAGACATCATTGATACAACTGTTGGCGTACAAAAAGTTGGCAAGCTAACAGGTGCTGACGGCGGTGAGTTCAAGATTGGCGACAAGGTCTATCTGCTGAAAAACGACAATGGCATCAAGACAAAGAACTGTGTTCTCAAGCCGGTCGCAGTCAAAGGCCTCCCCTACACTCTTGAGCTCAAGGCAGACTCAACCTCCGTCTACCTCACCAGGACCCGTTAAGCTGGCTCCTGCTTCCTGACGGCTGCAGCACCTGCGCCAGCCCGCTACAAAATCCCTTCCAGGCCAGGGACACCATCCCTTCATTTTTCATTCACCAAAAGCCTGCAGCAAAGCGCACTGCCCTGCTGCAGGCTTTTTGCGCACTCTTGACCTTAAGCCCGTGAAAAGGCTATCTTATCAAGTTGGTAATGGTACGCGTGTTGTGTATGCACAACCGTAACACAGCTTAATACTTCATCTAGCAAGGAGCAGTAGCATGGGCATCGGAATGCAGGAAATGCTCGTTATCCTTCTTGTCGTTCTGGTTCTTTTTGGCGCCAAAAAGCTTCCGGAGATCGGCGGGGGACTTGGCCGCGCCATTCGTAATTTCAAAAAGGCCACCAGCGAGCCGGACGAAATAGACATCACCCCCAGGGCAGAGACCAAAAAGAGCGAGACAAGCGACAAAACCGCTTAAGTTTCCCGCCGCTGCCTTATGCTGCAGTATGGTGCCGCACCGGCGCCGCACTGCCCTGACAATCCGCCTTTAACAGACGTTGGAGATAACCATGGCCGCACAAGCAAATCAATATAAAACTGAACAGATTTCCGTCTTCCTTGAAAACAGGACTGGCCGTCTGGCTGAAGTCACCAACACGCTTACAGAAGCCGGTCTCAACATCCGTGCCCTCTCCCTTGCGGACACCACGGACTTCGGCATCCTGCGCATGATTGTCTGCGACACGCACAAGGCACAGGAAATCCTGAAGCAGAAGGGCTTCACCCTCGGCGTCACCAATGTTGTTGCCGTTTCTGTCAACGACAAGCCCGGCGGACTGAACTCCCTCCTGCAGCTCCTGGACAGCAAGCATGTCAACGTTGAGTACATGTACGCCTTTGTCTCCAGGGAGAAGGATGCCGCCATCATGATCTTCCGCTTTGACAAGGCCGACGAGGCTATTGCCACCCTGCTTGAAAACAACGTGGAGATCCTCTCCGCCAACGACATCTGCCTCTCCTAGGGACATGCCCTGAAGGCAGCGGACGGCGTTTTTTCCTGCCGCTCCCTGCCGGACACAACCTCTGCTTATACGCCCTGGCTTCAAGCCAGGGCTTTTTTTGCCGCCCAAAACGCCTTGCCGGGGCATCCTTCGTGCAGGCAAAAAAAAAGGTCATCCCGACACCTTAGGTGCCAAAAACGATGTTCCGATAAAAAAAATGCGCTTTACCCACTTCCCAAACCATACTTGGGCATTATCTTTGTTCCCGAGTAAACGCTCATAGAGGCTCTTTCCTGACACTGTTCCAACCTGCCCTGCGCCAAAGACGATTCAGTCTGCCGATGGGCATCCAAAGTCAGGAAGCCGCCCTGCCGCCTCATGCCGGCCGCGATGGATTGAACGATGCGTTCTCCTGCGCGCTGCCAGGACAGGGCAGGCAAGCCCCCGCAAAGCAATCATCTAGTCATCTAGAGTATGGAGGAATATTCACTATGAAACTTCAGCCGTTGAATGACCGCCTTCTGATCAAACGCCTCGAGTCCGAAGAAAAGACTGCAGGCGGTCTGTACATCCCCGACACCGCCAAAGAGAAGCCCAGCAAGGGCCAGGTTGTGGCCGTGGGCCCCGGCAAGGTGGATGACAACGGAAACCGCATCGCCCTGACCGTGAAGAAGGGCGACATGGTTCTCTTCAACAAGTACGCCGGCACCGAAGTGAAGCTGGACGGCATTGACCATCTGGTGATGCGCGAAGAAGACGTGCTTGCCATTATCGAAGACTAATTCAGCAAGATATAGAGATAACAATCAGAGATTGTTGGAGGATATTCTATCATGCCAGCTAAAGAAATTATTTTTGACGTCAAAGCCCGCGAGCGTCTGGCAGTCGGCGTTGACAAACTCGCCGACGCCGTCAAGGTGACCCTCGGACCCAAGGGCCGCAACGTTGCCATCGAGAAGAGCTTCGGCGCTCCCGTCATCACCAAGGACGGCGTGACCGTCGCCAAGGAAATCGAGCTTGACGACAAGTTCGAGAACATGGGCGCCCAGCTGGTGAAGGAAGTTGCTTCCAAGACCAACGACGCTGCCGGTGACGGCACCACCACCGCCACGGTGCTGGCCCAGGCCATGTACCATGAAGGCGTGAAGCTCGTTGCAGCCGGCCGCAACCCCATCGCCATCAAGCGCGGCATGGACAAGGCTGTTGACGCCCTGATCGAAGAGCTTGCCAACATTGCCAAGCCCACCCGCGACCAGAAGGAAATCGCCCAGGTCGGCACCATTTCCGCCAACTCCGACTCCAACATCGGCACCATCATTGCCGAGGCCATGTCCAAGGTTGGCAAGGAAGGCGTCATCACAGTTGAAGAGGCCAAGGGCCTTGAGACCACCATGGACGTTGTGGAAGGCATGCGCTTCGACCGCGGCTACCTCTCCCCCTACTTCGCCACCGAAGCTGAGAAGATGGTCTGCGAGATTGAGAATCCCTACATTCTCTGCACGGACAAGAAGATCTCCAGCATGAAGGACATGCTTCCTGTTCTGGAACAGGTTGCCAAGGTCAACAAGCCCCTGCTCATCATCGCTGAGGACGTCGAGAGCGAAGCCCTTGCCACCCTGGTTGTGAACAAGCTGCGCGGCGCCCTGCAGGTTGTTGCCGTCAAGGCTCCCGGCTTCGGCGACCGCCGCAAGGCCATGCTGGAAGACATCGCCATCCTCTGCGGCGGCGTGGTTGCTTCCGACGACACCGGCACCAAGCTTGAGAACATGACCCTGAACGAACTTGGCCAGGCCAAGCGCATCAAGGTGGAAAAAGAGAACACCACCATTGTTGACGGCATGGGCAACAAGGACGACATCAAGGCCCGCGTGAAGCAGATTCGCGCCCAGATTGAAGCTGCCACCTCCGACTACGACCGCGAGAAGCTTCAGGAACGCCTGGCCAAGCTGGTCGGCGGCGTGGCCGTCATCCGCGTGGGTGCCGCCACCGAAGTGGAAATGAAGGAAAAGAAGGACCGCGTCGAGGATGCCCTGAACTCCACCCGCGCAGCCGTTGAAGAGGGCATCGTCCCTGGCGGCGGCACAGCCTTCATCCGCGTTTCCAAGGCTCTTGCCAACATCAAGCCTGCCGATGACGACGAAATGGCCGGTCTGAACATCATCCGCCGCGCCATCGAAGAGCCCATGCGCCAGATTGCCCACAATGCCGGCTTTGAAGGCAGCGTTGTGGTTGAGAAGGTCCGCAACGGCAAGGACGGCTTCGGCTTCAACGCCGCTACCGGTGAATACGAAGACCTGTTCAAGGCCGGCGTCATCGACCCCAAGAAGGTCGCCCGCGTGGCCCTGCAGAATGCAGCCTCCGTCTCCTCCCTGCTGCTGACCACCGAGTGCGCCATCAGCGAGAAGCCTGAGCCCAAGCAGCCTGCCGGCATGCCTGCTGGCGCCGGCATGGGCGGCATGGGCGGCATGGGCGGCATGTACTAGTCCAAGCTGGCTCATCTAGTTGGCGCACAGTGCTGACTAACTCATGAAAATCATGCGGCGGCAGGGAGTTTCTCTGCCGCCTTTTTTTAAGCTCACGCACAAGAGGTACTGCCATGTTCTGCTCCCCGCAGCCTCCGCAGCATCTCCCGGGCATCCCCCTTCAGCAGGCCTCTGTTTTCCTTTCCTTTTGCCATCCCTTCATGAGATTGCCACATGCAGATTGCTGACAAAATCAAGGAATCCGTCATTTCAGTACTGCCCATCATGCTGATCGGCGTACTGCTTCACCTCACCATCGCTCCCATGGGAGACCTTTTTGTCCCCTTCCTTGTGGGGGGATGCCTGGTCATTGTCGGGCTGGGCATCTTTCTGCACGGTACCGAACTTGGCATGGTGCCTATCGGCCAGCGCTCCGGCGCAGCCATAACGTCTAAACGAAATCTGGCACTGCTTCTGGGAACAGCCTTCGGAATAGGATTCCTCATCACCATTGCCGAGCCAGACGTCCATGTCCTTGCCTCACAGGTCATAAGCGTTGCCCCAGGCATCAGTTCCACGACTCTTGTCATGATGATAGCTCTGGGCGTTGGCTTCTTTGTCCTTCTGGCCGTGGGACGCATTCTGATGCACGCCAGCTACAAAATCTCCCTGGCCTTGCTCTATGGGCTGCTCTTTGCCTGTGCTGCCTGCACGGATGCAAATTTTCTGGGCATAGCCTTTGACGCAGGGGGCGCTACGACAGGCCCCATGACTGTGCCCTTCATTATGGCACTGGGGCTTGGTGTCGCCTCGGTCCGCAGCGGCAAAAATGCCCAGCAGGACAGCTTCGGCTTCATCGGACTTGCAAGCATTGGTCCTATTCTGGCAGTCCTTATTCTGGGTCTTTTATCCCCTCAAACGGACCAGCAGACTGCACAGGCGGCAGAGAGTGCTGCCGTACTCAGTCTGGCAGACCAGTTCCTCGGCCGTATCCCGACCGTTCTCCACGAGGTCAGCATGGCACTGCTGCCGCTGGTCGGGATGTTCATCGTCTTCCAGCTCTTCCTCATCAAAATGCCAAGACAGCAGGTCCTGCGTATGAGCATGGGCATCATCCTGACCTTCATCGGTCTTGTGCTCTTCTTTATCGGCGTACAGGGCGGCTTTATGCCGGCAGGAAGAGTCCTTGGCGCGGCTATGGCGTCCGGCAGCTCCCACTCTGTCGTCATTCTGGCAGGTCTTCTTTTAGGGGCAGTCGTTGTCTGTGCAGAGCCCGCAGTCTGGGTCCTTAATGTACAGATTGAGGAGGTCTCCGGCGGCCACATAAAAAAACGGATCATGCTTGTCTCCCTGTCCGTCGGCGTCGCCCTGGCTGTGGCCCTCTCCATGGCAAGAGTCTGCCTTGGCATCAGCCTGTGGTACCTGTTGATTCCAGGCTACTGCCTGGCCTTAGGCCTTATGCCCTTCTGTCCTGTCCTCTTTACAGCCATTGCCTTTGACTCCGGCGGCGTGGCCTCAGGCCCCATGGCCTCCACCTTCATTCTGGCCTTCACTCTTGGTGCTTCAGGTGCCCTTGGCGGCAACCCTGTCACGGACGCTTTCGGCGTCATTGCCATGATTGCCATGATGCCGCTCATCACCATTCAAATCCTTGGCATCCTCTTCAGCAAAAAGGAAAGGGAAGCCCTGAAAAACAAAAAAAAGAGTGACGCCTCAGGCAGGCAGACGACAATGAGGACGACCCATGGATAATATCATTCATTCCTCCATGACAGGGGCATGCAAGCTTCTTGCCTGCATTGTTGACCGTGGTCATGGCGACCGTTTAATGCAGCTCTGCAAAAAGACCGGAGCACAGGGCGGAACAACACTGCTTGGGCGCGGCACCGGCAGCAGCACGCTGCTGCAGATGCTGGGACTGAGCGATTCACGCAAGGAACTCGTCCTGACACTGGTGCCGCAGGATACTGCAAAAGACATCACAAACGCTCTTCAGCACGCACCATGGGTGCAGAAAAAGGTCAGAGGCGTCCTCTTTCAGATTGACGTACTCGCTCTGCACAAAGCAAGCACTGCAGCCAGCATGGCTCGCAAGGATATGTCCATGAATGATACAGCATCCCCCAGTCATGAACTTATTACCGTCATCGTCAACGCAGGCTACGCAGAGGACGTCATGGCGCATGCCCGCAGGGCAGGCGCCACGGGAGGAACCATTCTGCACGGACGGGGCACAGCAAAGGAGGAAGACAGCACCTTCTTCGGCCTTACCATAGTCCCGGAAAAGGATATCGTGCTCATCATTTCAAAAGCAGAGAATGCCCCCGCTCTTCTGGAAGCCGTCAGCAGCGCTGAATGCCTGCAGGAACAGGGCATGGGCATTGCTTTTTGCACGCCTGTAGAGTCCTTCCTCCCTCTGGGCGGCAAAAAACACGACTAATCATACGAAAAAAAGCTCCCCAGTTTCTGCATCTTGTACAAAGACCGGTACAGGGGAGCTTTTCTTTTTGCCTTTTTTCAGGGCAGGGCCTGTCAGCCTGCGGCAGCCTCTTCTTCCAAAAAAAATGCTACCAGCTGTTGCGGTGGATTTTGGCCTCATTGTGTCTGTGGGCCTCAGTAAAGCTCTTTTCAGTACGCCCAAGGACAATGAGGCTTAAGGGAATATGATCTTCCGGAATGTCCAGGATGTCAGCCAGGATGTCAGCACGCTCCTTCACAGGATAGAGGCCGCACCAGACAGAGCCTATGCCAAGCGCCCTGGCTGCCAGCAGGATGTTTTCTGTCGCAGCCGAGCAGTCCTGCACCCAGAAGTCCCCCGAAGCTTCCTTGGGGGAGCCTGCGACCACTATGGCAAGCGGCGCCTCCCTGGCAAACTTGGCAT
>CAZWGJ010000096.1:0-6996 GCA_964633375.1 uncultured Desulfovibrio sp.
ATCTCCACCATCGACAGCCTGCTCAACCTCATCGTGCGCATGTCCGCCCTCTCCCTCAACATTCCCCCTGACTTTACGCCCGTCTTTGCCACAGAGGACATTTTGACGCCCTACTGGGAGCAGTTTTCCAACGAAGCCTGGCTGGACAACAAGGAGAACAAGGCGCTTATAGCCGAAATCTGCCGCAGCATCGTCTCCTTTGACGACTTCAGCTCCTTTTCTGCCAACGACGTCATTGTCAGGAAGCTGAACACCCTGATGCCCATGCTGATACGGGACGCTTTGGACGACCTCACCGACGCAGAAGCCTTTCAGAAAGAGGACGGGCAAGGGTATCTGCCGCGCATGCGGCAGAGGATCTGCCAAAACGCCCTGATCCTCCAGCAGGCGGGAGGAACCACCCCTGCAGGGGCGCAAAGGGCCCTTGTCTACCACAAGAGCTTTGCCAGAGCCCTGGACAAGGTTGTTGACGGCATCAGATCCGCCCTGTCTTTGGCCGGTGCTGATGCGGACAATGCCGAGTCCCTTCCCCTCAAGGCGTATGCCAGCCTCTCCTTTGACAAATACCTCTTCAGCTCCGAGTACTGGAAAAAGGAGGAGCCTGTCACAGTCAAGAGCAGCTGCCCTGTGCCGGACGATCTTCTTGCCGCCTTCAAGGACTTTACTTCAGCCGTCAGGGACTATCTCTGCCTGGACCACATGTACAGGCAGACCAAAACCCATGCCGCCCTGCTTTCTCTTGGCAGGGAGATCTTCAAACGCTATGAAGCCAACGTGCAGATGGAGGGGCAGGTCTTCAACGACCGCATCCCCCTCCTTGTCCAGAAAATACTCTCCGATGAATCCGGCGTCTCTGATGCCGTCCTGCGCCTTGGCACCAGCATCAGGCATTTTTTGATCGACGAGTTCCAGGACACCAGCCGCGAGCACTGGGACGCCCTGCGCCCCCTGGTCGTCGAGGCCCTGTCAAACGGCGGATCCTTCACCTGGGTCGGCGACGTCAAGCAGGCCATCTACGGCTTCCGCGGCGGCGACTCCCAGCTGTTTGACGACGTCGCCAAAGAGGAGGCGCTTGTCCGCATGCTTGAGAATGCCTCCCCAGGCAGCGCCTCCGCCGGAAGCGGCCAGGCAAGGGGCTCTCTTGAGCGCCTGACCCTGGAGAAGAACTGGCGCTCAAAGAAGGAGGTCATCGACTTCAACAACGCCCTCTTTGCCCCGCTGGAAGACGCCGGCCTGGCAGCAGAGGTCTTGAAGCAGTGCGTCAGCGAGAAAAAGGTCCCGCTGCTGCAAAGGTCCTGCCAGGAAGCAGGCTCCCTCTGCCAGGATGCAGAACCTTGCGACACGCTCCTCTCCTACATGGCAGGCAAGGTGCAGCAGGCCTATACAGGCGCCAGGCAGGATCCCTGCCCCAACACCACAGGCGGCGGCAAAGTGTACCTGGTGCACTTTGCAGGCAATGGTGCGGGAAGCGCAGGCGACGGGCTTGCAGACGGAAATGATGATTCCGACGACTATGCTCTGCTTGCCGATGAGGAGACAAAGGCCGCCGGCAGATGCATCCTCGCCTCCCACGTAAGGGACGGCAGGCCCTGGTCGGACTTTCTGGTGCTGGTCAGGAAAAACAGCGACGCCGCAGCCATTGCCAGGTATTTGAGCTCCATCAACATTCCGGTGATTACGGAAAACAGCCTTGTCCTGGCAGAGCATCCCCTAATCAACCAGACCCTGGCGCTGCTGGCCTTTCTTAGAGCTCCTGAGGACGACCTGGCCTTCTGGACGCTCATCACCAGCTCCCTGCTCTTCATCAATGACCCCGACACGGGCCTGCACGCCGGCATGGGCGATGAGGAGCTGCTGGCCCTTGTCAGGTCAAAAAACAGGACAGACGACATCCCCCTCTATCAGCTCTGGCGCAAGGCATACCCAAAGCTCTGGCAGCAGATTCTGGAGCCGCTGGTCGAGGCGGCAAGAACCATGACGCCCTACGACCTGGTCTCTGACTGGTACAGCCACATCCATATCTGCGAGCACTATCAGGATGCCGCCCCCTTCCTGCGCCGCTTCCTGGAAATCCTGCACGCAGCCAGGCAGAAGGGGCTCATCACCGTGGCCCGCTTCCTGGACTACTGGAACGAGCAGGGAACCCAGGAAAAGATGCCCATGCCCGAGTACATCGACGCCGTCAACATCATGACCATCCACAAGGCAAAGGGCCTGGAGAAAAAGGTCGTCCTGATCCCCAAGACCAGCAGCAGGGCAAGGACATCCTCTGCCGCAGCCCCTGTCGAATACAGCTTCCTTGACGAGGCAGGTGCAAAAAAGACCGTGCGCTCGCTCTGCAGCGTCCAGGACATCTTCCCCGTCCACACATACAACACACTGCGCGAGGCCTTTGAGAGCATCAACAACTTCTATGTGGCCTGCACCAGGGCCAAGGAGGAGCTCTATCTCTTTGTCAGGGAAAAGCCTGCAGGAGACGGCAGAATGCTGGCTAAGCTCATTGAGCTGGCAGGCTTTGCAGACCAGGAAGGCGGCAGCAGAGGGGACGCTTCAGCCGCCTTCCTCTGCCGGAAAAACTGGGAGGAGTGGGACAGGGAGCTTGCCTGCTTTGCCGGCAGCGGTTCCGGCAGCGATATCGCAGCAGATGGCGGGACGGATCCTGCCTCAGCACCAGTCCGGGCAGAGGCAGAAGATGAGAATGAGGCAAGAGAAGACGGCACAGCTGCGGCACCCCAGACGATGCCCCAGGCAATGCCGGAAGCGGCAGGGCCGGCAGGAACAAATGCAGGCGGGACTGCAGGGGATCTCTCCCTGGCGCAGGAAACTGCCCTGCCTGGGGAGGAAGTCTGCTGGCATCCCTTGTCCTGGATGCCCGAGCTCAACATGCACTTCTCCTTCCTGGATGAAAGCCATCCCAGAGATCTGGCCAGGGAGGAAGGCGTCTTTATCCATGCCTGCCTGGAGGATTTGGCACGGCTTCCCAACGACAGCCTGCTCTCAAAGAAAAGCAGCATAGAGCAGATCCTGGCCATCCGCGCCAGAAAGTCACCCTGGCTGGCAGAGAGGGAAGGCTTCAGGGAAAGGGTCAGGGCGGAGCTTGACTGGTTTATGGCCCAGGCGGAGCGCTTTGGCTGGCTGGAGAACTCCCTGCCTGAGCAGGGCTTGAGCCTTGGCGGCAGGATCATGCGCATGGACCTCTACATCCCCGACGCCCAAACGCCTGTCGTTCTGGAATACAAGACAGGGCTCACGGACGATGAGTTCATGGCAGACCACCACGCCCAGGTGCAGTCCTACCTTGCCTGCCTCATCAGGGCGCAGGAGAAAAGCCCGGTCTCGCCCATAGGCATTGTGGTGTACTTGAAGCGCAGGCGGATGCACATCGTGCTGCCCAACGGTTCAAGCTTTGCTTCAAGTGCTGTCAAAGGCAGCGGGGCGCATGCTGCGCTCTGCACGCCGGATGAGCTTGAAGACGCCCTGCAATCCTTAAAAAGCCAGGCTCAAAGCAGGGCATAAGAAACCAAAAAAGCCTAACAAAAAGAGGAGCACGCCATGCCAAAACCCTTTCTTGTCTTTTCCTGGAACAAGCCCTTCCTGCCGGAGATAAAAAAGCTCGCAGCCAAAGAGTGCCATGCAGCGCACCACATCCCCACCATCATCACGCCCACCTTCCGCTTGTGGCGGCATCTGAAGGAAAGCTTCACAGCCGACAAAAAGGCCGTCATCCTGCCGCGCATGCTGCCCATGAAGGAGCTGATGTCCATCTGGCATGCCTCAATCCAGGAGGAGCCGGCAGAGGAAGCCTCCGTCTACGACAAGATCGTCCTGCTGCACAATGTGGCAAAGAACAGCACGGCCACAGACTTTGACAGCGGCGAGGAAGTGCAGGTGCTGCAGAACATGGGGCTTGACGCCTTCATCCCCTGGGGGGAGCAGCTGACAGCCCTCATAGACGAAATCCTTGCCAACGGGCTCGTCCCGGACGACCTGGCTGTCAGCCCTGAGGACAAGGAAGTCTCAGAGGCAGTGGTGCACCTTTTGTCGGCGCTGGGGAGCATCAGCTCAAGCTACCTGGAAGAGCTTGAAAAACAGCATCTCACCACCTATGGGCTGATGGCGCAGGCCGTCCTGGAAAGCATAGAGGACGGGCAGCCCATTCCCTCAACGCTTCAGCCGGGCGCTGAGAGGCCCTTTTTCATTTTGGTTGAGACGGTCCCCTGCAGGGCTGAGCTTGCCATGCTCCGCGCCCTGTGGAATGCCGGAGCGCAGATCTGCCTGCACACGGACCCTGCCATGGCCAACGAAAACCAGCGGGGCATCCACTGGAGCACCCAGCACATCGCCAGATGGATCAACGAGTGGCAGGCCGAAGTCATGCCCGGCACAGCATCCGTCCTGGAAGAAGGAAAGTCTGCCAATTTCAGGAAAGGCAGAAAGACGCGCTTTTTTGCCGGCTACGATCTGCACTCGCAGCTGGCTGCCCTGCAGGGACATCTTGAAGCCGACATGCAGGAGGCGGAAGCCAAGGCAGACCAGGCTGGGAAAAGCGCGGCTGCGGGGCAGAAGAAGCCCTCAGGCAAAGAAGGCAGGGCGGCCATCGTCCTGCCCTCCTCCTCCATGCTCATGCCGCTGCTGCACCATATCCCGGACAAGCTCCGCTCCAGCCTTGAGGTGGCCATGGGGCTCACCATCAGGGAGACGGCCTTGTGCCAGCTCATTGCCGCCTGCCTTGACCTGCAGGGCATGCTGGATGAGGCTGGGAGATTTCACTGGAAGAAGCTGGTGGACTGCCTGGACACGCCGGTGCTGGGCTTTTTGTCCATGAAGGACGGAAGCTCCCTGCAGCCGGCGCTGCGGCGCTGCCGCTCCCAGCTGCTTTTGGGGCGGCGCTTTGTCGATCCCTTTGAGGACGTGCTCCGCAACGACTGCTTTGCCGGCAGGGAGGATGAGACCGAGGCGCTGGAAGAGCTCCTGACCGTCCTGACCAAAGGCTTTGGGCATCTTGCCAGCCTTGAGGACCTGGCCTGTGCATTGAAGGAGCTCTGCAATTACTTTCGCAAGCATGCTGAAGTCCTGCGCGAGAAGTCCCCCCTGGACATGGAGGCCCTCTTCCATCTTGAAAACAGCATCATCCCCAGCCTCTCCTCCTGCCTCATGAAGGATGAAAAAGTCTCGCTTGCCACCATCACCCGCATCTTCAATGCGCTCTGCTCGCAGGAGCACATCGCCTTTGCCCCCAGAAAGGATGCCAGCGCCGGGGACGTCGTCATCATAGACCTTGCCCAGACGGCGCTTTTGAGCTTTGACCATCTCTATCTGCCCGAGGCCACGGACGACATGCTGCCTGGGCCAAGGAAGCGCGACCTGCTTCTGCCTGAGTCCTTGCGCGCCGTCATCGGCCTGCCCCCGCTCTCGGAGCTTGAGGATGCCACATCCTGCAGGGTGATGCGCCTCTGCCAGAGCTCGGGCACGGTCTCCTTCTACTGGCAGGAAGGCGTCAGCAAAAGCACGCTCCTGGACGGCAAAAAGACGCGCAGCCGCTATGTGGAGGAATACATCTGGCAGATGGAAAAGGAGGAGGGGCGGCTCTTCAAGTCCGGCACAGCCCCGCTCACCCAGGCTGACAGCCGCCTTGTCCCCCTCAATGCGGACAAGCGCTCCATCCCCTGCGAGGGCATCGTCCGCGAGGCGCTGGATGCCAGGCTGAAAGGTGCGCTGTCCCCGTCAAGCCTGGACGTCTACCTGCACTGCCCCCTGCAGTTTGCCTACCGCAAGCTGGCCCGCCTCAACGCCCCCGACGAGGTCAATGAAAAGGACGATCCCATGAAGGTGGGCGAATTCATCCACAAGGTGCTGGAAATCTTCCACAGAAAGCACCTTGGGGAATGCATGCCGGCTGAGGACGACAGACCTCGCAGGAACGAATTGAAAAGGGAGCTGGCAGCGCTCTTTGCAAGCCAGCTTGAAGACGACGCCAATCCCCTCTCAAGCCTGCTTCCCCCTGAAAGCTTCAGCATCCTGCGCGAGGCAGGCCAGAGGAAGCTTGCCTCCTACATCGATGCCATGCCGGGCGGGACCTGCCCCATTCTGCTGGAGCATGATCTCACAGGGCACATTGAGGCGGCAGGAAGCTCCTTCAGGCTGACAGGACGCCTGGACCGCCTGGACAGGCGGGACGGCAAGCTGATCATCCTGGACTACAAGACGGGCAAGGCGCTGCCGGACTGCACGCCGGACTTGTGGACGGACGAGAACTTCTTTGCGGAGGCAGAGGAGCTGGCCTCCCTGAAGCATCCAGACGCCCGGGACAGGAAGAGGCTGGACGAGCTTTTTGCCTTCCTCAGCCAGAACGCCAAGAGCATCCAGCTGCCGACCTACATCGCCATGGGGCTGGCAGGACACAAGCAGGTCAAGGACAACCACTGCGGCCAGCAGGCATCCTGGCCTGAAGGGGATCTGTCTGACGCCGCCTTCATAGCCCTGGCAAAGGGCGGCTGGGAGCAGTCCTTCTTCAAGAAGCCGGCTGGCTTGAGGAATGAGGACGAAATAAAGCAGAAGCAGGCAGAGGCACTGCATCGCTGCCCGACCCTGGTGAAGCTTGTCTTAGCCCACATGAAGCATGCAGAGACGTTTTTGCAGATGAAAAACGACTTCTGCACGAACTGCGACTATCTGCCGCTCTGCACGTCCTGCCTGGCGCATTAGGAAAGGCGGGAGCAGGAGTGGCGGGAGGGCTGGCCTGTGGTGCGAAAAGGAAGGGGTGTGCCACAGACCGCCTGAACGTAGGTTACACCGGCAGGATTTGCAGCAGATCCTCTCTGGTCAAGGATCGTGGGTTGTTGGCCAGCCTCTGCGGATTTACGGAACTGACTATCTCCTCCAAATCGGCAATGCCCAGGGCGCTGCACGAATCTGCCAGCCCAATCTTTTCCATCAGTTCATGGAAGTAAGTGCTAATCTGAGCTTCCGCTATGCCCATTGCCGACAAGAGTTCTT
>CAZWGJ010000097.1:0-6983 GCA_964633375.1 uncultured Desulfovibrio sp.
AGTCATTTTCGACTCCTGCCCGCCAAAAGACAGAAAGGAAGGGTGGACACGGCCTGCCTGCTTGTCCTATCAAAGCCCATGACGCCCGCTGCCCCAGGGCCAGGGTGCCTTTCCGCCGCCATTTCATCGCTGCCTTTCCGGAGTTGAACACATGCCGTCCTTTTCGCTGCTGCCTTTTTCTGCCGACAAAAGCCCCAGTCCGCTGGTTTCCTCGCTGTCCTTTGAGGCGACAGCCGACGCCTTTGCCTTTCACAAGACCATGCCGGGCTATAAGCCGACCGAACTTGTCCCGCTGCCGGGGCTGGCTTCCTCCCTTGGCCTTGGCTCAGTCTGGCTCAAGGACGAGTCCTCCCGCTTCTCGCTTGGCGCCTTCAAGGTCCTTGGCGCAGGCTATGCCATAGCCCGCCAGCTGCTGCTAAGGAACAAGGACAAGGCGTTCACCTTCCAGGCCCTGGCAGGGAAGGAGGGGCAGGAGCAGCTGACCTTTGTGACGGCATCGGACGGCAACCACGGCAAGGCTGTCGCCTGGGCCTGCAGGGAGCTTGGACACAAGGCGGTGGTGCTGCTTCCCAAGGGCAATGCCGCCATCCACAAGGAGTGGATTGAAAGCCAGGGGGCAAAGGCCTTTGTCACCGACGAAAACTACGACCGCACCGTGCTGCTGGCAAAGAAGAAGAGCGAGGCGGAGGGATCCATTCTGATGCAGGACACCTCCTGGCCTGGCTATGAGGAGATTCCCCTGCAGATCATGCACGGCTACTGCACCATAGTGCATGAGATTGTGCAGGCTCTGGCGGAGGACAAGCCGACCCATGTCTTCCTGCAGGCAGGGGTGGGGAGCTTTGCCTCCGCCATGGCCGCCTGCCTTGCCTCAGTGTATCCTGACATAAAGATCGTAGTGGTTGAGCCAGAGCAGGTCGACTGCCTCTACAAGACGGCTCTGTATAATGACGGGATGCTGCACGACGCTGGAAGGCCCAAGGAGACCCGCATCACCAGCCTTTTCTGCGGCTGCCCAAGCTGGCAGGCCTGGGAGATCTTGCGCCGCACGGCTTCCGGCTTCATCTCCTGCTCAGACTGCGAGGCCGCCCTTGGCATACGCACCCTGGCGCATCCGGCAGCGGGGGATGCTGCAGTCAGGGCGGGGCTTGCCGGCGCCCTGACCACAGGCGTGCTCAAGGCCCTCTGCACAGACAAGGACAAGACGTTCATCAGGGAAAAGCTTGAGCTTGACGCCTCCTCAAGAGTCCTGCTTGTCAGCACCGAGGGGGCGGTGGACAAGGCAGCTTATGAGCAGGCTCTCAGCGGGCAGTTTTAGGCGGATTAAAAGCCGCTGCCGCCGGGGCGGCTGAACGGCCGATCAGCTACTTGAAGCCTTCAGCAAATGGTGTAAGATGCCTTAGTTTCGATACATCATTGTCTTTATTGTCCCGGCCAGGCACTCACACCTATGCAGAGAAATCAGAAAATAGCCAGTGGCATTGTCTGGAGCGTCATCGCAACTCTTGCGCATGCCGTCTACGGTTTTATCTCGGTGCCCTTGCTGCTGAACTACTTCGGCAGCCAGAACTACGGCATCATCGGGATTGCCACGTCTATTAATGTCTACATGCAGATGACGGAGCTGGGCTTCAAGTCGACCAGCGTCCGCTTCTTCTCTGCCTGGCTTGGCGAGGAAAAGTACGACAAGACCAAAAAGCTGTTCCAGACCAACCTGGCTTTGTACGGCTGCATCGCCCTCTTCAACGCCGCAGTCATCCTGGTGCTCTCCTTCTTTTCCGCGCCGCTCTTCCACCTGCAGCCGGAAGAGGACGCCGTCTTAAAGTCCCTGCTGTACATCCTGACTGCCAGCTCGCTTGTCAACTGGTTTTCAGCCTGCATGGACCAGTTGATAGAGGGCACGGAGAACGTCGCCTGGATCCAGCGGCGCAACCTGCTGCCCAAGGCGCTGCAGTTTTTGATCATCTTTGCCACCATCTACTTCAGCTTAAGCATCTTCAGCTACTTCCTTTTGACAGCCTTTGTGCTTGTCTCCGTCCTGCCTCTTTCGGTGTGGAAGATCAAAAAGGAAGTGTCCTTTGCCAGCTTCATTCCCAGAATCGACAAAGGCGTCCTGCACGAAATCCTGCCCTACTTCCTCAACATCTTCTCCTTCAGCATCTTCCAATTTTCCTTTGAAAACCTCCGCCCGGTGCTGCTGGGCATCCAGGGCGACGTCTCTGCAGTGACGGACTTCCGCATCCTGAACGGCATGATCAGCATCGTCTGGGCAGTAGGCTTCCTTTTTTTGAACACACTGCTGCCCTCCACGTCCAGAATAGTAGCCCAGGGCAACCAGAACGCCTTCCACAAGGTCGCCTATGCCGGCACCAAGTACGCCAGCATAGCCTCAGGCTTCTGCGTCTTCGGCATGATGAGCGTCGGCAGCGAAATGATCACCCTCTACGTGGGCGAGGAATACCAGCGCATCGTCCCCTGGCTCTATCTGTGGCTTTTGTGCTCGCTCTCCACCCACACCAAGGTCATTACCAGCCTTATCCTGGCCGGCAGCGACATCAAGGGCATCACCAAGTGCACCATCTTTGCGTCCATCCTGGGACTTGCCTGCACCTGGTTGCTCATCCCTTACTACCAGGTCGGCGGCTGCATCCTGGCCATCTGCGTCTACGTGGCCTGCGAGCTGGCCTTCTACTACGGCTACTACTGGCCCAAAAAGATGCAGGTGCGCTCAGGCTACATCTTCTGCCGCTGCTTTATGCCCTATGTCTGCCTTGGCGGCGTGCTGGCCTTCTGCATCACCAGGTACATCTGCATCGGCAATGCCTGGCTTGCCTTTTTTGCCAAGGGCGTCTGCTTTGCCGTCTGCTACACAGCCGTCTGCCTTCTGCTGCTGACAAAAGAGGACTGGACGTTTCTCAAGTCTGCCCTGCACCGCTGAAGCGCAGCAAAACAAAAGGGGTAAAAACGCATGCTTGGCTCATTCATCTACGACAACCCGACCAGGATCTACTTTGGCGAGGACAGCCTGGACCATCTCTCAGAGGAGCTGGCCAAGTACGGCCCTGTCGTCCAGCTGGTCTTTGGAGGAGGCTCCATCAGGAAGACGGGCCTGTACGACAAGGCTGCAGCCATCCTTGCCGGCTGCGGCAAGAAGGTTGTTCTGGACGGCGGCGTCATGCCCAATCCCACGGTGGAGCGCGTGCAGCAGGGCATAGCAAAAGCGAGGGCGGAAAAAACCGATCTGCTGCTGGCTGTAGGCGGAGGATCCTGCTGCGACTATGCCAAGGCTGTTGCTGCCGGAGCCTGGTTCAGCGGCGCTCTCTGGGACGAATGCTACATGGGCAAAAAGCCGCTGCCTTATGATCAAAACATCCTGCCTGTCGGCTGCATCCTGACCATGGCCGGCACAGGCAGCGAAATGAACGGCACAGCCGTCCTGACCAGCAGCAAAAGCCACGACAAGAGAGGCTGCAAGTTCGGTCCAAGGCTGTATCCTAAGTTCTCCATCCTCAACCCCGTCTTCACCTATACGCTCCCCAAATACCAGATGGCCGCCGGCATCTACGACATCTTCTGCCACATCTGCGAGCAGTACTTCTCAGGCGAGGACGACAACACCAGCGACTACATTGCCGAGGGGCTCATGCGCTCCCTGCTCACAGCCTCGCGTGCAGCCCTGGCAAATCCCCAGGACTACGCTGCCCGCTCAAACATCATGTGGACGGCAAGCTGGGCGCTGAACTCCCTCCTGGGCCTGGGCAAGAAGGGCGACTGGATGCTCCACAAGATGGGGCACGCCGTCAGCGCCTGGACCAATGCCACGCACGGCATGACCCTGGCCTGCGTCACGCTTCCCTACTACCGCTTTGTCCTTCCCTTTGGCCTGGCAAAGTTCAAGCGCTTTGCCATGAACGTCTTCTCAGTCCGCCCTGAAGGGAAAACGGACATGGAGACCGCATCCCTGGGGCTGAAATGCCTTGAGTCCTGGATGAAGGAGCTGGGTGCCGCCATGCACTTAAGCGAGCTTGGCGTCGGCAGGGACATGCTGGACGACATCGCTAAAAGCGTCATCATCCTTGATGCCGGCTACAAAAAGCTGACCAGGGGCGAGGTCCGCCAGATCCTGGAAAGCGCCTTGTAGCGGGAAAGAAAAAAAGAAGGGAAGAGGGCCTGCAGCACGATCACTGCAGGCCCTCTTCATTTTTTTCAGGGCGGAATGCCGTAAGCAACCGTTCCGCCGTCAAAGACTTGCGGCTAGTTCATCCTTCTTCTGTCTTCGCGGGGTCCCCTCATGTCCTGGCTTCTGTCGGATGAAGGACGCCCATAGTCAGAATGCCTGGAGCTGGACTGGCGGTCCCTCTCATAGGATGAATGCTCAGGTCCTGCCGTCACAGGACGGCCGTAGGAGTCGTCGCCGTGTCTTGGCGGATGATGGTGGCCGACACAGCCGCCCATAAGAAGCGTCAGGGCCAGGATGCCGAGCAGCGGGAAAGCTTTCATAATACCCCTCCTTAAAAAGGGTGGAAAAGAACCAAAGGGACGAATGCCAAGACAATAGGAAGGACAAAAGGGAAGGTCAAGCAGGCCGCAGGAGCACCCCGCCGGCGGCTGAAGACAGACATCTCCTTATCTCTTGCAAAAACCGTGCCAACTTAAGTACAAAAATTTATCCCAAAAAGAACAACTTTTTTTTGAAAAAAGGTGGTGACAACTGCAAAAGCGTAGTTAGTATATGCGTGCTGTCTGATTGTCTTCGTTTTCATTGATTTCTTGCTTTCACCTGATCTGTCCCGCCAATGCGGGAAGGAGATTCTATGAAACAGCCTGCAGCCCATTGTACTGACGACACTTTGCAAAGCAGCCAGACAGAGTGCTGCACACAGGGGAAGTGTCTTCCGCCAAGGCCTGTGGCGGAGGTCCTGAAAAGCATCTTTGGCATCGACATCGCGGCTGCTTCCTTCCTAAACGACATCCGCTATCAAAAGCAGGGGCTCATCGCCCCCGAGGATATGCAGTTCTATCCGGTCGAGCGCATTCACAAGTATGTCAGTCCGAGCTTTGACTGCCTGCTGTGGAAGGTGCCCGTACCGGAGTACAGCAATGCGTACTTCTTCCTGCTGCTGGAATTTCTGGCTGAAGACAACCGTGAAATTCCTCTCAAATTCCTGGAATACACTTCTGACATAGTGCATCACTGCCTGGACAACAACATGCTGGTTGGAGAGGAAGAGCTGCTCCCGCCCATAGATCCAGTAGCTGTCCATATAGGCAAGGACACCTGGAAGACATGCTTTGACATCTTCGACATGAGCAGAGGTCCAAAGGAGCTGGAGAAATACGCCCTGCATACCGCATACTCCCTGGTTGACGTGCAGGACAAAAAAATGAGGGCTAAGAACAAGGAGTCGGACATTGTCCGCACCGACTGCCTGGCCTTTCAGATCCTTGCACTGGCCGGCTGCCAAAGCCTGGACGCCCTGGAAGAGGCTGCCCCCAGGATGCTGGCAGCAGTCCGGGACATTCCCCAGCCTGAGAAGCGCAGCGATTTAAGCGCCTTCCTTGCGGAGGCAGTCCGCAGCCTGCTGTATTCCTTTGGCCTGAAGGACGCTCCCAGGTGCAAAAACCTGGAGGAGGCTGTCCCTGAGCTTGCCCAGAACGCCCAGGTTTGGAGAAGGCGTCTGGGATAAGAGCCCCGGAATCTAAAAAAAGCCTGCCGCATGCTCCCTGCTGCCGGCCCATGCCGGACAGCAGGGGGCGTCTCATCCCCCTTGTCCGGGCTCTGCAAAGCTTATGCCCTGCTGGGAAAACCATTCCCAGCCGCTTCCTGTCCGCTGCTGAAAGGAGGAAACTATCTGGAAGCACGCCTTGCCGTCTTTCATTGCTGCATAAATCGTGCCAACTTGAGCACAAAAAATTTACTCAAACTGATATTTTTTTTGAAAAAGGTAGTGACAAGCGTAAATTCGTAGTTGCTATCCGTGTGCTGTCTGATTGATTTAGTTTTCAGTGATTCTTGTTTTCAGTATGTCTGCCCGTTATACGGGAAGGAGTACTCTATGCAACAGCACCTGGCCCT
This sequence comes from uncultured Desulfovibrio sp., assembly GCA_964633375.1. Taxonomy (GTDB): domain Bacteria; phylum Desulfobacterota; class Desulfovibrionia; order Desulfovibrionales; family Desulfovibrionaceae; genus Desulfovibrio. Next base: position 6,077 of record CAZWGJ010000097.1, read on the forward strand.
GTACATTAATGACGATTTCCAAAGTTACCAGACAGATCTCGGCATCATGGAAATGGCAGCTCCGCCAAGGCCTCTTGATGCAATTCTGAAGGATTGTTTTTCATTTGACATTGTTTTTATTTCTTTTTTGTGCGACATCCTTTATCAAGATGATGTGAAATATATCGCTCTAGAAAAATTGAAGCAATTTCCAGCAGCGTTTATTGACAATCATTTCAGTAAATCTTTCAATGATTATATATGGATTGTTCCATGGAAGGATTCTAAATTCAAATACTCATATATGATGCTTGAATTTCAAACTAAAAATGACCTTGATATGCCTTACAGGCTTTTGGGATACCGCATGGAGCTGATGAGGTTTTGCTATGTCCATGACAAAATGCTGACAAAACATCAATTTCCAAGCATTTTCCCTATAGTCTTCCATATAGGGAATGACACCTGGACAACTTGTGACTCTGTCAGAGACATGGACTTCCCAGTTCCCGAGAAGATGGCCAAGGATGTACACCTTCACTGCCCATACATTCTGGTTGATGTGCCGACCAAGAAACTACGGATAAACGGACAGGAGTCAGACATCGTCCGCACCGACAGCCTGGCCTTTCAAATCCTTACCCTGGCCCACTGCCAGACGCCTGACGAAGTGGAGGCATTTGCCCCCAAGCTGATGGCAACTGTCCAGAGCATTCCGAATACGGAAAAACTTAAAGAAAATCTTGCCGAGGCCATATACACTTTGTTAAAAAGATACGGAGTTACTGGAATCCGTAAATTTAAGACCATGGAGGAAGCTGTTATGACGGTTACCCAAAGAGCTCAAGCCTGGAGAAACGACCTGATTCAGAGGGGTGTCAAGATTGGCAACAAAGAGGGCTTCGAAAAGGGCGTCGAAAAGGGATGC
>CAZWGJ010000098.1:0-6970 GCA_964633375.1 uncultured Desulfovibrio sp.
GCCTTCAACGACAAGGGCGAGACCGTGGAGCTTGCAGCAGACCCAGAGAAGCCCTTTGTCGGGCTGGTCTTCAAGGTGGTCATGGGCGACGGGCGCAAGACCTCCTTTGTGCGCGTCTACCAGGGATGCTGCCGCGAGGGCACAGTCCTCACCAACGCCTCCTCCGGCAAGAAGGACCGCGTGGGGCGCCTGGTGCGCCTGCACGCAGACCACATGGAGCAGGTGGACGAGGCGGCTGCAGGCGACATCGTCGCCATGGTGGGCTTGAGAAGCGCCCACACGGGGGAAACCTACACAGACGGAGCAAGCCTTAAGCTTGAGGCCATAGACAAGACCGATCCCGTCATCACCATAGCCCTTGAGCCCCGCAACGCCGACGAGGGCAAGACCCTGGACGAGGCCCTTGCCCGCTACTGCGAGGAGGACCCGACGCTCATCGCCCACACCGAAGAGGACACCGGCCTGCGCACGCTCTCAGGCATGGGCGAGCTGCACCTGGACGTCACCTTGGAACGCATGCGCCGGGAGTACCATATAGAGCCCAGAAGCGGCGCCCCCATGGTGACTCTGCGGGAGACTGTGACAGGAGAGGGCGAAGCCTCCTTCCTCTTTGACAGGGAGCTTGGCAAGACAGCCCAGTACGGCAATGTCTCTGCCTCCGTGTCGCCCCTGCCAAGAGGACAGGGCGTGGTGGTTGAGACAGGGGACTTTCTGCCCTCAGACAAGAAGGCCGCCCTGCAGGTCATCCAGCCGCAGTTTGTGGAGGCCGCCCTGGAAGGGGCGGGGGACTGCCTGCAAAGCGGCGATCTGACTGGCTACCCTGTCACGGACATCCATGTGGTCATCACCGGCATAGAGAGAAAGGACGGCGTCACAACCGTGCCGGGCTGCCGCATGGCAGCCCACCATGCCGTCAAGGAAGCCATAGCCCACGCAGGGCCCGTGACGCTGGAGCCTGTGATGCGCGTCACCATGACCATGCCCGACAGCGAGCTTGGATCCGCCATAGGCCTTTTCAACTCGGTCGGCGGGCGCGTGGACGGCATGGAGGACCAGTCCGGGCAGAAGACCGTGCACGGCACGGCCCCCATGCGCCAGCTCTTCGGCTTTTCCACCAGGTTAAGATCCGCCACGCAGGGGCGTGCCGGCATGGTGGTGGCCTTTGACCGCTTTGACAGAGCCTGATTTGAGGAAAGCATGCCAAATTCCATGGACAATCCTGCCCCCAAGAAAAGCCTGGGACAGCACTTTTTACGCAGGCCGGAAATCTGCCGGCGCATAGCAGGCCTGCTGGAGATGGAGCCGGAAGACCAGGTCCTGGAGATAGGGCCCGGTCCTGGTGCTCTGACCGACGTCCTGGAGGAGCTGCCGCACCAAAAGCTCCTGCTGCTGGAAAAGGACGGCTACTGGGCAAAGGTGCATGCAGAAAGGGGCATACCCGGCACCGAGGTGCGCTGCATGGATGCATTGGAATTTCCCTGGGAGGAGCTTCCCGGGGACTGGAAGCTTGCCGGCAACCTCCCCTACAATGTGGCCTCCCCCCTCATCTGGGACATAGCCGCGCGCTGCCGGCAGTGCACAAAAGCCGCCTTCATGGTGCAGAAGGAGGTGGGGCAGCGCCTGGCAGCAGCCCCCGGCTCCAAAAACTACGGCGCCCTCTCTGTCTGGGTGCAGAGCTGGTGGGTGCCGCGCATGGCGTTTTATGTGGGGCCAGGCGCCTTTATGCCGCCCCCGAAGGTAGACTCGGCCGTCTTGTCCTTTACGCCTAGGCCCCTGGCAGAGCTGCCCAAAAATCCGCAGGTGCTGGCAGGCGTCATCAAGCTCTGCTTTGCCCAGCGGCGCAAGCAGCTTGGCAGCGTGCTGCGCAAGGCGGGGCGCACCGACCTGCTTGAGCGGCTCACGGCAATGGGCCTTCCCCAGACTGTGAGGGCCGAGGAGCTGACCGCAGCACAGTTTCTGACTTTAAGCGGAGAGGATGCCGGCGGACAGAACTAACGTTCCGCGGGGCGCAAAGCCGGACCGGGGACCATCTGCCAGGGCTTAGAGAAAGGCATACCAATGGAAGAACTCCAGGCAGCTGCCAGCCAGGCGGCTGGTACAATCCTGCAAAACGAAAAAGAAGCGTCTGCAAAAAAACTGCTGCAGCAGACTGCCCTCATTATTGTCAACTACAATACAACGCAACTGACACTGTCTGCTGTCCGCAGCCTCCTGCAGCAGGACGCCGGCATCTCGATCATCATTGTCGACAACTGCTCAGACGACAACGCAAAGGAGCTTTTGGAAAAGGCGTTTTCAGAAAGCAGCTCTGTCCACCTGATCTTTGCCGACAAGAATTACGGCTATGCCGTCGGCAACAACATCGGCATCGACTATGCAGGGGAGCTTGGCACCATCCGCTTTGTCGGCATCATGAACCCCGATGTCGAGGTCTCGCCCTCAACCCTGGCCGCCCTGGCGGCTGCGCTGGAAGAGCATGATGAAATAGGGCTCATAACCGCCAAAACGTACTTCAACGGCGTTGACACGACGCCGAACCTCTGCGCCTGGCGGACGCCGAAGCTGGCAAATCTGCTGCTCTTCTGCACCACGCCTGCCTTTGTCTGGAGCAGGCTGCTGAAGAAGCTGCACAAAGACTTCAACGACCAGAACTACTATGGCGACGAACACTATGCCGGAAAGGACATAGCCTTTGTTGACGTTGTGCAGGGCTGCTTCTTCATGTCCAAACTGGAGACGATGTCTTCAATCGGCAGCTTTGACAAGGAGACGTTCCTTTATTTTGAGGAAAACATCCTTGCCGCAAAAATAAAGAACAGACAGAAAATAAATGCCGTCTTGACAAAGGAATATATTCGCCACAATCATCAAATAAAAGAAAAAAACTAACTAAGTTAAAGAATAAAATATTCGCAATATCGTGCATGAATACTTCGCGCTGCTATTATATAGAAAAATACTGCAGCTTCCATCCAGCTTTAAAGAAGCTGCTGCTCTGCTTCTTCAAGGCTGACTTCAAAATCAGGATGCTTGGCGTCAAACTGCTGTACCGCGGCTGACAGCCTGGCTGCCGGGGATGCCCTGCCCTGCGCCGTTCTGCGGCAGCTTTGCTGCGGCTGCCTGATGCCTCCCCCCTCCCTCAATTCCCAAGGACTGCCATGAGCACCAATACTCCTTCCTGCATAGCCGTAGACTGCCGCATGCTTGGCATGTCCGGCATCGGCGTCTACATCGAAAACACCGTACCCCAGCTGGTCCGCGAATTGAGCGGCTGCAAGTTCAGGCTCATAGGGGATGAAGACAAGCTGAAAAAGCTTCCCCTGCCCAAGGACAGCCTTGAGACAGGGCGGGTGTCGTTTTATCCCTGCCAGGCACGCATCTATTCCATCAAGGAGCAGTTCCTGCTGCCCTTGGCTGCAAAAGGTGCGGACCTCCTCTGGGTCCCGCACTACAACATCCCCCTGCTCTCTTCCGTGCCTCTGCTGGTCACAGTGCATGACGTAGCCCATCTGGTTTTGCCTGAGGTCGTCAAAAGCCCTGTCCGGCACGCCTACGCCCGCTTCGTCTTTTCCGCCGTGCGCAGGAAGGCAAAGGCTGTCCTGACGGTCTCCCAGTTTACGGCAGATGAGTTTGTGCGCTGCGTAGGAAGACCTCAGGGTGCGCTGCACGTCGTCCACAACGGCGTGTCCGAGGTCTGGTTTGCGCAGGAAGAAGATCTGCCAGAAGCAGGGAAAAGCGGGGCAGACAGCGCTGCGCCGTACTTCATCGCTGTAGGAAACCTGAAGGCGCACAAGCGCATCGACCTTTTGTGCCGCGCATTTGCGGCAGTATCAGACAGGCTGCCGCACAACCTGCTTTTGGTGGGCAAGTACGACGGCTTCATTTCAGGCGGACAGAGCCTGGAAGACCTGCTGTCCCTGGCACCCGGGCGCATCAAGGCTGCCGGACGCATTGATGACGACAAGCTGAGGCATCTTGTGCGCCATGCTGCAGCCCTGGTCTTTCCTTCCTGCTACGAGGGCTTCGGCCTGCCCCCGCTGGAGGCAATGGCGGCAGGAGTCCCTGTCATTGCTTCCGACATCCCGCCTGTGCGCGAGGTCTGCAAAGACTTTGCAGAGTACTTCACCATGGACAATCAGGAAGCCCTGCAGCAGGCCTTGCTGAAGCTTGCCAATGAGGACTGCAGCGCACAAGTCCCCCAGGCAAGGGAGCATGCAGCCACTTTTCAATGGAGCAGGACAGCACATGCGATAGCGCAGATCATCAGCCAGCTGTAAAGGGCGGCGCAGGGATCCCACGTTGTTTCCCACGTGATGATCCCACATTCTGCGCTCAGGCAAAACACCTTTTCTGCGTTCAGGGGGATGCCGGCTCATGCGCTGGGCCTGGCATCCCCCTGCCTGCTTTACAGCAGCTTGAGATCACGTCCATAAGTTATTTTTTCAGCTGCTCTTCAAAAGCCTGCAGCGCTTTGCGCAGGCCCTCCTCCCCCACCTTCCGCCTGCAGTCTTCAATCCATCTGGCGAAATTTTCTTCAAACACAGCCCCGGCACCCGCCCTGCCTTCATCCGGCAGGACGGCACTTATGCTGCGCGGAACACCTCCATGTCCCTGTCCATCAGCCTGTAGGTGTCCTTTGTGTAGAGCCCAGCCTTCTCGTTCTGGGCAAAGTAGATGGTGTGCTCGCTCTGGTGCTGCCTGCCTTCCTCAAGGGACTGGCTGAAGTACAGCCAGGCGGCAAAGGCATTGTCAAAGTCGCTGCCGTAGTCGCAGCGCCTGAGCCACTTCTGGTCCAGGAAGCGCCCGAAGATGGTGATGCCGTGCTCAAGCATGATGCGCTTGAGCACCCACCAGTAGGGGCCAAAGGCACGGTAGCTCTGCGGATCCTTCAGCATGGCGGAGGCTGCCGCCCTCAGGATTTCGCTGACAAACTGCTTCTTGGAAAGGCGTCCGTTGCAGGTGAACTGGCTGCGCTCATCCTCATACACGCAGAGGGCTGTCTTGTAGAATCTTCTGGCCATAGCATCTCTCCCTAAAACACATGAAATGCCAAAACAAAGGGTTGCCAAATACACTGCGCCATACTGGTGCAGCCTCAAGGCAGGCTGGCTGCATCCCAAATCCAGTCTCTGGCTCAATGGACTGCCAGAGGCTGCAAGTCCTGCAAGTATGCCTGCTTTTGCCCCTTTTTCCAGAAGAATTTTGACCTCAGTCCACACCTGTGTGGACTAAATTGGAAACTTTTTTTCAAGGCCGCCCCCAGGCCTGCCTTTCTGCTCCTTTTTTGAGCGCAGACTGCACTCTTCTTCACAAAGTTCTGACCTGTTTTTGCAGCCCGCTTGAAGAACTGGCATCACTTTTTGAGAAATGCTTCACAAGACACGGCAAAACAAAGGCGCACGCCCCGCTGCCCTTGAGAGGACAGTGAAGCGTGCGCCGCACTAAAAGACTTTTTATGCGTCAGACCAGGCGGATCGCCTAGCCAAGCTCCTTGCGGACGACGTCTGCCAGCTCCTGGGCAAACACGTCCACCTTGACCTCGTCCTCAGCCTCAATCATGATGCGGCAGAGGTTTTCGGTGCCGGAGTAGCGCAGCACAACCCTGCCGCGCCCGCCAAGCTCCTTCTCTATCTTGGCCACGGTCTCGCCTATGACGGGCTTTTCCTCAAAGGGCACCCTGGTGGAGACGCGCACGTTGACAAGCTTCTGCGGGAAGAGCGTCAGAAGGCCGCTGATCTCGGACAGGGACTTTTCCTTCTCGCGCACGATGCGCAGAATCTGCAGCGCAGCCAGCAGACCGTCGCCGGTGGTGGAGAAACGCCTGAAGATGAGGTGCCCGGACTGCTCGCCGCCAAAGAGCACGCCTTCCCGGCGCATCATCTCCATGACGTAGCGGTCGCCCACCTTGCTGCGCAGCATGCGCCCGCCCTGCTCCTTCATGAAGAGCTCAAGGGCCAGGTTGCTCATGACCGTCGCCACAATGGCCCTGCCGGGGAGCCTGTCCCTTTCAATCAGGTCGCGGGCGCACATGGCCATCAGCTGGTCGCCGTCCAGGACATGACCGTGCTCGTCAGCCATGATCAGCCTGTCCGCATCGCCGTCAAGGGCAATGCCCAGATCCGCCCTGACCTCGCGCACCTTTGCGGCCATGGTCTCGGGATGCAGGGCGCCCACATGGTCGTTGATGTTGGTGCCGTTGGGGCTGGTGCCGACGCAGATGACCTCGGCGCCAAGCTCCTCCAGAGCCAGGGGGGCGACCTTGTAGCTTGCGCCGTTGGCGCAGTCCACCACGATGCGCAGACCTGAGAGCGTCATGCCCGCAGGAAAGCAGCTCTTGGTGTAGACTATGTACCTGCCGCCTGCATCGTCAATCTTGCTGGCGCGGCCGACCTTGTCGTCATTGGGGTACGGCCAGTGGAAGTCCTGGTCCAGCACCATGGCGGCAATGGCGTCCTCCTTCTCATCGGGGAGCTTGAAGCCCTCGGAGTCGAAGAACTTGATGCCGTTGTCCATATAGGGGTTGTGGGAGGCCGAGATGACCACGCCGAAGTCGGCGCGCATGCTCCTCGTCAGAAAGGAGATGGCAGGCGTGGGCAGCGGTCCTGTCATGATGACATGCATGCCGGAGGCGCACAGCCCCGCCGTCAGGGCAGACTCAAACATGTAGCCCGACAGGCGGGTGTCCTTGCCGATGACGACCTTGTTCTGGCAGTTGGGCAGCTTCTTGAAGTAGGTGCCGGCAGCCAGTCCCAGGCGCAGCGCCACATCCACGGTCATGGGGTAGCTGTTGGCTTTCCCCCTGAGGCCGTCAGTGCCGAATAAACGCTCTGACATGGAATCTCCTTTACGCCTTCTTCTGGGCTCCGCACTTTCCCGACTGGGACATCTTCACGGCAGCCTTGATGAACTCCCTGAACAAAGGATGCGGCTGCATGGGGCGGGACTTGAACTCAGGACGGAACTGGCAGCC
>CAZWGJ010000099.1:0-6948 GCA_964633375.1 uncultured Desulfovibrio sp.
ATATCCTGGAGCTGCGCTAAAGGCAGGATATCAGGCTAGACAGGACAGACCCAGTACTTCTCCCCTTCCCTTTCCTCGGCAGCAATACGTCCCTCATTCTTAAGTTCCATGACATACTGCCGGACCTTTGCTTCATCGGCGTTAAGCCCTGCTGACAGCCCCTGCACTGTGCTTGGATGGCAGCTGACAAGCGCCAGCACATCATCCTTGGTTATATCGTTCGTCGAGGCTGCTGCCGTGCTCTTGGGAAAGGAGGCAATAATCTCGCTCTCACGGCAGAGCTTAGACTGCACGCTCTTCAGCTCATCTGCGCTCAGGGCCAGCACGTTTTTGTCTGCCGGAGGCCTTGTCACCGTGTTAAGCTGTACACGCTCCACATGCTCAAGCCTTGCAAGCACCTCATTGAGGGCTTCCAGGTCCTCATCGCTGTCATTCATGCCTTTTGCCAGCATAATCTCCAGCCAGATGCGTCCTGTGTACTCAGCGCAGAACGTCACAAGTCCGCTGAGGACGTCGCGCAGCCTGAGCCCTGGCGCCAGCATATTAACTGTCCTGGCGGTGCACGGCAGAGCCACGTCCAGGGACGGATTGACCATGTCCGCCTTTGCCAGGTCCCTGCGGACCTCAGGCATCCACAGGAGGGAGCCGTTGGTGATGACGGCTGTGGGGACATCGGTCATTGCCTTAATCCCCTCTATGCAGCGCCCCAGACCGCTGTGCAGCGTGGGTTCGCCAGATCCGGCAAAGCTGATGATGTCCGGCCTGTCGTGCTCAAGGTGCTCAGCCAGCTCGCTCAGCACTTCATCCACAGGCACATATTCCAGGCGCTGCATGGTATGGTTGGTGGTATGCCCCAGCTGGCAGTAGGCGCAGTCATAGGTGCAGGTCTTGAAGGGCAGAAGGTCTACGCCCAGAGAACGCCCCAGCCTTCTTGACGGGACAGGACCGTAAATATGACGATGTTGATTCATGGGACCAGCTCCTTGTGATTGCTGCGCGATCCCCCTTAGGGATGCTGACTTATAATCGGGTATCACATCGGGCGGCACCTTTCAAACCGTCTGGTGTTTTATCAGGCGCCGGTTTGACCTGGGGTGCATTAGTCCGTAAAACTGCATGACGATTAAGCTGCTTAAGCCGCAGCAAGAGGAGAGGCAATGCATATCATCCCCCGTGTGGTCACAATACACGACATCTCCGGCATAGGACGCACTTCCCTGACCGCTGCCATCCCTGTGCTCTCCAGCATGGGCATCCAGCCTATACCCCTGCCTACGGCTATTTTGTCTACGCAGACTGTGGGGACATCAGGCTTCTCAATGCTGGACCTGACCGACAACATGCAGGCAATGCTCGCCCACTGGGAGCGCCTAGGTGAAAAGTTTGACGGGGTCTATTCGGGGTTTATGGCTTCTCCCTCGCAGATGGACCTTGTGGCGCAATGCATGGACAAGCTGCTGGATGACAACGGCTTATGCATAGTGGACCCTGTCCTTGGCGATGACGGAGTGCTTATCCCCACCATGAGCATGGACATGGTGACCAAAATGCGCTGGCTTATACAGCGTGCCACGGTCATTACACCCAATTTCACGGAGATCTGCCTGCTGCTGGACATTGATTATCAGGCACCGCACAGCCTGGAGGACCTCAAGGACTATCTGCGGGCCCTGTCTGACAGAGGTCCGTCCATAGTAGTAGGGACAAGCATGCCTGTCCCTGAACTGGAAAAGCCAGTCTACTCTTCAGTTCTGGCCTATGAGCGCAAGCTGGACAAGTTCTGGCGTCTGGACTGCGATTTTATCCCCGTGCACTACCCGGGGACTGGCGATATCTTTGCCTCTGTGCTCACAGGCTCCCTCATGCAGGGGGAATCCCTCTCCCTCAGTCTGGACAAGGCTGTGCAGTTTATCACGCTCGCCATACGGGGCACCTACGGTCATGACGTCAATCCCGTGGAGGGCGTCCTGCTCGAGCGTTACCTTGAGACGCTGCACAGGCCAACTTCCCTGTGTCAGACGAGGCTGCTTTCATAGTTCCAATAAAGATCGCCCCTCACGGGAGGGGCGACTAGTGCAGACTCGGGGATAGTATCGAGCAAGTCAGTTTCAATCCACGCCCCTCACGCGAAGGGCGACTTCTGCTTCGACAACCTCTCTTCCTTAAGGGGAGTTTCAATCCACGCCCCTCACGAGAGGGGCGATTGCATGAGGTTTTCTTCCCATAGTTTCCAACTATTAGCAAGCACTTTTCGACAACCTGCCGGCAATGCTCAGCCAGATGCAGGTCATCGAGCCAAAAAGAAGGGGACCGCTATACGCTACCCGGTATACTTCTCACACATTGCCAGGCAGCTTTTTTTATAAAATGTCATGCCCCAGTGCAGAACCGTCCCATATTTTTTCACAAGAGGTGCATCGTACTTTTCTTCCCGTATCTGCTGCAAAGCCTCTTTCGTAAGCTGCTCCATACTCTCCTCTGAAGAAGCATGCTTCACCTCAATAACGGCTGCCCTGTTGTTGTTTGCATTCTCCACCCTGATATCAGCCCTGCCAAGACCACTTTCGTAATTAGAGGTAACTGTATATTTCCCTCTCAGCAGGCCTGCCATAATCGCATGATAATATGCTTCCTTATAGTCATGATAGCTGATCATTTCCATCATCAGATCGGAAACAACATCAGTCATGTCCTTCTCATCCATGCTCCAGAGAGCATCATACAGGGCTTGCAGGCTGGCTTCATCCGCCTGGTCCCTGTACCACTCCCCAATCGCTCTCTGGAATACGGCATGCACTTCCTTATTGGGGATGCGCAGTGCCACCACCTTATGGCCTGAGTCCAGCTGCTCGGCAGCTGAACCGGTCAAGTACCCTGTCAGATAGAGGAGCGTCCACAAACTCTGCTCCCTGGCATCGACCTCTCCATAGGTCAGATACTCATTGATTTCCTTCCGCAGCTCCTGCCCCTGAAGCAGTTCAGAAACGTCGTCGTCAATGTCCAGATCTGTCCGGCCCACACATTTTCTGACTTCGCTGTTCTCGCCCGAATTAAGCCAGTATGGCAACGGCTGAGCGCCAGGGTCATGCTGCAAATCATCTACATATTGCAAGACATCCCAGGGGCAATACATTTCATGGTGCTCTCCAAAGCAGTACCCGTCATACCAGGTGCGTACTTCATCTTCTTTGGAACTAAAGTCTGCATCAGCAAGGATTTGTTCGACTTCTCTTTTTGTAAATCCAATTTTATCAGCAAAGAAAGCATCAGAAATGCCAAAGCATTTGACATTGTTCAGTCCTGTATAGGAGCTTTCCTTGGCCATGCGCAGGCAGCCAGTCATTAGTCCAAATTCCAGTGCCGGGTTAGACTTAAGCACGCTTTCCAGCAGTTTGCGGACAAATTTCAGCATCTTGCCATAGTAGCCGTTCTCCTGGGCTCTGGCGAGCGGCACGTCATATTCGTCAATCAGGACAACAACCTTCTTCTTATACCTCTGGTTAAGAGCCCTGCAAAGAGTGATAAGCAGATCTGCAACCTGATACCTTTCCGCTGTCTGGTACTGGATGGCTCTCAGCACTCTCTTCGTCGAATCCAGGACCTCAGGGCTGTCCTGCAGATAGGCATGATCCTCACACAGCCGTGCAGCAGTCCCCAAAAAGCTCCCATAAGCCTCCTCAAAGGACTCACCATCCACATCCTTTAGAGACAGAAGTATCGTGGGACATTTGTTCATCCATGCGCCGCAAAGCTCCTTGTCCTGGGAGACGGACAAGCCTGCAAAAATACCGCTACTCTCCTGAGTAATGTCCAGGAAATCCCTGAGCATGGACAGTGTCAGCGTCTTTCCAAATCGCCTGGGACGAGTGATGAGGACAGCCTTGCCGGGGATTCTGGCTAACAGCATTCGGACAAAGTCTGTCTTGTCAACATAATAGTAGCCGCCCTCGCGGATTTCACGGAAGGACTCACCGCCAATAAGTATCCTGACATCAGCCATACCTTACTCCTATAAAAGAGGCTTCACAGCATCACCCACCATATACTCCACACCTAATCCCCTCTATAGCCTGTCCCAGCCTGCCTTCTGGTTTCCCCCGCAGCAAAGTACAAAGCCCTAATAGCTTGCAAATTTCCTCCATCAGCCAGGATTAAATCAATTCCAGCGTCTCTGTACTTTATCCAGGCATCTTGAGAGGCTGTTACGCATTGCTGTTTGCTCGGATGGCTTGCATAACTCTCCATAAAGGATTTATTCTTATCGTTTAAAACAGTCTCCCAGTACCTTTGCGCTGAACCAAGGCAACCGCCTAAGGCTCCTATAAAATCTGTATAATCTTTAAAGGAGACGGCCTGCTTCACGCAGATATTAAACCCAGGCGCAAGTTCATCTTCATGTATTTCTAACAAACCACTTTCTAGTAATCTTGCCATCCTTTTAGTTAAGACTGCATAAAAGTACGGACACATAGTAATTTGCATGGTTCCACCATCAGCACTAACTAGGTCAACCTCAGCGCCTCTGTACTCAATCCAAGCCTGATGAAAGTTTGTTACCTTCTGCTGCTTCTCCGGAGAGCCATCATATCGCTTCTTGTATGCTTCGTTTTTCTTATTGATAATGGATTCCCAGTATTCACTAGCTGCTGCATAACATTCATTTATAGCTCCTCTATATTCAGGAGTTGTTTTAGCTTCATCTGCCCGTTTCTGACAAATATTAAATCCAGGGGCAAGCTCTTCTTCCTGTTTTTCTGCCAAAACAACCGAGGGGACAAGTAAACTGGCGATAAGAACTCCACAGCTCCAAATCTTGTATGCCATACGTACATCAGCCATCTTCTTCTCCCCTGAAGCTTATCGTCAAGTTCTATCCTAACTCCGTCATCACAGCTCTATTTGATCCGCTTCTTGAGCACTTCAACGGACGGAAGCTGCTTCACTATGTCATCTGGCAGACTGCTGGTTACTCTGTACTCGCTCACACCGATTGGCTTTGATATATCCTTGAGAGAGTATTCAGCCACCAGATTGTTCTTGCTCTTGTACAACAGCAGGCCGATGGAAGGATTGTCGTGCTCCTTCTTCAAAATCCCATCTACTGCCGACAGGTAAAAGTTCAGCTGTCCTGCATATTCCGGCTTGAATTCCCCTGTCTTTAACTCGACAACAACATAGCAGCGCAGATTCAAGTTGTAGAACAGCAAGTCGATATAGAAATCGTCACCGCCGACGTTCAGATGATACTGATTTCCCAAGAAGGCAAAACCCGTCCCAAGCTCTAAAAGCAGCCTGGTGACATCATGCACCAGAGCCTGCTCAATGTCCCTTTCCATATTCTCCCTGAAAGGGACGAAATCGAACACATACGGATCTTTCATGGTCTGCTCTGCCAGTTCGCTCTGCGGAGACGGCAGACGCTCTGCAAAGTTAGAGACCTTGTCCGCCAGCACCTGCCGCTGATACAGCCCGCTCTCTATCTGGTGGACAAGAACATTATGAGACCATCCATTCTCCGTTGTTTTTTGGATATACCAGACTCTCTGCCCGGCGTCCTTAACCTTCTCCAAAATCGCGATATTGTGAGACCAGGGAATTTGTGCAGACACCGTCTGCACAAATTCCCGATTCGGGTAGGCCTCAGCAAATTTTGCCATATACTTCAAATTGCGGACAGAATACCCCTTGTTCCCCGGAAAGGCTGTGCGGATGTCCGTGGCAAGAGAATCTATAAATTTGTTGCCCCAGCATTTATGCTCATTGATAATGCAGCCGATATCATAATAGAGAAGCAGCAAATCGGCGTTCACATGCACTGTCGCACGGTACTGAGCCTCCCGTATTTCGCGCTTTATGTCCTCGATGATAGAAAGATATTCCGGCAAATTCATTAACATACCCTGCGCCCCGCCTTCCTTCCTTTATAATTCCTTGCAACTTACTGATACCACGCAATATCTTAGACAGTCAGTTCTCTGAACTGTTCCAATGCCCGAAGAGCAGTCCACCCTCTCCACCAGTCCGTCTGCATCCTAACACCATCTCATGGAAATTGTGCAGACGCTGTCTGCACAAATTTTCGACATGCTAATCATGCTGTAATAATGCAACTCCCTTACTCCACTGCAAGCCGTATGAGGCTCCAATGCCCGTCACACCACTCGCAAAGGCTCTCAGCTTTTCATCCCCTCAGCCATCTCTCTCAGCTTCTTCTTGATCCCCTCGCTGTCCAGCTGCAGCTCGCTGCGCTGCTCGGACTGGGTCGCATGCTCGATAAACCTGTCGGGGACGCCAAGCCTTTCAAGATGCAGTCCTGCCAGCAGATCATGGTCTGCCGCCAGTTCCAGCACTGCACTGCCAAAGCCTCCCGCCTTGACGCCCTCCTCCACAGTGAGGACATAGCGGAAACCCTTCAGGATCTCCAGAATCTGCTCTTCAGGCAGAGGCTTGAGCCAGACCGGATCAAAGACCAGTATGCTGGCGCCGGCTTCCTTTTCCAGCTCGGCAGCTGCCGCACAGGCAAGGCAGGCACAGGGACCTGCTGCCAGCACCGCAATGTCCCTGCCCTGGCGCAAGGTTTCCCCGCGCCCCATGGGCAGCGCCTGCGGATGCTCGTCCACCGGCACGCCAAATCCGGCCCCCCTGGGATAGCGGAAGGCTATGGGCTTTCCAAAGCCTGCAGCCGTCTCAACGCAGCGCACCAGCATGTTGTCATCCCTGGGCGCCAAAAGATGCATGTTGGGGATGTGGCGCAGGTAGGCTATGTCAAAGACGCCCTGATGGGTGCTGCCGTCAGCCCCCACAAGGCCTCCCCTGTCTATGCACAGCGTCACAGGCAGGTTCTGGAGGCAGACATCGTGCACCACCTGGTCATAGGCCCTCTGCAGGAAGGTTGAGTAGAGGCAGGCAAAGGGCTTGTAGCCCTCGCAGGCCAGCCCTGCCGCAAAG
>CAZWGJ010000100.1:0-6721 GCA_964633375.1 uncultured Desulfovibrio sp.
AAGCGGAAGCAATTCAGTTGGCTATACATTTGGCAAGACGCTTGGCGGAAACAATTTGGCCGTCTTCAGCTACTACTTGTCGTCGCCATTCAATCTCCTGATACTGTTTTTTGAAAAATCGCAGCTGCATGCGTTCTTTGACATTACGGCGGCATTGAAGCTTTCAGCAGCTTCAATGACATTTGCCTATTTTTGCACAAAACGATTTGAAGCAGGTCAGAATGATGCTCTCGCAGTCTATATTCTAACAGCAATAGGATATGGGCTGTGCCAATACAACATAGCACAGAGCAGCAATATAATGTGGCTGGACGGCGTCTACATGCTTCCGCTCATATTGCTGCAGGTATCCAACCTTGCCCGCGGAAAGAGAGCGGCAGCTCTGCCTTTTGTTGTTGGCGCAGCAATTGTTTTTAACTGGTATGCAGCTGGAATCGACTGCGTTTTTTCTGCCATCTGGTTTGTATTCGAATTTGCATTATTTGCAGTTGACAATAAGACCACGGTAAAATTGTTTTTGCAGCGCTCATTAAGATATGCAGCAAGCATGCTTTTGGGCATAATGATGAGTGCTGCGCTGTTTCTGCCAACGATAGGTGCTCTAAGAAAGGGAAACCGCGGCGTCCTAAACTTCAGCGGCTTAATCGATTTTTCCCTGCTGGGTGATTTCACCAATGTCATCCAAAAGTACAGCTATGGTGCGGCCAGTGATTTAGGCAGTGCTGCCTTGTTCTGCGGCAGTCTGTCCATTGTTCTGGCGTTGTTTTCGTTTTTTAATCGTGAAATCAACATAAAAAAGCGTGCAGTTTTTCTTCTGCTTTTTCTTTGTTCTATTTTAATATTTTACTGGAATCCGTTGCTTACAGTTTTCTCGCTTTTTAGCAACGTTTACAGCTACCATTACCGCTATTCTTACGTTGGTATTTTTACGATTCTCTTCCTGGCTGCAGCAGGAAGCAGGAAAGTAAGAAAACAGCAAATATCCCAAATACTTACGATAGCATGTGTTTTAGCTGCTGTACAGTCAGCCTTATTCTTTTATAAGCCAGTGCAAGGGCTTAAATATGTCTATCAATCCGCGGGTGCTTTTGTACTTGCAACAATATTGTTTTTGCTGTTTGACTTTGTCAAAGTTAAATCTACATATGCTAGAAAAATTATTTTAGTTTTATTTATTTCATTTGGTACAATAGATATAGCAGTAAATGCGAATTATCTGATGGATAGATATACAGACAACAATGTTGTCAGTTATCAAGCTTATATAAAGGCACAGGAAAAGACAATAAGTGATATAAAGTCAAATGACAGCTCTTTTTATCGTATTTCCCAGACAACAACGAGGAATATGACTAAAGGCGGATTGACGGCAAACTACAATGAAGCCATAGCTTATAATTATGCTTCAATCAGCGGCTACACCAGTTCGCCGGACGCCAACCAACGAAACTTTTTGAACAGCCTTGGCTATCCAATCAATGGAGACAACATGTGCATTACCAACACCTCAATTCTGGGAGCTGATTCCCTTTTGGGTGTCAAGTATGTGTTGTCGCCCTATGCTGTCAACGGTCTTATAGAGACAGGCAGGAAGGACAAGAACGGAAAGACCGTCTTCTTAAATCCCTATGCATTCCCTATAGCCTTTACGTATACCGCTGCAGGGCATGAGAGAAATGCTGCTGCAGAAGAGGCAGCTAATCCGTTTGAGTATCAAAATAGGATTTATAGAGAAATTTTTGGCATAGAAGAAGACCTTTATTCACCTGCAAAATATAGTATTATCAAGAATAAAGACAACTATGGAGCAAAGATTCAATTAGATAATCAAAATACAGCAAATAAGGCGCTGTATGGCTCTATACCATGGAAAAACGACAGGGCAAATTCATCAATTTACATAAATGGAAAATTTACAACAAATTATGCCTGCTGGCTTTCACCATCTGTTTTCTATATCCCCAGTACGCAAAGCAGCGACAGTGTTGTTGAGGTCCAGTCAAATGCAGACAACTTTGACTGGGATGCCGTGCAGTTCTATGCACTAAACTTAGACGTCTTAAAAAAATGCGCGGATATGGCGCAATCACATAAGGCGGAAGATATCTCCGTACAAAACGGATCTGTTAGAGTGGGTGTCAGAGCAGGTGCTGCGACGAAAAACGGTGATAATCGGCTCTTTTTATCAATACCGGCGGACAGTGGATGGGACATCACGGTAAACGGGAAAAAGGCGGAGGTTGAATTAATTGGCGGCTGCTTGTACAGCATAAAGCTGCCGGATGAAGTCAACGACATAAGCATGCAGTACCATGTCCAATACCTCAAAGCCGGTATCGCACTCTCCCTTTGCACCATTTTGGGGTATTGCTTCTTTTGTCTTCGTTCAAGAGGCGGCAGATCCGTCCAGCCGCGGTAAGCCCAGGCGGACAGCGTGCGGTCCTGCAGCTTTTCCACCATCGGGAAGTGTGCCGGCTTAAAGCCGTCAGCGGCATCCTTCTCCTAAAAGCATGGGCTAGAGGACGCCCCTGACTGTGCGCAGTGCCAGCTGGACCTTGGGATCTTCCACCATTATGACCTTGGGCACAAAGCGGTTGAGGGCAGCGGCGATAAAGGCTGTGTCCGAACGGAAGTCGGACAGCATAACCGCATCCCCAGGCTCGGAAATCTCAACGCTCCCGACCTCAGCCTTGAACTCCTGGTTGGGAAGTCCTTCCAGGGTGAACACAACCGTCGGATAACTGATGCTTTTAATGGTCAGGATGCCGTCAAGGTACTGGCTGCCGTACAGTTTGACGACGGTGTTGAGGGCTGTGGAAATGGCTGTGTTGACAACAGCCTCCTTGCCCTTGTTGAGCAGGGAACCTAACATATGTTCTCCTTCATGCGTGGATTTTTCAAAGAACGCTGCAGCAGGAACATGAACCTGGCCTGGTCTGCCAGCTGTCATCTGAACAGTCTTCTGCCGCTTTTGTTAAACATGGGCATTGCTGGCGCTTTGTCAAACGAAAAAGCTGCTTTTGTCTGTGCCGTGCCGGATTGGGCAGCATGCGCCGCTGCGGCAGCTTTGATTTGGTCTTGGAAAGGCTGCAGGAAAGCTACAGGATGACTCTGGCCTTGCTTAAGACAGCCTGAGCCGCGCTGTTGGAAATCTCAATAACCTCGGGCACACAGCGGTTTAAGGCCGTCTCAACAAACTCAGTCTCGGACCGGAAGTTCCCCATCCTTATCTGGTCGCCTGCTTCTGAAATCTCAATGGTGCCTATCGTCGCGCTGAACGTCTTGTCGGGCACGCCGGCAAGCTTGAAGGTGACTGTAGGATAAGCCGCCTCGACAACCTGCAGAATGCCGTCAAGGTATCTGTGCCCATAGGTTTTGACGATGGTGTTGACGGCTGTGCTGATGACGGCTTCCTTGCCCTTCTGGATGATGGTTTCAAGCATAGGCACTCCTCGTGCATGGCGGGCGCACGCAGAGTCCTCTCTTTTTTAGGGAGGACCCTGCTGCGGTTCGTCAGTTGTCCTTGTGCGGACGTTTGTGCACTGTGAGGCAGTGCCCTGCCCTACTTTGCCAGCAGCTTCTCCAGGAAGCCGCTGGCAGTCTTCTGGATGGCATGGAGGTGGTCTGCGTCCTTGAAGGACTCGGCATAGAGCTTGCAGATGTCCTCTGTGCCCGAGGGGCGCACGGCAAACCAGCCGTCCTCTGAGACGACCTTGACGCCGCCTATAGGAGCATCATTGCCGGGGGCATTGGTCAGCACGGCTGTCACAGGGCTGCCGCCAAGCTCCTTGATGGCGACGTCCTCCTTCCCAAGTGCCTTGACTTTGGAGCGCACCGTCCCGTCTGCAGGAGAGTCCAGGCGCTCATAGACAGGCTCACCAAGCTCCCCGCACAGCCTGCGGTAGAGCTCGCTGGGGCTTGCCTTTTCCCTTGCCATCATTTCAGCGGCGAGCAGGCAGAGCAGAGGGCCGTCCTTGTCCGTGCTCCAGGTTGTGCCGTCAAAGCAGAGGAAGGAGCCCCCTGCGCTTTCCTCGCAGCAGAAGCCGCATTTTCCTGAGGACAGGGGCTCGACAAACCATTTGAAGCCCACAGGCGTTTCGACGACGGGACGATTGAGCATTCTGCCTACGCGGTTGAGCAGATCGGTTGTCACCACGGTCTTGCCTATGCCGCAGCCCTTTGGCCAGTTTGTGCGCGTGCGCAGAAGATACCAGGCGCAGACTGAGAGATAGTGGTTGGGGTTCATCAGTCCGTCTTTTGTCACAATGCCGTGCCTGTCTGAGTCGGCATCGCAGGAAAAGCAGAGGTCGAACTGGTCCCGCATCTTGAGCAGCCCTGCCATGGCATAGGGGGAGGAGCAGTCCATGCGGATCTTGCCGTCCTTGTCGCGGGGCACAAAGCGGAAGGTCGGGTCAACGCAGCGGTTGACCACGGTCAGATTGATGCCGTACCTGTCCGCTATCGGCTGCCAGAGCTCCAGGCTGGCTCCGCCCAGCGGGTCAACGCCAATCTTGAGCCCGGAATCTGCAATGAGCTTCATGTCGATGATGTCCGACAGCTGGTCCACATAGGCTGCGGTGAAGTCAAACTCCTCGACCAGGCTGCTCTTCAGTGCTTCCTGCCAGGCTATTTTTTTGACACCTGCATTCCCTGACTTGAGCAGTTCGTTGGCACGCTTCTCTATCTTTGAGGTCTCGCCTGTTCCGGCAGGTCCTCCGTGGGGAGGATTGTACTTGAAGCCGCCGTCGCAGGGAGGATTGTGGGAGGGCGTGATGATGATGCCGTCTGCCCGATCTTTGCCCTGGTGCGTCCTGTTCCAGAGAAGCACGGCATGCGAGAGGGCCGGCGTCGCCGTATAGGCGTTGTTTTTGGCGATTCTGACCGGCACGTTGTTGGCGGCAAGGACCTGCAGCGCCGTGCGGTAGGCAGGCTCTGAGAGGGCATGGGTGTCGCAGCCAAGAAAGAGCGGACCTGCATGGCCCATCTCCTTGCGGAAGTCGCAGACAGCCTGGGTGACTGCCAGGATGTGGGCTTCATTGAACGTCGCCTTCAGTGCGGAGCCCCTGTGTCCCGAGGTCCCGAAGCTGATGCACTGGGCAGCCTCATGCAAGTCCGGC
Organism: uncultured Desulfovibrio sp.; assembly: GCA_964633375.1. Classification (GTDB taxonomy): domain Bacteria; phylum Desulfobacterota; class Desulfovibrionia; order Desulfovibrionales; family Desulfovibrionaceae; genus Desulfovibrio. The sequence goes on from CAZWGJ010000100.1 coordinate 5,118, forward strand.
ACCAGGGTGTAGTAGCTGGAGATGAGGGCGGGAATGTTCTCCAAAGTGGTCGGATCAGCCAGCAAGCCGGCTTCAGGATGCAGCGCCATACGTCAAGTACTCCTTTTTTTGTCAGGCTGTATGGAAATACTGCCTTGAAAACATTGCATTAGGGCGTGTTGACAAAATGGGCATCGGTAGCAACCCAGCCAATACAGCAGGGATTTCAGCTACTACCTCTCTTCCCACGATGGGAACATCAAATCAAGGCCCAATTGCTTTTGTCAAGGTGGTTCATATCAAATATTATTCGTACTGATTCCTAAGGAGGATCAGTATGACCGTTAAAAGCTTCCAACGACATGATATCAGCGATGAACTTTGGGCTATAGTTGCCACCTTTTTTCCCGACACCAAAGGTAAACGTGGTCGTCCTGCTGGCGACAACAGAACATTCTTTAATGGCGTCCTGTGGGTGATGCGCACAGGAAGTCCTTGGAGGGATCTTCCGGAATGGTATGGGAACTGGAACAGTGTTTTTGTCAGATTCCGGAGGCTTGCAAAAAGTGGATTTTGGGAAATGCTCAACGCAAAGATGATAGACGACCCAGATTGGGAATGGGTTATGATCGATGCGAGTCATATCAAAGTGCATCAGCATGGCATGGGTGCCCGGGGTGGAACAGAGGATGCGGGTAGAACTAAGGGAGGTATAAATACCAAGATGCATGCAGCTGTTGACGCAAATGGGCTCCCTATCAACTTTGTGATAACAGCTGGCAATATAGCTGATTGCACGCAGGCAACTCAGCTGCTGGAAGGGTTATCGCCCGAATATATCTTGGCGGATAAAGGCTATGACGCCGATGCTATCATCGAATTTGTGCAAAGTATCCCTGCTGAAGCAGTTATTCCTCCAAAGAATAACCGTAAAGATCAAAGATACTATGATACATATATCTATAAGCTTCGACATCTTGTGGAGAACTATTTCCAAAAGATAAAAAACTGGCGAAGCCTTGCTACGCGATATGTAAAGACTACACTATCATTTTCCTCCTATTTGTATATATTCAATGCCTTAATGTTGGCAAAACTGCAATAGTTAGTGGGTACCAGTCCCCTATCACGATTTTGTCAACACGCCCTAAAATCATCTGCCGCAATTTTAGCATTGAGCAATTCAATGGGCAAGAAGGCATAAAGGCGCAGCATCAAGGCGCCTTCCAGGGCGCAGGATCAAGAAAGGGCTGCCGGATTTCTCCGGCAGCCCTGGAACAAACAATTGTCTATTTAGTGATGAAGCTTGAGCTTACTTGTCCTTCTTCTCCAGCTCAATGGAGCGGAAGAAGACTGCGCCGCTGCGGTACACCTGCAGAACAACTGCGCCGCGCTTGGCACCTTCGCCGTTCACGATCTTGGAGAGGTCGGAAAGGGTGCGTACAGGCTTCATATTGGCCTTGAGGATGACGTCGCCCGGGGCGAGGCCGGCTTCGGCAGCAGGCTTGTCGTCCTCAACATCAATGATGAGCAGACCGCCCTTGATGTCGTCGTCAACCTGGCTCAGCTCTTCGCTGGTCAGCGGACGAACCGTCATGCCAAGCTGGATGCTGCCTTTGTCCTTG
>CAZWGJ010000101.1:0-6717 GCA_964633375.1 uncultured Desulfovibrio sp.
GTGGTCATGCTGCTGGACAGAATTCTTGGAGAGTACTGGTAGGATTGTCAGCCCAGGCTAGGGATAAGGAAAAGCCCCCGCATCCGCTCAATGGATGCAGGGGCTTTTCCTTGCACTGCTGCAAATGTTTGGTTAGGCGGCTGTCTTTTCTGCCGGTGTGTGGACAAGCGCCATCTTGGCTGCACGGCGCTTCTGCATGGAGCGCACGATGCAGGACAGGGTGAAGTTGATGACAAAGTAGATCAGGGCAGCGAAGCCGAAGATGACGGCGACCTGGGCAATGCCCACGCTCTGCCCTGTGTAGCGGGGCAGGAGGGAGAGGACGTTGCGCGAGCGGAACATCAGCTCTGACATGGCGACCATGGAGAGGAAGGAGGTGTCCTTCACCACCGTGATGACCTGGCTCAAGAGGGTCGGGGTGATGTTCTGGAAGGTCTGGGGCAGGATGATGTAGATGAGGGCCTGCACGAAGTTGAAGCCCTGGGACTTTGCCGCCTCAAACTGCCCCTTGGAGATGGAGTTGAGGCCGCCGCGGATGATTTCTGCAATGACTGCCGACGTGAAGAGCACGAAGGCAAAGACGCATCTGGAAAACGCCGTGGGCATGGGGGCGTAGACGTAGCAGATCAGCACCCACATGAGGTTGGGGGTGTTGCGGAAAATTTCGATGTAGATGCCGGCCAGGCGCCCCAGGATGAACTTTTCATAGGAGCGCAGCAGGGCGAGGATGAGGCCGAAGAAGAGGCTTAAGACGACAATGATGGCTGAGAGCTCTATGACCATCCAGGCGCCGCCCAGAAGGTACATGGTGATCTCGGGGGTGAAAGTTTTGCTGATGACTTCAAACATTATGCCTTCACCTCAGCTTCTCTTGTGATGCCTTCAGCTGCTGCGGGGCCTTTCCCGCCGTCGGCCGAGTCGTCCTTGGGCGCGTCTGCAACCTGCTTGTCGCGCTCCTTCAGCTTCTCCTCGTACTTGCGCCCCCAGGTGGCCAGGGGGAAGCAGAGAATGAAGTAGAGTATGCCGCAGACCAGGAATGGCGGGCCGTAGATGCTGGCGCCGGTCGTTGCCCAGTCATTGGTGCGGTTCATCAGGTCCGTGCCGCCTATGAGGGCAATGACGGAGGTGTTCTTGATGAGGTTGACCATCTGGTTGACCAGGGGCGGCATGACGATCTTGACCGTCTGGGGCAGGATGATCCAGCGCATGGTCTGCACGTAGGTGAAGCCCTGCGAGGCGGCCGCCTCCGTCTGGCCGTGCGGTATGGACTCAATGCCGGCCCTGACAACCTCTGCTATATAGGCGCCGTGGTAGATGCCGACGGCGTAGATGCCGACCGAGACCTGCCCCATGTAGAAGCCGATGTAGGGCAGGGCGAGGTAGAAGACGTAAGCCTGAAGGACCAGGGGGGTATTCTGCAGGGTTTCAACATAGCCGCGGGCGATGAACCTGGGCACAGCATAGGTTGAGGTGGACATGACACCAAAGACTATGCCCAGCACCAGTGCCAGCAGGAGCGCCAGGATGGACACCATTACAGTCACGCCGAAGGCCTGCCCGAAAAGGTGCCAGTCTGCTAAAAACAGCTTCCAGCACTCCAGAGAGAAAATTTGCTCAAACAAAGAGGTCCCCCTGGTTGAGAGGAACCGGAGGCGGACCAGGCCCTAGGAGTACAGTCTGAAGGCTGATCCCCCTCCGGAAAAAAAGAAGACAATGCGTTTTTGCCGCGCTGCTCCCTTCAAGGCAGCGGCGCGGCAGGGAAAAGAAAAAGCTTATTCCTTGAAGGAAGGAGCAACGTTGTGGGCCTTGAGGATGGCAGGAATGGTGCCGTCAGAGAGCCACTTCACAACGAGGCTGTCCACGAAGCCGGCAAGGCCCTTGTTGGTGAGCTTGGTGGCAATGCCGTACTGCTGGGGGGCAAAGCGGACTTTGTCGACCAGGGTGGTGTTGGCGTCAAGGTAGCCGGTGAGGATGGAGCCGTCCACGCAGAAAGCCTGGATCTGGCCGGAGTCAAGGGCGGCCTTGATGGAGGGGTAGTCGGGGAAGGTCTGGGTGTTCTTGCTTTCGGTCAGCGTGACGCCCGCCTTGGCGGCGGCTGCGAGCAGCATGTTCTTGGAGGTGGCGCCTTCGGCGACGCCGACGATCTTGTCGGTAAGATCCTTATAGTCGCTGATGCCGCTGTTCTTCTTCACGAGCAGGGAGATGGCGTCCGTGTAGTAGGGTGTGGAGAAGTTCCAGGTGTTCTTGCGCTCTTCGGTGATGGTGAAGGTGGCGATGACCATGTCGATGTCGCCGGAGTCGAGCAGCTGGCCGCGGGTCTTGGCGGTGACAGCGGTAAATTTCACGTCTGTGCCCTTAAGCCCCATTGCCTCGGCAATCTTTTTGGCGAGATCGATTTCCATGCCCTTGTAGTCGCCGGAAAGATCCTGCATGCCAAATCCTGGGACGTCGGTCTTGACGCCGACGTTCAGTTTGCCACGTTTGACAATCTTCTGTACGTCTTCAGGCAGGTCTGCGGCAGAAACGCTGGCAGCGGTCAGGCCGAGAAAGATGCCTGCGACAAGGAAGAGAGAACTGAATTTCTTGAAAAAAGCCATGGCAATCTCCTGTTGGTAGATGGAGCTGTCCCGCCCGAAAGGCGGAATAAGCTCTTGGAATGAGAGAAGCGATTGCGGGGGAAAGATGGCAAAGACATAAAGGCGGACTCAGGCCGCCGGCCTTTGCCAAAATAGGGTATCCTTCACGGCAGTCTTTGGGGTACAGGCGTATGAAGGCTTTTTAGTGGATGATCTTGCCCAGGAACTGCTTGACGCGGTCGTGGTAGGGATTGACGAAGAAGTGGTCGGGGGTGCCTTCCTCAAGGATGGTGCCCTGGTCCATAAAGATGACGCGGTCGGCCACCTCGCGGGCAAAGCCCATTTCATGGGTGACGATGACCATGGTGATGCTTTCCTGCGCCAGCTTGGTCATGACGTTGAGCACTTCCTGCACCGTTTCGGGGTCCAGGGCGGAGGTGGGCTCGTCAAAGAGAATGATCTTGGTCTGGGAGCAGAGGGCCCTGGCGATGGCGACGCGCTGCTGCTGGCCGCCGGACAGGGTGGTCGGGTAGACGAGCGCCTTCTCGGACAGGCCGACTACTTCCAGGTAGTGGTAGGCCAGCTCTTCGGCTTCCTTGCGGCTCTTGTTGAAGAGCTTGATCGGGGCAAGCGTCAGGTTGCTCAGGACGTTGAGGTGGGGATAGAGGTTGAACTGCTGGAAAACCATGGCAGAGGTGCTGCGCACAAGCTGGGTGCGGTTCTTTTTCGTGAGCTCAACACCGTCCACAAAAACCTGCCCGGAAGTGACAAGCTCAAGGCCATTCATGCAGCGGACAGTCGTTGACTTGCCCGAACCGGAAGGACCGATGATGACAAGCTTCTCGCCTTCCTTCACTTGCATATTGACATCTTTCAGCACCTCATGGGGGCCGAAGAATTTGTGGACATGGCACAGTTTAATCATTGCAGGATCTCCGTCCTCGTATAGTCAACGCCGTCTGGAAACAAAAAAAAGAGTGAACCAGGCGGCGGTTCATTGTGAATGCGGCAGGAGTGCTGTCATTGAAGGCAGGTGCTGGCCTGCCTGTCTGCCGTGTTGCCAGGGGGGATACTGTGTCTGTCACAGTTCACCGCATAGTCAACGCCAAATGCCTTTCTGGCCTGTATGCCATAAAAGCTCTTCCGGCCCGTCTGGCTGCTGTGTCGTTCATGTCTTTTTGGGGGAAAGGCGTGAGCATTCAGCGCGGTGCAATCGGACTGTGTGGTGACAAGACGGCTATTTCACAACACAACAAACTATTTTATACCCTTTTTATGCCGATACTGTCAAAGACTGTGTGAAATTAGCTGCCACAATAGGGGATTTGCTGCAGTTTGCCCTTTATGCATGGAATGCCATTTTATATGGACGGCAGGCAGGACGCCTGTGCTGGACATCCTGCCTTTATTAGCTTGATGTACAAGCAGCATCTGCTTTGTCATTCTGCGCCAGGGGCTTTTTGCCTTCAGAAATAAAAGGGGAAGCAGGCCAGCTTCTGTTCTTGCTGAGAAAAACACTTGTCTTAAGGACAAAAAAAGGGAACCGCATTGAACTATGCGATTCCCTGTTGTTTTCTATGGAGCCTTTGTCCAGGATTGAACTGGAGACCTCGTCCTTACCAAGGACGCGCTCTGCCAACTGAGCTACAAAGGCATACGTCTTGAAGTACTTCCTGACGCAAGTGGGAAACTATAGAAAGCCGGCCCTCTTGTCAAGAAAAAAGTTTGATTCAGGTAAACTTTTTTTTAAAAGATGCGGCTGGCAGAATTGAAAGCGTGAAATATCAAGGAATTATGCCTGCTGCCGGCAAAAAGGGCAAAAGCGGGATCCTGGGCTAGAAGTCCCAGGGCTTGCAGATGATGCCGCGGATCTTGGTCTCAAGGATGCGGGAGGCGTGTCCCGGCGCCAGGATGAGGGCGGTGTCGGCGCCGCGTCCTGAGCCGCCTACGGCTATGATGTCCTCGCCGTGGGGGATGAGGCCTGCATCCAGCGCCATGACGGCAACCTCGACGCAGACCTTGGTGCCCTGTCCCAGCATGTACAGAGTCTTGGCCATGACCTCGACCGGGCCTATGCCGTGGTAGGCGGAGCTTAAGGCACGCTCAGCCCCGCTCAGGACATGGGTGGTCGTGAGGACGTCCATGCCGGCAGCTGTCAGCTTTGTGCGGGTCTCCTTGGCCATTTCGCAGATGCCGGGTCCGGCATAGCCTGCGGCATGGGTGACGCAGACAATGTGCGTCCTGTCTGCGATGTCCAGGAAGAGGGAGGCTGTGTCGCCGTAGTTTGAGGCAACAACGATGTGTCCTATGTTCCGTTCGATGGCTGCTTCCTTGGCCAGACGGACGGTTTCTGCCGTGTTGGCCGGCCCCTTGGCTTCAAAGTACTGCATGGATGCCTCCTTAAATTGCAGGCTATTGTCTTTTGGTGCTGCGTTTTTGGGGTGTCCTGTCCCTGCCGGATCGGCTGAAGCGCAAGAAGCCAGGACGGCTCAAAGACTACCGTTTCCACTGGGAAGTGTACAGTGGAGGGAGAGGGCTTTTGGTGCCCCTGCATCCGGCACTTTGCCCCTGTTGGCAGAGGAATTGAAAAACACTGGGGGATATGGTAGCCATTTTGTCAATATTGCTTTTCCCTTATGCGGGGATCTCGGTAAGGGTCAGGGAACGGAGCCTGTCATGAATTCGCAAGAGAACAGATATGTGAAGCTGCCAAAGGAAGAACTGCAGGAACGCAAGACTGCAGTCGAGGCAGCAGTCGGGGAACTGAATGCACTGGGGGCTGATGCCGTCCTTGTCAAGGATGGGTGCGTGGATGCAGGGAGCCTGCCCAAGATGCTGCAGTCTGTCCTGGCAAGGGAAGAGGCAGGGCAGCTTGCGGACAGAGAAAGCCTTGAGGTTTTTCTGCAGGTGACGCTGATGAAGATGGAGACCAGCCTCAGGATTCAGGAGATCCGCAGGACTGCAGACTTCAACAGGCTGGCGTGTTCAGTAGTCTTTGGCCAGGACAAGAAGCCGCATGCCGGATCTTTGGAAAGCCTCTTCGCACCAAAGAAGTAGCCTCCTGGCAAAAAACAGAAGAACGATTTGCGGCACGTTTTTCAGTGCGGCTGCCGCAAAGCAGAAGCCCCCTTCTTTGAGGCCAGCTTGTCCGCTGGCAAAAGAAGGGGGCTTTTGGCATTTTGGCGGCTTTAAGCTGCTCTCCAACCTATGAGGCGGCTTGGAACGAAAAAAAAGCGGCTCCCCTAAAACAAGGGAGCCGCTTTTTTTGAAATTTGGGCAGCATCCATTCTACACCCAGGCTGGCAGAGGCCAGCTCCCGCAGCGCTTGTCTTGCTGCGCCGGGCAGACAGGACGATGGAAGTCGTACAGTCTGTGCAGGAATGGTGCTTGAAACCTCTTAGCCGCGCATGGCACGCTTGGAAGCCTTCAGAGGGTTGATCTTCTTCTTGTCGGCGCCCTCGCCGGCCTTCTTGATCTTGTCCTTGTTGGCTTCAGCCAGGGCAGCGGCATCAAGGTCGAGAGCGGCAAGGCGCTCGGTCAGGTTCACACGGCCGGTGTAGCGGTTGGGATCAGCGAGGTTGCTGTCCACGTATTTGGCGGTGGTGAAGTAAAGACCCTTTTCGTCGATGGCGAGCAGTAACTCAACGCCATTCTCAGTAACGGGCTGGATAACCATATCAGAAGTGGTGCCGAACAGGCTGGCCATATGTCTTCTCCTATGAAAAGTGAGTTAGTTGAAAGTTTTCGAGGGGACAGTATAGAGAAACTGCCGGTAAATAGCAACAGAATTAACGCCCGCAATCGGACTATTCTGAAAATCCCTTGAAACAAAGCATTCTAGCAGACATTCCTTCAATCGTCAAAGACTTGTCGGCAGCTTGCCAAAAACAGTATGAAGTGCCCACACGCCCTGCAGGGCAGCCGTGCAGTCCAGGGCAGGATATGGGGGTAAGAGTATGCGGCGCTTTAAAGGATATGTTTCACCGTCCAGGGAAGGGATCCTCTCTGACAGGCCTGAGTCCTCTGAATACGACAGGGTGGACAAGGCGCATGCGATAAAGGCCAGCTATCTGGCGGACTATTCCGCCGCCTCCTCTGGGCAGGACTCTGACAATGTTTTGTCCGATGTTCCGTCTTTAAG
>CAZWGJ010000102.1:0-6712 GCA_964633375.1 uncultured Desulfovibrio sp.
TCTTTCTTTTTGGATTTGGATACTGAGCGCAGTTCAATGGAATTAAGACGCCCAGTTCTGCCCCAGGTGCGGCATGAAGCTGGACGCAGACAAATAAGCAACCTTCCAGCAAACCCGATGAAGACGGCGGTTCTGTTTCATTCTTGGAACACTTTTCTGCGCTCTTTCATGGACAGAACCGCTCTTGTCGGGTACAAATAAAATAAACACTATGGGAATGTCTGCTCCCTTTTGACCGGCAACACGACCGTTGTCTAGGCAAGGTGGCTGCGTCTCTAGTTTCCCCTGCTTACTACCCCCAGATCCGGAGGAAATCATGTCCAAACAGTCGTCCGCGAAGACGGAAGCTTCTAGCCCAGAGGCCAAGTCCCCTGAAGCCATTAGAAAACAACTTGTGCTGACAGGTGCGGATATAGTTCAGCTCGGTGAAAGTGCTGAACTGCTTGTTGGCGGTAAGAACTACAACACGGCTATCATCAGCGAGATCAAGGAGATCCAGGCCCCGCACTTCAGGGCCATTTCTTCCGTGGCCTTCCACCGCGTCCTTGATGAGTGCAAGGTCAACAGCCGCGTTGTCCGGACCGTTGTTGACAGGGAGTATTCCCGCATCGACTGGAACGATCCGGTCATCAACAGCGATCCCGACTATCTGCAGAAGCTGGTCCGCCGCCTGGGCAAGATGGTGCAGGACCAGGTTGCTGAAGAGAATGATTTGGGCTCCACTAAGCTGCGCACCTTCATCAACAACGTTGTTGAAGGCTTCGCCACCTCCCCTGAAGGCATCGACCAGCTGCGCAAGCGCTCGGTGATGGTGCAGGCCGCCATTTTGTCCTGCCCCCTGCCTTCCGAAGTGGACAAGGCAGTGCGCAATGCCTACAAGGACATCTGCGCAGAGAGCGAAGATGAAATGACCCCTGTGGCAGTGCGTTCCTCCGCAGCAGGCGAGGACAGCCGCAAGAAGGCCTTTGCCGGCCTGCAGGACACCTACCTGAACCAGGTCGGCCCCGACAACGTCGTCGAAGCCTACCATTGGGACTGCGCCTCCGCCTACAACCTCCGCTCCATGACCTACCGCCGCGAGGCCATTTCCGACGCCCTGGCCAAGGCCGACGAGCTGGGCGACGAGTCAATCGGCGAGCAGGCGAAGAAGGACTGGGCCATTGAGGGAACCTCCCTGTCCGTCTGCATCATGCAGATGATCAACCCCGTCGTTTCCGGCACCGCCTTTGCCGCCGACACAGCCACAGGCTGCCGCGGCACCGACCGCAAGGACCTGGTCAGCATCGACTGCAGCTACGGTCTTGGCGAAGCCGTTGTGGGCGGCAAGGTCACCCCCGACAAATTGTACGTCTTCCAGCGCGACGACGGATCTGAAGTCATCATCCGCCAGATGGGCGTCAAGGAAATGCGCATCGTCTACGACGAGCGCGGCGGCACCCGCGAAGAGGAAGTCCCCGAGCTCGAGTCCATGCGCTGGGCCATGTCCCTAAGCCAGGCGGAAACCGTTGCCAAGGGCGTGCGCGCCGTCTCCAAGGCCTACGGCGACATCATCATGGACACGGAGTTCTGCATCGACGCCAAGGACAGGCTGTGGTTTGTGCAGGCGCGTCCTGAGACCCGCTGGAACGACGAGCTGCAGAGGCATCCTTCCACCATCTTCATGCACCGCAGGGAAGTGGACGAGTCCTCCCTTGCCAATGCCGAGGTCGTGCTGGAAGGCAACGGCGCCTCCCGCGGCGCCGGACACGGCGTCGTCCGCTACCTTAGGTCCGCCCTGGAGCTGAACAAGGTCAACAAGGGCGACGTGCTGGCAGCTGAGCGCACCGACCCCGACATGGTTCCCGGCATGCGCATCGCCACGGCCATCATGGCCGACGTGGGCGGCGACACCAGCCATGCAGCCATCACCTCCCGCGAGCTGGGCATCCCCGCCGTCATCGGCATTCAGCATGCCGACGCCATCCGCGCCCTGGACGGCTGCGAGGTGACCGTCGACGGCACAAGGGGCCGCGTCTACCGCGGCATGCTGCCCCTGCACGACGTGGGCGGCGAGCTTGACGTCTCCAAGCTGCCCATCACCAAGACGCAGGTCGGCCTCATCCTGGCCGACGTGGGTCAGGCCATGTTCCTGTCCCGCCTGCGCCAGTTCCCGCGCTTCAAGGTCGGTCTTTTGCGCGCCGAATTCATGCTGGGCAACATCTCCGTCCATCCCCAGGCCCTCGAGGCCTTCGACAACGGCGAGCTGGAAGGCATCGTCAAGACGCATCTGGGCGTGCTTGAAGACCGCCTCTCCAAGGTCATCGCCTCCCAGATGGGCGTGGGTCTGATTGTCTTCGACTTCAACCTGCGCGAGTACGTGGGCGTCGTGACCGGCCTCACCGCCAAGCTGCAGGAGATGGCCGAAGAGGACAAGGGCCTCAACGCCGAGGAAATCCTGCTCCTGCACCGCCGCATGCGCGAGGTCGACCACAAGCTGGACAGCTACCTTGAGAACGCCACCCGCCACCTCATCGTGCTGAAGACCTCCATGGACCTGGAAGAGCACATCAAGTTCATCATGGGCTATGACGAAGAGCTCACCAAGTACTCCGGCGGCGACTCCGAGGGCGCCAAGCGCATCTCCGAGATCCAGGCTGCCATCAAGGCCCAGGCCGAGAAGGTCAAGGACAACCCCGTCGTTGCCGGCCTCTTTGCCCGCATCGGCAAGCTGCGCGACGAGGTCAGCCTGAGAGTCGGCCTCAAGAAGGAAATGGATGACATGCGCAATCTTCCCAACAAGATTACCGAAGTCATCCGCTCCCGCGGCTTCCGCTCAGGCCGCGAGCACTACGTGCAGACCCTCGCCCAGAACCTGGCCCTCTTTGCCATGGCCTTCTACGGCAAGAAGATCGTCTACCGCACCACCGACTTCAAGTCCAACGAGTACCGCAACCTCATCGGCGGCAACCTCTTTGAGGCGACCGAAGCCAACCCCATGCTTGGCTACCGCGGCGTGTCCCGCAACATCCACGACTGGGAGCTGGAAGCCTTCAAGCAGGCGCGCTCCGTTTACGGCGCCACCAACCTGCACCTCATGCTGCCCTTCGTGCGCACCCTGGAAGAAGCCCGCGCCATGCGTCTGTACATGGCCAAGGTCCACAACCTGGTCAGCGGACAGGACGGTCTGAAGATCATCCAGATGTCCGAGATTCCTTCCAACGCCATCATTTCCAAGGAGTTCATTGCCGAGTTCGACGGCTTCTCCATCGGCTCCAACGACATGACCCAGATGGTGCTGGCAACGGACCGCGACAACGCCAAGCTCTCCAACATCTACGATGAAGAGGATCCGGCCGTTGTGTGGACCATCCTGGTCTGCATCCTCACCGGCCAGAAGTACGGCAAGGAAGTGGGCTTCTGCGGCCAGGGCGTCTCCAACAGCGTCATCCTGCGCGGCATCGTTGCCATTGCCGGCATCGCCTCCGCCTCCGTTGTGCCTGACACCTACGCCCAGACAGTACAGGACATCTACAATGTGGAGCAGGAGAACCTCAAGCTGTCCCAGCTTGGCGAATGGCTCTCCAAGCAGCACTACAACAAGCTGGTCCACATCCTCGAGGAGAACGGCTACGGCCACATCCTGGAGATGTACCAGACTGCCGAGCACCTGCAGAAGTGGTACGACGGCGAGGAAGGCCGCAGGTTCCAGCAGCTGCGCGAGCATCTGGCCACGCCCAAGGAAGGCTTCTACCGCACCGAGCTCGAGTCCTTCCGCTCCATCTTCCACAAGCCCGTCATCTACGCGACCTGGAACTGGTCCAGAACCGTCGAGGACGCCCTGCATCATGCCGGCTTCGCCAGCTTTGAGGAGCAGGAAAAGGCCCTGGAAGAGTACAGGAAGCTGGACTTCTAATCAGACAGCCACCGCAGGGCAGGGCGGGGCAGGCAGCCGGGAAGGTCTTCCCGCTGCAGGCTGAGCCTGCCTGCGACGCATAGCATTCAGAGAGGGGTTTTGCGGTTCGTCCGCAAAATCCCTCTTGTTTATGCCTGTCTTTTGAGACTATAGTTAGGTGCGGGCGGCGGATGACGCCTTTGGGCCTGCATCGCGCCCCGCATGGTGCCTTATGAAATCTTCTGGCTTTTGCCTTGCTTTCCGGCTGCCTGCAGGATTGAACCTGCGCCATGCCGGTCCGTCCCAGCCTGAAGGACGCATAGAATTCACAGGTCTTGCCTGAAAAAGCTGCTGAAAGGAGCCTCTGATGAAACCCATCACTAAAGTTGTTATCCCTGTTGCCGGCTGGGGCACCCGCTCCCTTCCTGCGACGAAGAACATCCCCAAGGAAATGATGCCCGTCTACAACAAGCCCGTCATCCAGTACGTTGTGGAAGAGGCGCAGAGCTCCGGCATGGGGAACGTCATCCTCATCACCAACCGCGACAAGAGCGTGATTGAGGATCATTTTGACCACAACCTGCAGCTTGAAGGCTACCTTTCTGCCAAGGGCAAGGACGCCATGCTGGCAACTGTGCGCCACGTGGCGGAAATGGCCAACATCATCAGCATCCGCCAGAAGGAGCAGAAGGGGCTTGGCCACGCCATCCTCTGCGCCAAGCCGGCCATCGGCAACGAGCCCTTCAGCATCATGGTGGGCGACGACTTAATCTTCGGCGGAACCCCCGGCATCAAGCAGCTGGTGGACGTCGCCATGTCCGAGAACATGCCCGTTGTGGGCGTGATGGAAGTGCCGTGGGACAGCGTTGACAAATACGGCATCGTGGACGGCGAGGAAGTCGGCAACGGCATCTACCGCGTCAACGACATGGTGGAGAAGCCGGACAAGGACAAGGCTCCCTCACGCCTTGCCATCGTCGGCCGCTACGTGCTGACCCCCGACATCTTTGAGTGCCTGGAGCGCACCAAGCCCGGCGTGGGCGGTGAAATACAGCTGACCGACGCCATGCGCATGCTCTGCAGGGAGCGCGGCATGATGGCCGTCAAGATCCGCGGCAAGCGCTTTGATGCCGGCAACTGGCCCGACTTCCTCTCTGCCAACATCTACTTTGCCCTGCAGGATGAGAAGATCCGCTATCCCCTCATCGAGGAGCTGAAGCAGTTCCTCGTCCTTGAATAGGGCTGGCCTGGCTGCCAGGCGGGCAAAAAAAAGACTTGCCAAGCCGCAGTAAATTATCTATACCTTAGCAGTTATCGGGATGTGGCTCAGTTTGGCTAGAGCGCAGCGTTCGGGACGCTGAGGCCGCGCGTTCAAATCGCGCCATCCCGACCAGAATGATCATAACAGGAGCTGTGGGCAATCCATGGCTCCTTTTTTGTATAACGGCCATTCCGACAGCAATAGGAGACGTTGCATAAGATCTCCGATAAGCGTGAATGCTCCGGTTCAGATGTGCAAGCCGACCGCCGCGGGTGAAGGCTGGCAGCCTGTTGTGACCGGCAAATCCGAGGGCGTCTTGCGCATGCTTTGACAGGAGCGAGTAAAAAGAAGCGGATGATACTGGCAATATGAAAGAGGAGACGGAAGCTGATGAGTGAAGCATTGCGTGAATCAAATATGGTCGAATTGAAAAAGGAGCTGAATGACAAGCTTGAAAAAGAAGTGGTTGCCTTTCTCAATTACAAAGAAGGCGGCGACATCTATATCGGAGTAGATGATGACGGCAATGCCGTTGCGCTTGATAACCTCGATGCTGTTCAATGTGCCGTTGCCGATCGGATCAAAAACAATATTCAGCCGACAACGCTTGGTCTTTTTGACGTTGTGAAAGAAAAGTATCAGGGGAAATCCATCATTCACATTGTCATTTCAAGCGGCGTAGAAAAGCCCTATTTTATCAAGCGTCACGGAATGTCCTCAGCAGGCTGCTATATTCGCATTGGAACTTCATCCCAGCCGATGCCGCAGTCAATGATTGATGAGCTGTATGCAAAGAGAACACATAATTCTCTGCAAAAAATTGTTTCCCCAAGACAAAATCTGACTTTTGCGCAGCTGCAGATTTACTATCAGGCAAAGGGGATGGATCTAAATGACAAATTTGCCGAAAACCTTGATCTGCTTACTGAAGACGGCAAATACAATTATGCGGCCTATCTGCTTGCCGACAGCAACGGGGTTTCAATGAAGGTTGCAAAATATGCAGGCAAAGACAAGTGTGAATTGATAGAGAATGAGGAATACGGCTACTGTTCACTGATCAAAGCAACAAATAGCGTGCTCGATCGCTTAAATGTAGAAAACAGGACTCTCGCAAAGATAACAAGCAAGGAACGCATTGAAAAGAGGCTGATCAATGCCATTGCCTTGAGAGAGGCCGTCATCAACGCTGTCGTGCACAACGATTACTCTTTAGAGGTTCCACCCGTTTTTGAGATATTCTCTGACCGTATTGAGATTACCTCCTATGGCGGTCTGCCGATGGGGTTGTCGAAGGAGGATTTCTTCGGCTGCCGCTCCATGCCGAGAAACCGCGAGCTGATGAGGGTGTTCAAGGATATGGAGCTTGTGGAACAGCTCGGGTCGGGAATGGCACGAATTTTGTCAGCGTATGACAAAAACGTATTTTCATTCACATCCCACTTTATAACGGCACGCTTTGACTACACGGAGGAATTTTCCCAAGCTGCTTCTCAAGGCACCCCCCAAGCTGACTCTCAGGCCACCCCCCAAGCTGACTCTCAGGCCACCCCCCAAGCTAACTCTCAGTCTGCCTCCTC
>CAZWGJ010000103.1:0-6705 GCA_964633375.1 uncultured Desulfovibrio sp.
TTAGCCAGAAGGAGCTTGGCAGGTGTCGGCAGGCGGCGGCCAGACCTCCGCATAGAGTGCCGGGGAACAGGCCATGCCATGCCAGGACAGTGAGGTTGTGTGCATTGGAAAGCTGTTCGATTTGTGCATAGGCCGCATCGAATTGTCAGACAGTCCGTGAGCGGTGCCCTGGAACTGTTTAGAGGTTTAAAGAAGACTGATTCAGCCTTCTAAGTATTACAGATTTCGCCTAAATCAGCAATAGATTGGGATTGGGAATGCCTTGTCTGAGGGGTTTTCAAAGGAAAATGCCATTTTAGTCCACACAGGTGTGGACTGGCGTCAAATTTGTCGTTGCCTCAGTGCAGCATGTATGCATATTATAGTTGGAACTTTACCCGTAAAACAATCATGCCTAGGGAGTGCAGCATGTCAGAAAAAGACAACCGTGCAAATACGAAAGAGATGGCAGCGCCTGCCGTGACTGAAGTCTCACGCGTCAACCGGCTCCTGCGCCTCGTCCATGCCATACGTGAAAACCCCCACCAGTCCCTGGACGAGCTGACAAAGCATCTGGGGATAGGCCGCAGCCAGTTCTACAAGGACAGGGCGGAGCTGTCGCAGATAGGCTTCTGCTTTGAGTACAGGAAGACCACAGGTTTTCAGATCATGGAGGACAGGCTGACGCCGCTCATCGATCTGAGCATCTCGGACAGGCTTGTGCTCATGTTCGCCCTGGAGCATCTCTCCTCCTCAGGGGAAAGCACGCTGGCTGCCATGGCCATGGAGGCCGGCAGAAAGCTTGCCAACGGGCTTGAGTCGCCCTTTAAGGAGCGCCTGCTGGAGTGCTTTGACGAGCAGGTGACAAGCGGCTTTGGCGCCAGGCCTGAAATCCTGGCCAAACTGTGGGAGGCTCTGATTGGATCTGAGCGGATCCGCATCCTGTACACGCGCAGCGGCACCTGGGAAAAGCGCTGGCGGGTAGTGGACCCGCGCCATATCTATATGCGCCAGAGGACCTTGTACCTCTACGCCAGGACGCAGGATGAGACGCCGGCACGATGGAAGGTGTTCCGCATCAGCCGCATTGAGGAGATAGCAGGCACCGGCCTGCACATAGCCTGGTCTCCCAATGAGGACGACGGATTCATGGAGCGCCAGAAAAATGCCTTCGGCGCCTTCCTGGGGACTGAGGCAAAGCCCATCACCATCCGCTTCACCGGACAGGCGTCCCACTATATCCGCGAGCGGGAATGGCATTCCTCACAGGTTTTGGAAGATGACGGGGAAGGCGGCGTGCTTTTCACCGTGTCCGTGGCCGAGCCCAAGGAAGTGGAGCGCTGGGCACGCCAGTTTGGCGATGAAGCCAAAGTTGTCTCCATCTCTGACGACAGCGACGCCGATGACGACGACAAATAAAAGGCGCCCCGCAGGGCGCCGCAAAAGTTCATCGTAAAGTTGTCGTCTGAAGCATCGGTCAACGCATCGCATAAAGCATCGGGAGGATGGCGCTAAGGGAGGTCATCCCCCCCTTGCTCGGCCGTTCTGCCGGTGCTTTTTTGCTAGATTGTGACTGCGCCGTCGTCCTGGCTGGCTGCCTCAAGCAGTATCTGGTGGATGAGGAAGCGCACGTTCTGGATGTCGGTTATCTTCCAGCCGCCCTGGCCGTTTGCGGTCACAACAGCCCGCACGCGGTAGGTGTGCCCGTTGTCGTGGTCGATGACGGCAAAGGGGACGATGCATTTGTTCGCTTCCTGCGTCTGGACGGGGGCGCCTATTTCAGTGATTTCCTTGCGTCCCATGGAGAGCAGGGAGAACAGCGGAGCCAGCATGCCGTCAGCCTTGTAGTTGTTGGTCTTTTTGCCGGCAAAGGCTCCTGAGCCTACGCCGTAGCGCACAAAGCTGCGGACCTCTGAGAGCAGGACCTCAGAGGTGACGGGATTGGTGAAGATCTTCTTTTCCGTCATCATGGCCAGAATCGGAGGCATCTGGCTGGAGTATTCCGGCATGTTGCCCATGGTCTCCAGTTCCTTGAAGACGTGTCTGGCTATGCTGCTGATATCAAAGCAGCTCTCAAATCTGTCTGCATCAGCGCTGTTGACGCTGTCTCGCATGGCAGTTACGGCAGACGCTGGTGAAGACGCCTCGCCAAAGGCCTGGGCCGCCGGCACGCTGAAGAAAAGAGACGAGAACAGGAAAAGCAGAATAAGGACAGAGCGGAGGGAAAACATATGTTTTGCGAAGGCAGATTGGCGGGATGGTGCTGATACACAGGTATTCATCTGTTGAATCCTCTTGTCTCATGCGGCGCAGGCGTCGTGCGGCACGCCGTCTTTAACGTCGTCTTTAGGTTCGTTCTGCTTTTAGACTGTGAGAAGAGCTTTTTTTTAAGAGCTCCTGGAGAGCTTCAGCTGCTTAGCGCGGCTGCTGGGCGGCAGGGCTGAGCGGCTGCCTAACCGGCTGGACTGGTGCTTGGGCAGGCGCCTCGCCAGGCGCTGCCTGCGGCGTCAGGCTGCCCAGGCCCTGACTGGCAATGGCGGAGCAGCGCCCTGCCAGCACCCTGAGCATCTGGGCTGCCGCTTTTGCGCCGCCAATCGCCATGGTGTTGTCCTGCACTCTTCGTCCCACCCAGCGTGCCAGATAGAGAAGGGAGTCTTCATTGAGGGAGGTCGCATTGCTGGTCCTTAAGTCCGCCACAAGGCGTTCCCTGCCCCGAATGCTTGCCTGCGTTGCCGCCTGCAGGGCGCTCTGCGCCCTGGCAACCTCGTCCTTTGCCCTGGCTGTCTCAGCGGCAGAGGCCCCTGTGTCCTGGGCTCTCTCCGCATCAAAGCGGGCGTCCAGCAGCTGCCTGTTGCTCACTGTGCATGCCTGCTCCAGCTGCTTCAGCTCGGAGAGCCGCCTTGCAAGATCCGGCATGCTTGTGACGGCATCGAGTCCTCCTGCAAGCAAAAGGCAGCGTCCGGCAAGCGTCTGGTAGAGGCGCAGGGTCTGCGCTTCGCTCAGCTTCTTTTCAGCAGCCTGTGCCGCCACAGCCTGCAGGAAGGGATCGGCATAGATGGCGTAGAGCCCCTGTATCATGGAAGGGTTGAAGCAGTAGCGCAGAAGGCTTGCCCTGCCGGCAGGATTCGTGCCTGCGTCCAGTCCGGTCGGCGCTTTGGCATAGCGCTGGTTCAAAGACTGGACAGTTATGGACAGGATGCCGTTCTGGGAGTCGCTTTTCCCGGGCTTGTACTGGCTGACCACATAGGACGCCAAGTCGCTGATAAAGGGCATGCGCACGCGGGCGTCCTCGCGCAGCGGCGTTTTTTCCGGCTGTGCCGGCTGCTCAGCAGGCAGTTCTTCCTGCGCTCCGTCTGCCTGCCCGCCGGTCTGGTCTTCCGACTTGGGCTGTATCGGATCGAGCTCTGGGGCCTTTTCCTTGATCGGGATGGTGATGACGCCAGGTCGCTGATGAAGGGCATGCGCACGCGGGCGTCCTCGCGCAGCGGCGTTTTTTCCGGCTGTGCCTGCTGCTCTGCGGGCTGTTCTTCCTGCACCCCGTCTGTCTGCCCGCCGGGCTGGTCTTCCGATTTGGGCTGTATCGGATCGAGCTCTGGGGCCTTTTCCTTGATCGGGATGGTGATGACGCCGTGGTCGCCTGACTCATTGATGGGCGGCACAGGCGGCTTGGCCTCCATGTAGGGCAGGATGAAGCTGCGCAGAAATTCCAGCGGGGTGCCGCCCAGCAGGGAGCCTATGCCATTGCGGATCTGCACTTTGTCCTGGGCATCCAGGAAGTACCAGCTGGCAGCACCGCCGGCCCCTGCAACAAGGGCGAGGATGAGCAGCCAGGTGCAGCCGCATCCGCAGCCGGACCGCCGCTTTTCCTCAAAAAGATGCGGGCTGGCGAGGGACAGGCCGTCCAGTCCCTGCGCGCCCTCGTCCGCCCTGTATTTTGGCTCCGGTGCAGGCTGCGCCGGCGGCATCTTCTTCAGGCTGGTGAGTTTTTGCAGGGATATGTCTGTAAGCTTGGACATTGCTGGCTCTCTATCAGAGGTTCATTGATTTGCAGACGGAATGCTGTCCGTATTGGCAGTACTTGCCTGTGCGCTGCCAGTGCATCGGCTCTTTGCGGCGGTTCAGCATGGCAGACAGATTAGCATACTGAAATCCGCCTGGCAAAGCCAGAAAAAAAAGCCCGGCCATCTGGGTGAAACAGATGGCCAGGCTCCCCTGCTTGGATGTCGCAAAGCTGGTGCTGTGCCGCTAGTCAGCCTTGGCAGCCGAAGGCGTCATGGCCTGGCGCACAAATTTCAGCACGTGGTCGTAAAAGCCCTCGCAGGCATAGGGGGTCAGAACCTGCGTGCGGTTGACGCCCACCATGAGCGAGACGATGGTCAGCGCAGTCTGATGGGGATCGACCTTGACGATGGAGTCGTCCTTGAGGCCCTGGTTGATGGCGTCGATGAGAATCTGGTGAATCTCCAGGAACTTCTCCTTCATGATGTTCATGTCGGACTTGGTCTTCATGTCGGAGTAGGGCGAGCAGCGGACCAGGACAAGCCAGTTGCTCTTGGGGTCGATGGAAAAGTCCAGGTAGGCCCTGCAGTAGTTCATAATGGCCGTCAGACCGTCGGGGCTGTCCTTGGTTGCCGCCTTCAAGTGCGTATAGAAGCTGCCCAGCACGTCCAGCCCGCAGGCCAGGAAGAGCTTTTCCTTGTTTCCGAAGTGATGGGTCATGAGCCCCAGTGCCACGTTGGCTCTTTCAGCTATCCTTTTGAAGGTGGTTTCGTTGTATCCATACTCTCCAAAGAGTTCCTTGGACACCTGAAGTAAGAGTTCTTTTTTATTCTTGGCCATGAGTGGATCCTTGCTGTGAACGGAAAGAAGGTAACTGTTTTTTTAATCAAACAGTTTTCTTTCGTCAATGACTGTTTATTCATTCAGCCTCTCTGCAAGGCACATTTCAAGCCGCTGCCCCTGCTTTAAGCCGGCACCTCCCCCTAAAGACAGGAAAAGCCTTCCGGCAGATGCTCTTTTGAGGTCCGCCGGAAGGCTGTGAAAAAAGTCGGGGCTTTGGCCCGCAAGACAGAGGCCTAGGACTTGGCCGTCCTGGAGGTCCTGCGGAAGGCGTTCTGGCCGTATTCCCCAAGCAGGGACAGGCGGCGGTCCACCTTTTCATAGAGGGAGCCCTTGGTGAAGGTTCCGTCCTTGCGCCTGCGTCCTGCCGGCATGCCGGTCAGAAGCTGCAGCGCCTCCTCTATGCTGCGCACGGGATAGACTGCAAAGCGCCCCTCGTCCACGGCCTTCAGCACATTGGGCGCAAGCATCAGGTGGTCCACATTGTCGGCGGGAAGGATGACGCCCTGGGTGCCGGTCAGCTTCTGCCTGGAGCAGACCTTGAAGAAGCCCTCCACCTTCTGGGTGACGCCGCCCACGGCCATAATCTGTCCTGAGTGGCTGACAGCGCCGGTAAAGGCCAGGTCCAGGCGCAGCGGCACCTCGGCCAGCGCCGAGAGCAGGGCGGCAAGCTCGGCGCCCGAGGCGGAGTCGCCCTCTATGCCGGCATAGCTCTGCTCAAAGAAGAGGGAGCCAGAGAGGGAGAGCGGCTTGCGGCTCGCAAAGACCCCTGTGAGGTAGCTCATGAGGATCATCATGGCCTTGGTGTGGATGGGGCCTCCAAGCTCGGCCTCGCGCTCGATGTCGGATATGCCGTCGTGCCCGACGCCCACGGTACAGGAGATGCGGTGGGGCAGGCCGAACTCAAAGTTGCCGTAGGTGGTCACAGCCAGGCCGTTTATCTGGCCGACTGCCTGGCCGCTTGTCTCCACGCGGATGACGTTGCGGTCGTATTCCTCCATGTAGGCGTCCTCGATGAGGTTGACGCGGTAGAGGCGGGCCGCATAGGCCTTTTCCAATATGGCGCCGGTGACGGCCTGGGCTTTTTCCATCTGCGCCAGGGCCGCAGCCTCGACCATGTACTCGCGGATGAGCGGAAACTTGAGGGAGAGGCGCTTCTGGTCCTCGCAGATGTGGGAGCCAAGCTCCACCAGCCAGGCCAGGGCCGTCCTGTCAAAGGGCGGCAGTTTGTCGCTGTTGATGATGCGGCAGATGGCGTTCAAGTACTGCCTGACGCCGGCAGCATTGCGGGGCATGGCGTCGGAGAGCTCGGCCTTGATGCGGAAGAGCTTGCCAAAGCGCTCGTCGGAGTCCAGCAGCCCCTCATAGAGGTACTCGTCGCCGATGAGGATGACCTTGACGTTCAGCGGCACGGGGTCGGGGCGCAGCCCCTTGGAGCGCATGGCGTTTTCCGGCAGGTCGGAGGATTCGTCCATGCGTGCCAAGTTGGTGCGCAGCGAACGCAAGAGCCCTTCCCAGGCTGCGGCATTGGTCATGAGGTCGTCCATGCGCAGCACAAGATAGCCGCCGTTGGCGCGGTGCAGGCTGCCGGACTTGATCAGGGTGAAGTCCGTGACCAGCGCGCCCATTTCGCTTTCCCTCTCGATGCAGCCAAGCAGGTTGGAGGCTGTGGGGTGGTCCTCTACGACAACCGGCGCACCCTTGAGGGAGCCGTTGTCCACAAAGAGGTTGACGCGGTAGTTGGCAAGCAGCTCCTCGCGGCTCCATGCCTGCTGCTGGCCTGTTGCCGGATCATTCTTGGGCCTGGGGGCAAGGAGGTTTTCGATGTTCTCGACCATGTCCTGGGAGAGATCTGCGAAGAATTTGTTGAGCTTCTCGGCGGACTCA
>CAZWGJ010000104.1:0-6682 GCA_964633375.1 uncultured Desulfovibrio sp.
TTAAAGTATGTGGACAGCGGCTTCTACAAGAACACCATCTTCCACCGTGTCATCCCTGGCTTTATGATTCAGGGCGGCGGGTACACCTTCAAGATGGAGGACAAGCCCACCGAGGCTCCGGTCAAGAACGAAGCGGACAACGGCCTTGCCAACGACAGGGGCACCATTGCCATGGCCCGCACCATGGATCCCCACAGCGCCACCGCCCAGTTCTTCATCAACCTGGTGGACAACGACTTCCTCAACTTCACCAGCCCCACACCCCAGGGCTGGGGCTACTGCGTGTTTGGCAAGGTTGTTGAGGGCATGGACGCCGTTGACAAGATAGCCAAGGTGAAGACCAAGGCCCAGGGCATGCATGAGGCCCTGCCTGTGGATCTGGTCATCATCACCAATGCAAGCCGCTATGAGTAAGAGAAACAGCATGTTCCGTTCATTAGTACTTGCCTGCGGCCTTCTCCTCTGCGTGCCGAACATGGCCGGTGCAGCCAACGACAAGATTGATCCTGCCACCTACCTGTGCGCCGAGTACCAGACCAATGAAGTGGTCATGAAGGGGCAGCCGCCTCTTTTTGAGGGGCTGCAGATTGACGGGTATGTGGCAGCCGACATCGGCATGGACATCGCTTCCCCCGACACGGTGAAGGTCCTGCTGGGGCAGGCCTTCATGTGGTGCGAAAAGAACCCCACCGAGCCTGTGATCACAGCCTGGAAGCAGATGCGCGCCACCGGCCCCGTGCCGCAGGACGGCAAGGAGCACGGCGCCTGGAATGCCAAGACATCCACCTGCGCCGACATGGCAGTCAATGTTGAGGATGCGACCGGCTTTATCATCTGGCTTGACGGCTACAACAGGCGTCTGCAGAATACCACCAAGAGCATCCTGAACTCGGATGAGGACGTGCGGGGCTTTATTGATGCCTGCTTGCTTTCCCCGTCAAGGACTATGCTTGAAGTGCTGCAGGAACGGGCAAAGTAGCAAAAATAAAAAAGGCGCCCCTGGAGCCTGAATGAGGCTGGTTGGGAAGCGCCCTGAATGCAGTGAAATGCGCGGGCAGGAAGGCTGTCCGGCGCATTTCCCTTTTTTGATGCCTTGCTGGCTAGATTTCCTTGAAGCGCGCCCCGTTGGCGGCTGAGGTCACCTGGGCTGCGTAGCGGCGCAGAATGCCGTAGGGGCTGGTCGTTTTGCGGGGCTTGAACTCTGCCATGCGCTTTGCCAGCTCCTCGTCAGAGATTTTGAGCTCGAGCTTGCGGCCGGGGATGTCGATGTGGATGATGTCGCCGTCGCGGACGACGCCGATGGGGCCGCCGTCGGCGGCTTCAGGCGAGATGTGGCCTATGGCTGCGCCGTTGGTGCCGCCGGAGAAGCGGCCGTCGGTGAGCAGGGCGACGTCCTTGCCAAGACCCATGCCGGTAATGGCAGCAGTGGCGGAGAGCATCTCGCGCATGCCCGGGCCGCCGCGGGGGCCTTCATAAAGGATGACCACGGCGTCATTGGGCTTGATTTCGCCGTTGAGGATGGCCTGCATGGCGTTGTGCTCGCCGTCAAACACGCGGGCGCGGACGTCGCGGCAGAGCATTTCCGGAGCCACGGCGGCCTTTTTGACGACGCAGCCGTCGGGGGCAATGTTGCCGCGCAGGATGGCTATGCCGCCGTCTTTTGAATAGGGGTTGTCCAGCGGGCGGATGACCTCGGGGTTGAGGATGTGCGCATGGCGCTCCTCAAGGTTCTCGCCGACGGTCTTGCCGGTCACGGTCATGCAGTCCAGGTTGATGAGCTTGGCCTTGGAGAGCTCGGCCATGACTGCGGGGATGCCGCCTGCCAGCTCAAGGTCGGTCATGTAGTGCTTGCCTGCAGGGGAGAGGTGGCAGAGGTTGGGCGTCTTGCGGCTGATGGAGTCAAAGAGGTCCAGGCTGATGGGCAGGCGGGCTTCGCCGAAGATGGCCGGCAGGTGCAGGGTGGTGTTGGTGGAGCAGCCAAGGGCCATGTCCACGGTGATGGCATTGCTCACGGCCTTTTCTGTGACGATGTCCAGGGGACGGATGTTTTTCTCCAGAAGCTCCATCACCTTCATGCCGGCGTGCTTGGCAAGGCGGAGGCGGGCTGAGTAGGCAGCCGGAATGGTGCCGTTGCCGGGCAGGGCGACGCCTATGGTCTCGGCCAGGCAGTTCATGGAGTTGGCGGTGAACATGCCGGCACAGGAGCCGCAGCCGGGGCAGGCCCTCTCTTCCATCTTCTCAAGATCCTCGGCAGAGACTGTGCCGGCTTTGTATCCGCCGACGGCCTCGAAGACGGTGATGAGGTCGGCTGTTTTTTCGGAGCTGACGTGGCCCGGCAGCATGGGGCCGCCGGAGACCAGGATGGAGGGAATGTTGAGGCGCATCATGGCCATCAGCATGCCGGGAACGCTCTTGTCGCAGTTGGGAATGAAGACCAGGG
The DNA here is from genome assembly GCA_964633375.1 of uncultured Desulfovibrio sp. Lineage (GTDB taxonomy): Bacteria > Desulfobacterota > Desulfovibrionia > Desulfovibrionales > Desulfovibrionaceae > Desulfovibrio. The sequence continues at coordinate 2,441 of CAZWGJ010000104.1, forward strand.
CGTCAAAGGCATGGGCGCGGGCCATGAGCTCGCAGGAGTCGGCGATGTAGTCCCTGGAGGGCAGGGAGAAGCGCATGCCCTCATGGTTCATGGCGATGCCGTCGCAGACTGCAATGGCCGGAAATTCAATGGGTGTGCCGCCTGCCATGCGGACGCCGGCCTTGACGGCCTCTGCAATACGGTCAAGGTGCATGTGGCCGGGGACGATTTCGCTGGCGGCATTGACCACGCCGACCAGGGGGCGGTCAATTTCCTCGCGGGTCAGTCCCAGTGCGTAGAGCAGGGATCTGTGGGGGGCTTTTTCAAGCCCGCACTTCATAGTAGAGGAAAGTTTGTCATTCATGGAAACATCCTTGAGGGCTGTCCTGCCGGCAGGCCTGGATGGCTGCAGACAATGCAGGCAAGCCCTGGCAATGTGCCTTAAGGCCGGGGGATGAGCCTTGAGGCACGTCAGTCTATTTTGAGGGGCTATTTCTGCAGGAAGTGCTTTTCAAAGGCATTGAGTGCATCGGCGATGGCCTTGTCCATGTCCCAGTAGCGGTAGGCGCCCAGCCTGCCGCCCAGGATGAGGTTGGCATTCTTGGCGGCCTCGTCTGCGTACTTCTTGTAGATGACGTTGTTGCGCTCGCTGTTGATGGGGTAGAAGGGGGTGTCCTGCCTTGTATAGGTCTTTGAGTACTCGCGGCAGATGACGGTCTTGTCCAGCATGAAGGGTTCTTTGCGCTCCGCATGGTAGTGCTTGAACTCATGTATCCTTGTATAGGGGACTTCGACGTCTGCGTAGTTCATGGTGCCGGTTCCCTGGAAGTCCTGGACGGGAAGAGTTTCCCACTCAAAGCGCAGGGAACGCCATTCAAGCTCGCCGTACTTGTAGTCGAAGAGCTTGTCCGGAATGCCGGTGTAGATGATGGTGCTGTCAGAGGGGATCTCAGAGCGCACAGACTCAAAGGGGCAGTTCAGCCTGACGGTAATCAGCGGGTTGGAGAGAAGGTTCTTGAAGAGGGTGAAGTAGCCGTCCTTGGGCAGACCCTGCCAGGTGTCGTTGAAGTAGTTGGGGTTGTAGGTCGTGCGGAAGGGCAGGCGGCTGATGATGTAGGCCGGCAGCTCCTTGGGATCATGCTCCCACTGCTTGTGGGTGTAGCCCTTGATGAAGGCTTCGTAGAGCGGCCTGCCTATAAGGGAGATGGCCTTTTCCTCAAGGTTCTTGGGCTCGGCTATATAGTCCCTTTTGATCTCTTCCTGCAGGAAGGCCGCTGCCTCGGCAGGACGCATGTTCTTGCCGTAGTAGGCATTGATGGTGCTTAAGTTGACAGGCATGGTGTAGACCTTGTCATGGTAGGTGATAAGCACCTTGTGCTGGTAGTTGGTGAAGGACGTGAACTGGTTGATGTAGTCCCAGACGTTCTGCAGGGAGGTGTGGAAGATGTGGCAGCCGTAGCGGTGGCACTCGATGCCTGTCTCCTCATCCAGTGAGGAATGGCAGTTGCCGCCGATGTGATCACGCTGCTCCAGGATGGTGACAGGCTCCTTCAAGACCGCGGCGATGCGTTCAGCAAGTACAGAGCCCCATAATCCGGCACCAACGATAAAATAGTGCATAGTATATCCTTAAAAAAGTGTACTCAGTCCCCGCAGGGAAATCCGCAGCGGAAGCCATGGCGGAAGACCGGCATGTGCTGCAGTGTTGCCATGCTATCTGGATGAATATTCTGGCAAAGAAAACTGTATGCTAAGAAAAATACGTGAATAGGTCAAAATGGGATCGGGAGGCAAAAAGGGCTTGATTCCAGCCGCTCCCGCAGCCGGTCCTTCTCCCTTGAGAGGAAGGGTAAAAGGGGCTAGATCATTTCCCCATGCAAGGAAAAACACCAACTCTGGCGCGTCGCTACCTCTTTAAGCTGCTGGCAAATGTAGCAGCTGTCCCTGTGTATCTTGCGATGGAAGCCATCCTGCCGCGTGCCTTGGGGCCGAAGATGTATGGCGACTACAGCTTTGCCACCAACCTCTTTTACCAGATGGCCGGGTTCCTGGACATGGGGACCAGCACGTGCATGTACAACGCTCTTTCCAGGCGGCAGACGGAAGGAACGCTGATCAGCTTCTACATGCGCATCTGCCTGCTCGTGCTTTTGATCGTGCTGGGTGCCGGCCTGGTGATAGCAGGCATCCCTCAAGCAGGCGCCGTGCTGATGCCGGGAGTGGAGCTCTGGCTCATACCGCTGGCAGCCTTCTGGGCCTATCTCACGTGGTGGTGCCAGGTGATGCGCTCCATGAACGACGGCATAGGCGCCACCGTTCCGTCGGAGCTTGTACGCACCACCATCTCCCTTCTTGCCGTCGGCGCCCTCTGCGCCCTCTTTGTCCTGGATCTCTTGGACATATATACGCTGTTTGGGCAGCAGTATGTCATGCTGGGGCTGACAGCCATAGGGTATTGGCTGGTGACGAACAGATGCGGAAAGGGGACGTGGGAAGAGGGCGGACGCCTTTCCTGGAAGCTGACAAAAGAACGTTTTCGTGCGTACTGCCGCGAGTTCTACGACTACTCGAACCCGCTTTTTGTCAAGGCGCTCATCGCCTTCCTCATGCTTGCCGTGGAGCGCTGGCTTCTGCAGTGGTTCAACGGCTCGACAGAGCAGGGCTTTTTCTCCCTTTCCCAGAAAGTGAGCATGGCCTGCCTCCTCTTTGTGACAGCCATGACGCCGCTTTTGATGCGCGAACTGTCCATTGCCTGGGGGCAGAAGGACCTGCCTGCCATGGGGCGTCTGGTCGATCGTTTTGCACCCCTGCTTTACGTCGTGGCTGCGTACTTTTCCTGCTTTACATTGATAGAGGCGCCGGCTGTCGTGGACATCTTTGGCGGTGCTGAATACGTGGCAGCCGTGGTGCCCGTGCAGATTATGGCGCTGTATCCGCTGCATCAGGCATACGGACAGCTTGCAACCTCCATTTTCCATGCCACAGGACGCACCAAGGTCCTGCGCAATATACAGGTGCTCGAGCTCTGCTACGGCCTTGTGACCGCCTGGGTGCTTTTGGCGCCAAGCAGCCTCTACGGCCTTGGATGCGGCGCCACCGGCCTTGCCATCAAGACAGTCTGCGTCCAGTTTGTGACCGTCAACCTGTACCTCTGGCTGGCATCCCGCTTTGTTCCGCTCCATTACCTGCGCAATCTCTGCCATCAAGTCTGGAGCGTGCTGATTTTGCTTGGACTAGCTTTGGCGAGCCGCTGGGCGACGCTCAAGCTGGGTGTAGGGGATTCCCTTTCGCTGGTGCGCTTCTTCTGTTCCGGCGTCCTGTATACGGTGCTGGTAGCCGGTACAGCCGTGGCGCTGCCTGCGCTTGTAGGGTTGAGCCGCAAGGAATTGAAGGACCTGGTGAAGCGTTTTACGGCACGCGGCAAGAAGGCTGCGTAGAAGTCTGAGAGAGAATTGAGACAGGTCGAGGGACGGGTCTGGCAGGATGTTTCACGTGAAACATTGGTGTCATGCCCGTCTTTTTTGTCCTTTGCTCTTCTGGGGAAAGGGAGAGGGACGTCCTCTGGCTGGAACGGAAGAAGAGTTTGCAGCTGGCGGACCGGACCGTCCCTTGCCGTGTGCACAAGGTAAAATCCAGGGCGAAAAAAGGGGTGGAGAGATGGTGCCGGCAGGATGTTTCACGTGAAACATTGGCGGCATGTTCGTTTTTATGGTCTAATGCCGCACATTCAAAGCCGGAGCAGCGGCCGCAGACAGGGGAGAAAGCCATGTCACTCAAGACAACCAGCAAGTTTATAGCACTCATCCTCCGCCATAAGCCCGAGGAAATAGGCATAACACTCGATGAGCACGGCTGGGCGAATGTGGACGAACTGACTGCAGGCATTGCGAAAACGCAGGCGTTTGACAGAGCCATGCTTGAGGAGATCGTCAGCACAGACGAAAAGCAGCGCTATTCCTTCAACGGGGATAAAACGCTGATACGCGCCAATCAGGGGCATTCCATTCCGGTTGATGTGGAACTTGAGCAGAAAACACCGCCGGAGAGCCTGTATCACTGCACAGGGGAGAAATATGCGGCATCCATCGAGAAGCGGGGCTTGATTCCGAAATCAAGGCTGTATGTGCACCTTTCACCGGACTATGATACGGCTTTGAAAGTCGGCTCGCGCCACGGCAAGCCCGTCGTCTATACCGTTGCTGCCGGCGAGATGCAGAGAAATGGACATGCCTTCTATTTGTCCGTCAACGGAGTGTGGCTGAC
>CAZWGJ010000105.1:0-6658 GCA_964633375.1 uncultured Desulfovibrio sp.
GGTTCAGCGCATCCTGCCGGCCCGCTTCGTCCTGCGCGTGCATGAACGCATGCCAAGCTTCTGGGTGCGCATCAACGACCGCCTCTACTATGCCAATGAGACCGGGGAGCCTATAGCGCCGGTTGAGAGCGACAACTTTATGGCCCTGCCGCTGCTGCGCGTTGTGCCTGGCTGCGAGGAAGCCCTGCCCTATCTTGCCCGCATCTGGCGCGATCTGCGCTCAGGGACGCTTCCTGTTGAGCCAGGCGCCGTCGCAACGGTTGACGTTACTCCAAGTAATGGTATAGATATGTTTTTTGAAGATAGGGAGATGCGTCTTTCTGTATCGCCCGATGACTGGGAGGGCAACCTGACCAGGATTGGCATGACGTTTGGTGATTTGGCCAGCAGGCGCGAGCTTGCAAGAGTTCGCGAGATAAGAGCCTCAGGCGGAAGTGTCTGGGTAGTCCTGCGCAGCCAGGGTCAGTGACCTTGCGTATCGTGATTGGATGACGTCTCTTGCAGATGTCTTTAGCAGCCAGCGGAGAACCTCCTTGCAGCCCCTTGGCACGGGGAAGGCAGGTTGCGTTCTCTTTTTGTGTTTTTTACAAGCTATAACAGACGCCAAATATCCCTGGAACCGTCCAGGATACTGTTAAATCTGATATAGGAGACGGAATTGAGCGATAGCGAACTGATTGTGGGCCTTGACATAGGGACGACTAAGGTTTGTGCCGTCGTTGCCGAGGTTTCCAGGGAAGACAGGCAGGTCAAGATCATCGGCATAGGCGACAGCGAGTCCAAGGGGCTGCGCAAAGGCATGGTCGTCAACATCGAGGACACAGTCCGCTCCATCAAGCAGGCTGTGAAAGCCGCCGGGGATATGGCAGGCTGCAACATCCGCTCAGTCTACGTCGGCATAGCCGGCGGGCACATCATGGGCCTCAACAGCCACGGCGTGGTCGCCGTACAGGGCAAGGAAGTCTCTGCCCAGGACGTGAGCCGCGTGCTTGAGGCTGCCAGGACGGTCAACATCCCCTCGGACCGCGAAGTCATCCACACGCTCCCTCAGGAATTCATCATCGACAACCAGCGCGGCATAGTCGATCCCATCGGCATGACCGGCGTGCGCCTTGAGGTCAACGTCCATATCGTGACGGCTGCGGTGTCCAGCGCCAAGAACATCGTCAACTGCTGCAACCGCGCCAATCTGCGCGTCGAGGACATCGTGCTGGAGTCCCTGGCATCAGCCGATGCCGTGCTCTCCGATGAGGAGCGCGAGATAGGCGTGGCATTGGTGGACCTTGGCGGCGGCACGTCCGACATGGCCATCTATGAAAACAACGCCATCAAGCACACCTCCGTTGTCCCCTTGGGCGGATCAAACCTGACCGACGACATTGCCTTCGGCCTGCGCACCCCAGGCAAGTCGGCTGAGCGCATCAAGATCAAGTACGGCTGCTGCCTGCACGAGCTGGTGCCCCAGGACGAGACGATAGAGGTGCCCAGCGTGGGCGGGCGTCCTCCGCAGAAGATGTCCAGGCTGACTTTGACGGACATCTGCAAGCCCCGCATGGAAGAAATCTTCACCTATGCGGACAAGGTGCTGCGCAACGTCAACTGCAAGGACACCATCCGCGCAGGTGTGGTGCTCACAGGCGGCGCCTCCCTTATCGAGGGGGCTGCAGCCCTTGGCGAAATGATCTTCAATGTTCCTGTGCGCGTGGGCTACCCCACCAATGTCAAAGGCCTCACAGACGTGGTTGACAACCCGAAGTTCGCCACGGCTGTCGGCCTTCTGCATTATGGCGCCAAGAAGCGCTTTGCGCAGGGCGTCACGGAGCCTCTGCCTGAGCAGAAGCCGGTTTCAACGCCTGAGGAAGAGCAGGACGCCCACGGCGACATCAAGGACCAGGAAGGGCTTTTATCCCGCATCAAGAACACGATGCGCCGCTGGTTCAAGGATATTGCCTAATTCGGCAGCATTGAGTACAAGGAACAGGATAATTGGACGGGATCCCGCTTCTTTTTGATTTGCTCACCCCATGGGCAAAGGGATCCTGAAGAACTCGGCCTGGCAAGTGATCCTGCCGGTTGATGCCTCTTCGTTGTGAAGAGATGTTATGCGGGCATATAAGAGAGGAACTAATGGCAGATTCAATCATGGAACAGATTGAGGAACCCGGCTACACCGGTGGCGCACGAATTCTTGTTGTGGGCGTTGGCGGCGGCGGCGGCAATGCCATAAAAAATATGATCGACAAGGGGCTGGGCGGCGTCGAGTTTGTCTGCGCCAATACCGATTTGCAGGCCTTGAACGCCAATCCCGCACCTGTCCGCCTGCAGCTTGGCGAGAAGCTGACCAGGGGGCTTGGAGCAGGCTCCAATCCCGAGGTCGGCAGGGAAGCTGCCAATGAGAGCCTGACCATGATCCAGCAGGCCCTTGCCAATGCCGACATGGTTTTTGTGACCGCCGGCATGGGCGGCGGCACCGGCACAGGCGCCGCCCCTGTCATTGCTGAATGCGCCAAGAAGAGCGGGGCTCTGACAGTAGGCGTGGTGACGCGCCCCTTCACCATAGAGGGCAAGAAGCGCTCGTCCTACGCCCAGGCAGGCATAGACGAGCTGGTCAAGCATGTTGACTGCCTCATCACCATCCCCAACGACCGCATCAAAACTTTTGCCCCCAAGAACACGCCCCTGCGCGACCTTTTGGCCAAGGCCAACGATGTGCTCTACGACGGCGTGAAGGGCATCTCCGACGTCATCACCCGTCCCGGCCTCATCAACCTGGACTTTGCCGACGTGCAGACCTGCATGAGCGAGTCAGGGCTTGCCCTGATGGGCATGGGCCGCGGCAAGGGCGAGAACAGGGCAGAGGACGCTGTCAACAGCGCCATCACAAGCCCCCTGCTGGAAGACGTCAACCTGGGCACCTGCAAGGCCATCCTCTACAACATCACCGGTCCCGAAAACATGTCCGGCGATGAAATGGAGACCATTGGCAACAGAATCGGCGAGGCAGTGCCTGAGGACGCCAACATCGTCATGGGCGTTGTCTTTGACGACCAGCTGGAAGATGAAATCTGCGTGACCGTTGTTGCCACAGGCATTGAGTCCGTCCCGCAGCTGGATGCCAGGGCCACCAACCCGGCTGCCGCAAAGAGCGCAAAGCCGGCCGTCCCCGGTGCAGCGGGAACCACAGGCGGCAGACCCGGCCAGACTGTGACTCCTACGCCGGGCCAGCAGCCGGTCCAGCCAGTTCCTCCGGTCCAGCCGCAGCCTGTCATCTATCAGGGCGGCGGCCAGCAGCCAGGCCGCTCCTCCTTTGCCCAGAGTGCCCGCGACCGCTGGATCCAGGAGAACGGAACATTTGCCCACACAGGACACGATCCTCATCTGGGCCACGGCAATTTTAGCGGCGACATCAACTACGATGAAGAGCAGCTGAACATTCCTGCCTTTATCCGCAATTCTGCCGAGTAGCCGCCTGCAGATTCTGCCTTTTCTTCCGCAGGGAGCTTGGCGCAGGAGTGCAGCAGGCTCTGCTGAAAGGAAGAACTTTTTTCAGGACCTTCCTCGGTCCTGAATGCCCGCCGGGAGGTCCATGGGGTGGACCTCCCTTTTTTAACACTAAAAAAGCTGTCCTGCCCCACGTTGGGAATCTTCCTTGAAGCTGGAGGCAGGCAAAGCTGTCAGGAGCAAGCAATGGGCTACTTCCCGCCGCGCCAGGCTGAGACCACACTGCCGTGTCCGCACTGCAAGGCGCCTCTTTTAGTCGAGCGTTCCTGCCATGAGGCGCACATGCGCTGTCCTCAATGCGGTGCCGTCTATCCCCTGTCCGACTTCATCAGGAAGGCTGACAAGGCAATGGAAGACTTCCTGGACAAGTGCTATCTGGACAGATTGTAGGCAGGCAAAAGCTGCGGGAAAGCTGGCGGCTGCCTGGCTGCGTGCCGGATCGCAGTCTTGACAGAGCGCTGCAGTAGAGATAGTATAACTTTTTGTGGGCGGTTAGCTCAGTTGGTAGAGCGCTGCCCTTACAAGGCAGATGCCACAAGTTCAAGTCTTGTACCGCCCACCAGAAAAGAAAAAGTCAGGTCCGATCTCTTTCATGGAGACCGGATTTTTTTTGTCTCGTGCAGTTCCTGATGCTTAGCCTATGAAGGCGCGGTGAATTTGTCCTGTGCCTGCCTGCGGCAGGCAGGGGGCTCAGCATTGCTGCCAGCTTCAAGCTGGGCAAACCAGGCTTCCATCTCATCAGAAGAGGCACAAAGCCCCGTCTTCTTGAATTCCTGCCAGGCAGCAAGAGCCTCGCTCCAGCAGCGCTGTCCTCTCTCTTCCCTGTCCGCATCGTCCTCATGGAGAAGGGCTTGAGGAGCCTGTGCCCGCTTCCAGGCTGGTGCAGTCAGACGGCTTTCCAAGCCGGTGCCGGAAAGTTCGCTAAAAGAAAACCTGGCTGCGCAAAGACACTGCCTAAGACGAAAGCTGAGGCACAGGCTCAGGACACAAAAAAAGTCAGCCGCTGGTCTTTTTGCGGACCAGGCAGCTGACTTTTCTTTATTCTCCTGCAGTCTTATGAACCTTTCAGTTCCCCAGGGGCAGCATAAGGGCTAGCTCTGCGCTTCAGCGGCTTCCTCAGGCTGTTTGGGCGCTGCACTGTGGTTTAAGTGCTCCCTTGCTGTATAGAGCTCGTCTGTCTTGGTGAAGACATAGAGGATGTCGCCTGCCTCAAGGGTGAAGCTGCTGTCGGGAGAGGTGACAAGCTCTTCATTGCGCATGACAGCCACAATGGTCAGCCCCAGCTTTTTGCGGATGTTCCCTTCCATCAGGGTCTTGCCGGCATAGGGCGAGTTCTCTTCCAGCTTGATGGCGCAGATGCCCAGATCCGGCAGCCGCGACATCAGGGTGCCGATGTCCGAGGACTGCGCACGGTGGCGGATGGTGCTGTAGTACTCCTGGCGGAGTTCCTGCGCCATGGCGGCCACGTCCTGGCTGGGCAGAAGGTAGGCTGTCAGTGTCTGGCAGAAGGTCTCAATGCCGGCCTCAAATTCCTCTGAGATGACCCTGTTTGCCCCAAGGGCGTAGAGGCGTTCTATCTCTGAGACAAAGCGCGTCCTGGCGATGATGGTGACGTCAGGATTGGCTTTGCGGGCATTGGCGACAATGTTGCGCACGGCATAGGGATCGGAGATGGCTATGGCCAGCACCCTGGCGTGCTGGATGCCCATGTCCTTCAGGATGATGGGCTGGGAGGCATCGCCGTAGAAGATGGGCTCGCGTCCGTCAAAGTTTCTGACGGTCTCAGGATTCATCTCCAGGATGTTGTATTTGATGTGCTGGGTCTTGGCGGCTTTGGCCAGCTGCTTGCCGGTAAAGCCGAAGCCCACGATGATGATGTGGTCCTTCAGGTCGTTTGCCGAGCCGCCCTGTTCCTCAACTGAGGAGGTCGGCTGGCCGATGATGGCGCAGACCTTCTTGGAGATGCCGGGGGCTATGGAGATTAAGAAGGGCGTCAGCATCATGGTGACGACGCTCAGGGCCAGGAAGAACTGATGCGATTCGCTGCTTAAGAGACCGACCTGCAGGCCGGAGGTGGCGAGCACGAAGGAGAACTCACCAACCTGGGCAAGGCTGATGGAGGTCCTGATGGCTGTGCGGAGCGGATAGCCCTGGATGAGCACTGCCGGCATGGTGAGCAGCGTCTTGCCGACGATGAAGACGGCGACAAGGCACAAAATGCTGGGCAGGTGGCTGATGACAAAATTGACGTCCAGCATCATGCCGACGGTGATGAAGAAGAGGCTCAGGAAGACGTCGCGGTAGGGCATGATGTCTGCCACAGCGCTCATGGAGAAACGGGAGCGGGCAAGCATCAGGCCTGCCAGGAAGGCGCCCAGTGAAAAGGACATGCCAAGGGCCTGGGTGATGGTGGCAAAGCCGAGGCACAGGCACAGGGTGGTCAGGAGAAGAATCTCGCTGGCCCTTGTCTTGACGACAGCCGTCATGAGCCTGTCCAGAAGGTACTTGGCAAAGATCACCATGACGGCGCCGACGCAGCAGACCTTGGCAAGGGCCAGGCCTATGGATGTAGCCGAGAGCTGTATGGTTCCGGCAAGAAGCGGCACCAGAATCATCATGGGGGCTGCCAAGATGTCCTGGAAGACCAGGATGGCCAAAGAGAGCCTGCCCACAGGGGTTGCTGTGATGTCCTTCTGCTGGAAGATCTGCAGCACGATGGCCGAAGAGGAGAGGGCGATGAGGCAGCCCCAGAAGATGCCCTGCGGGCAGGTGCCGGAAAGGAAAACCGCAATGACGGCAGAGGCTGCCACAATGAGCCCTATCTGCAGGCTGCCGCCCAGGAAGACAGGGCGCTTCAACTTGTTGAGGACTTCGCCGGAGAGCTCCATGCCGATGGTGAACATGAGCATGGCAACGCCCAGTTCGGCAACTGAGTCAATGAGTTTGATGTCCTTGACCAGCCCGAGCATGGAAGGGCCTGCCAGGACGCCTGTCAGCAGGAAGCCGACGATGGCCGGCAGCTTGAAGCGTGAGCAGACGATGTTGACCAGTACGCCTAGCAGGAAGATAACGAGGAGCTGAGAAAGTACTTCTGTCATAATGGCAAAATGAGGGTGAACTGAAGAGACGGTGAGGGGACAAAGATGGACCAGGGCAC
>CAZWGJ010000106.1:0-6628 GCA_964633375.1 uncultured Desulfovibrio sp.
CAGGCTTGTCTGGCAAAAGAAGCGAAGACAAAACTGAAAGAGAAAAGACAAAAAGAGGACAGGGGGGAAAGGCATGCAGGAAGGCATTTTGTCCAGCATCGGCGAACTTATGAGCACGGACATCTCCGTGCAGGTGCTCAACTCGCTCTTCGGCTCCGGCTGGCAGAGCTTCCTCTCCCAGGGAGGGGAGGGAGCGCAGTCCGTCATGGGCGAGCTCATCTTCAGCCTCTTCGGGGTGCTGAACTGCTGCTGCGCGCTGGTCTGCGCCTGGCTCTTCATTCTGACCACGCTCTCCGCCACCCTGGGCGCAGCCCAGGACGGGCAGGGCATAGCCGGCAGGCGCTACTCAAACGCCTGGATTCCGGTGCGCTACTCCTTTGCCATGGGGGCGGTCACGCCGATCTTCAACGGATTGAACGCCATGCAGCTCTTGATGCTGAGCTGCATAGCCGTCAGCGTGCAGTTTGCCGACGCCATGTGGACCGAGGGGCTGGAGCAGCTGGCCAAGATCGACACGGTCTTTGCCAAGAGCCAGCCGGTCACGGCAGTCTCGGCAGGGCGCGTCCTGCCGGTTCTGATGGAGCACCATGTCCTGAAGGCCTATTTCAAGGAGCAGGAGAAATGCGCCTTTGCCGAAGGCGACAGCAGGGAGCGCGAGGGCTGGTCCAGGAACCGCTACTGCATCAGCCTGGAACTGCCAAGGCTTCTGCACTGCCCCAATCTTCGGGGCGACGACGGCTACGGCATGACGCTCAACCCGGCGCTGCACTTTGCAGATTTGGGGGGCATGCGCGTCACAACACCTGTGCGGGATGCCTCGGAGGCCCTTGCCAAAGCCTTCTCGCCTGAGGGCGCCCTCTACAGGGCGACCGAGGCCAGTGTCAGAAGCCAGGGCCTTTTTGACGGCACCAACCTCTATGCCGCCTGCGGCATAGGAGAGCTTGCCAGGCTCTACCAGGAGACCGTGTCCTCAGCCCTGAAGGAGGGCATGGAAAAGGCCGCAGCCGACAAGAAGGACAGCCTGGCGCGCTATGTGCAGGACGCCTCAAGCCAGGGGTGGTGGATGGCGGGATCCTACTACTGGACGCTTGCCAAGATGGCTGCGGACAGCGTGGAGGCCATGCAGGACAGGACCGAGGCGCAGCCTGTCAACGTCGAGGCGCTCTCGGACTTCATGAACCCGGACCTTGAAAGGTCCCTTGGCATTGCCAGGGAGATAGGGCGCAGGAGCGCCGAGCTGGTGAGCACGGGTCAGAGCGGCAACCCCGTCAGCGGCAGCTTTGACATCAGCGGCAGCGAAAAGGCGGACACTGAGGAGGAGCCGAGCCTTGCCGGGAGGATAGGCGGCTTCTTTTCCGGCGCCTCGCAGGCGCTGGCGGAATTTGCCCTGGATGAAAGCCAGGTCGGTGAGGGGCTGGTCTCTGTCATCAGCGGGCATGATCTGGTCTTCAGCGTGGTCAGGGCCTCGCGGGTGCTGATGAACGTCTGCGAAAACGCAGTCGTCGCCTATGTTGGCCTCAAGGCTGCCGCCCGAGGCCTTGGGGGCATGGTCAAAAACCCGGTGGTCGGCGCCGTCGCCGGCACGGTTTCGGAGGCGCTGGACATGGCCGGCAAGCTGGCCTTGTGCCTGGCAGCGCCCATCTGGCTTGTCTGCTGGTTCTACGCCTACATGCTGCCCATGCTGCCCTTTCTGGCCTGGGTTGCCGCCGTCATAGGCTGGCTTGTGCTCTGCCTTGAGGCTCTGGCGGCCTGCCCGGTGTGGCTGGCTGCGCACTGCATGCCGGAGGGCGACGGCTTTGCCGGCGCCTCGGCCAGGGCGGGCTACGCGCTTTTCTTGAGCGTGCTCTTGCGCCCCATGCTGCTCATCCTCTCCTTCTTTTTGTGCATGGTCCTGCTCTCCGTCTCAGGCAGCTTCATGGGGGCGCTGCTTCTGCCCTTCTTTGACGCGCAGGAGACAGCCTTTGCGGCAGGAGGCGTCGGGACGTCTGGCTGGGGCGTCACTGCCAGCATCTCCACGGTCATTTTGGTCGGGCTTGTGACCGGGCTCTTCACCTGGAAGATCTTCTCCCTGATTACGCTTATGCCCGACCGCATCATCCGCTGGGCAGGGCAGCTCATCGCCAATCTGGGCGACATGGGCACGGAGCAGGCCATGCAGCACGGTCGATCCGCCATGGATGCAGCTGCCGGGCGCATCATGCCCATGGCGGCAGCCGGCAATGCCGTAGGCCTCCTTGCCGGCAGAAGGGGGAGCGTGCCGGCATCCGCCAGGGCTGCCGCCTTAAAGAGCAGCCGGGAGCTTGAGGGAAGGCTTGCCGCAGGCGAGCGCCGTGCCTCAGTGTAGGGGAGAAAAAGGAAAATGCTGATTATTTGCTAACTTTCGTATGATATTCGCCAGGCTTTGCGGCAAAGAAATGGCAGATGAAGTGCGCTCATACAGCGAACAAAGGAGATGAAGGGTGCAGTGAAGGAAAAGTTTCCTAAAAAAAGCATTGACTGGAAAAGGCGAACAAGCTAAGTTGTTCTTGCTGATTGGCATATGCGGTCCGCCTCCGATCTAGATCTGCTGCCAGGCAGAGGAGGCTGGACCGCATGACATGATGATATCAAGGAGTTGATCTATGCCCAGGGCCAAGGATACCAAGCCTCAGGACGCTGAAGCCCAGGAAGCGGCGCCCAAGGAAGCAGTGCAGGACGCTGCGGCCAAGAATGCTGCGCCCAAGAAGGCGGCGGCGAAAAAGAGGACTTCCTCCAGGGCGTCTGCCGGCAGGACTGCTGCGGCAAAGGACGGCGAGGGCCAGCTGGAAAGGCCTGAGCCCAGGACCAGCCTGGAGAGGGTGCGGCAGTTCTTCCTCTCCCTCATAGGACGCGGCCGCCGCTTTGCGTCGGCCAGCGCCATGGCCAGGGCGCTGGGCCTTATAGGCAGCCAGGCCTCCACGCTGTACAAGTTCCTGCATGGCGCCGAGCCCAGGATCGGCGTCGTTCTGGACTGGCTGGAAAAGCTCGGCGTCAGGCTGCAGTACCCGGAGGGCTCAACCAATTTCAGCGAGGTCGAACTGCTGCCGGTGTTCAACGGCCTGGCTGGGGCCGGTGCGTACATCCCCGGCCCCGGGGACGCTGACTGCGACCACATGAGGCCCTTTGACAGAAACTTCTTCCTCCAGAACCGCATCAACCCCAACAACTGCTATCTTGTCGATGTGTGCGGCGACTCCATGGAGCCGATGTTCAGCGACGGATCCACGCTGCTTGTCGATACGGCCGACGACGTCAAGTACTCGCCCATAGACGGCAAGATTTATGTGGTGCGCTACGGCGACTCCGTCATGGCCAAGCGTCTTAAAATCAGCGCGGACAGCGTGACGCTTTGTTCGGAAAACCCGCTCCACAAGCCCATCGTCATCCAGCTGGATGAGCTGGACGACTTTGAGATTCTGGGCAGGGTCCGCTGGTATACAGTGAACATCTAACGTTCAGGCGAAATTTTTTGGGCTGTCCTGCCCTTAAAGGACAGGGCAGCCTGCCGCCGGCATGGGGTCGGCGGCATTGGCAGAGGCATTGTTGTTCAGGTCACCTTCATCAACCATCCAGTCCAAAAGCTCAGGTGCTCAATGCGCAAGTGACAAGACCTTTTTCCGTGCAAAGCAAAACGTACCCTGTCATGACAAGGAATGAAGCAGAATGCTGCCCTAAAAGGAACAAGACGAAAGGGCAGGTCTGCCGGGCATAAGGCAGGCAGGTTCAGGACAGGTCCGCTGCTGCGCGGATGCGTAGAAAATTTCCGCAAAAGATGAAGGGAGTTCTGCCTTCTTTGCGGCCGGCATTTTATGATGCGAAACCCCATTCTCTCTGCATGGTGGTCTTCCTCTGCCCCCTTTTGCCACCGCAAAGCCTCCCTTCAGCGCAAGGCCAAGGAGGCATGCAGGAAAAAGAGAGCGTTTTTTTGCCGGGCGGGCACAAGGCTGCCCTCCTGCCGGCACACCATTGGCTGAGGCTTTGTTGTTTAGTTCACTTCTCAGACGGCTGCTGAAACATGCATGAAACCAACTATGAGCAGTCAGCAAAGACTGCGGGAGTTTTCCTATGCGGAGACGCTGGAAAACGCTTAAAAGCGTACTTACTGGAAAAAAAGCGGACGAAACACCTTGTTTTGCCTATGACCTGCACCATCCCCTGGGCTATCCGGTAACGGCCCGGATAGCAAACGGGCGGATCTGCCTTGCCTGCCCAGTGCAGGAGCAGGCAGGCAGGCCGCACATTGCCGACATCCCTATTCCGCAGGTGGCTGCCGGAAGATGCCGGCTGCTTCGCGACGCCGAGGACAATGTGTCCATCTGGCTGGGGCTTGCGCCCGGCATAACCGTCAAAGGGCTGCAGGCGATCTTCAAGGAAGAGCCCTGCCATACACAGCTGGTCAGCCTTGCCAGGCTGGCAGGGCATCTGGACGATCTGGCTGACGAAGAAGACATCCTGGCGGATCTGAAGGCTCTGTGCCGCAGGGTGGAGCAGATCGTAAGGGAGATCCTGAAGGATCGGCGCTGCTGCCTCAAATTCAGCGGCACGGAGCTCACGGCAGGGATTCTGCGCACGGAGCTGCGTGCAGGACAGCTGATGAGGCGCATGCCTGAGGGCCGATCCTGCGCCTTTGTGCCGGCCAAGCCAGGCGAGGCAGCCCCAGGCTGCCTGCAGAATGCGGGAGCTGGGTGCACAAGGTGAAACACAAATCGAACGCAGTGTACAAGCATCATATAGACAAGGAGCAGGGCTTTAGTCCTGCAGCACAGGAGGGCGTAAGTATGCAGGAACAAAATTTGCACAATGAGAGGGGAGGCGGCAGGCAGAACAGTGCCTTCTGCCGAAGCAGCGGCCGGAATACGGCCTTTCAGAGGCAGGGCAGAAGGCCCATGCAGGGAAGAGGTCTGCGGCTTCCGGAGCCTGCGGCGGGGCACATCAGCGACACCTGTCTGGTGGTCTCGGAGAAGGCCTGCGGCATACGTTATGCCGGGCGCATGAACGGCAATGAGTTTCATGTGATCTATGCGCATGTGGGGCTCTGCACCAAGGCTTATGACACCCAGCTCTACCGCTCTGTAGGAGCAAGGCTCCAGCCCGGCATGCAGCTCTGGCGCGAGCGCTTCTACGTCAACGGAGGCGAGTGCAGCCTGAATGCGCTTCCCTTTTCAGGCGTGAAGTCCTTCATCAGGATGCTGCTGGCGGATCCCTTGTCCGGGGGCAGGCCCGAGGCATTGAAGCTGGCGCAGCAGGCCTTTGCCGGGCCCATGCCAGAGGGGCGCATCTACCTCATTCCTCCGGAGTGGCCCTACAGCCTGGCTGCGCTGCCGATTCCGCAGACCAAAACGCAGGCCCTGCCAGTGGGGGACTTTCTGGTGCCGGCAGTGTATGAGCGCAGCGACCTGTGGGTGCCCATGGGGCTCTTCTGCCGCTGGTTCAATCTCTCGCTTAAGGATGCGGTTGGCTTTCTTGACGAGTACCGGGGCAAGTATGCCGAAAGGTACCTCAGGGCGCCCGGGCTGCAGGCGCCGGGCGAGCTCTGCGTGCCCATCTGGCAGATGTACCGCTATTTATTGGACATGGCGGCCAGGCGGCGCGCCAGGGGGAAGAGGAACTGGCAGGACCTCCTCTTTTACGGGCGGCTCTTTCAGGCCTTCATCGACAACGACCTGGAAGAGGTGGACGCCTTGTGCCGCAGCCGGCATGTGCTGCGCGAGCTTGCCGGCGCAAGGGCAGGGGGCTTTGTCTCCCGCAGCCCGCAGGACGCCAGCCGGCTGGATGCAGCGGATGAAGAAAGGGGCGTGCAGGCAGGCGGGGAAGCCGCAGGACAGGGCCGGACAGGCTTTTGAAAAAAAATGCAGAAAAGGGCTAAAGACTTTGTCCAGCCTGCCGATAGGGGAAAGTAACGATGGATGTTTTCCTGATGCGGAAGTCCGTTGAAAGGTCTTTTGGGAGGTCTTTTATGAACCAGGGTGCAGCCGCCAGCCTCGCCTGCCTGCCAGGCGCCGGGGCTGGGAATGAATCACAGAAAGGCTCAGCCGCCGGTGCCGGCGAAAGCTTCTACAGCAGCCGGGAACTGCACATACTCCATGGCGTGCAGCTCTCGCATGCCGGCAACTACTGTGCATCCTGCGCCCTGGACGGCCAGTTCCGCATAAGCAGCAAAGCCTGCTAGGGGCGAAGAATCAATCGAAAACAATCTGTCCTGCTTCAAGGAAAGTTTCTTCCTTGAAGCAGGCGCAAAAGGCAGAAGGGCGCTTAAAAGCGGACCGCAAGCCTTGAGTGAGGATACAATCATGAGAAAGCTCGCAACACTTCTTATAACCGCCGGGCTCGTGCTCGGCTTGGCACCTCATGCCGGCGCCATTGACTTCAAGGCCAAGGGCAACTGGATGATGGATTTTGAAGTCGGCAACAACGGTAAGTTCACCGATACGACCGGCTATAATGGCAAGGAAGATCAGTTTGAAGCCAAACAGCGTGTCCGTTTGTGGTTGGACGCTGTCGCTTCCGAGAATCTGTCCGGTCAGGTTTACTTTGAAATTGGCAAGACTACCTGGGGCAAGGCTGAAGGCAGCGGCGCCCTCGGTGCTGATGACACCTGCATCAAGGTTCG
>CAZWGJ010000107.1:0-6500 GCA_964633375.1 uncultured Desulfovibrio sp.
CCACCGCAATCAAAATCATAATCAGTGTCAGCCATATTTCCTCCTGCCTCTAAAACTTGCATCCTCTTGATTGAGGTGAACTCCTGTACAAAAAAGCAGCCCTGCAACAAGGCAGGAAGCACTGTCCGCCGGGTTGAAAGACTCAGCTGCTCCCTGCCCGCCTGAAGTTTTATCCGAACTAACGACGAAGAGAACTTCTTGCTACGCTAAGCGCCACTTGAATTTTAGGATCCTTGACCTCAATCTCTCTGGGGACAAACTTGTTCAGGGCGTTTTTGACAAATTCCGTATCCGACCTGAAGTCGCCGATCATTATCTTGTCGCCGTTCTCAGATATGTTGATCATGCCGGCTTCCACAGTAAACACCTTGTCCGGCAGGCCGGCCAGCGTAAACGTAATCTGGGGCAGCTGTATGCTCTGAATCTCCAGGATGCCTTCCAGATATTTGTTGACAGGTCCGCGTGCGAGCTTGTCAAGACCCGTATTGACGACAGCATCCTTGCCTTTGGCGACAGCATCCTTGCCTTTATTGACAAGTTCGCCCAACTTTTCAAACATATTTTGGACCTCCAAAATGTAAATAATGGCTATTCTTACGCACCTGGCAAAAAAACGCCTTGGGGCGTGCCATGTGACCCATTGTTTCAGAAAGAGAACGGGACGCTGCCGCTGGGCGGCTGCCCTGCTTCCCTTGTCATCCGGTACAGGAAAAGCAGCTGCTGAAGCCTTTCTTGCTTCCCGCAGTCTGCGCCATCCCCTGCCCCGCTCCCTCTGCCGCCTCATGTCCTTGACAGCAACAGACAAGCGGGGACGTCATCCCAGCTATTCCAGCTTCCTTATCTGCTTCTCAAAAGAGCCGCAGTCTATCAAACGCAACACAGCAACGTGTATCGCGTCTAACAGCTTGAAATCATTGGATATTTTCGGGGGGGGGATTATTGACATACTAAAATTATTTCTAAAAGTGTTTTATTGCAGCAAGCAGACCACTTCACGGCTTGCCTGCGACGCATCAACCGTACTACCAACGACATCTTCCGGCAAGAAAAATTTTCATCTGCCGTTGAACGCCAGCATTTTGCCTGTACTTCACATGGACATCAGCCTATTGTGGCAAACAGTCCATGCACCCTGCCTGCACTGCCTACTCTTCTGCCGAAATTTCAAGCTATTGGAGCATACTGCAATTCTATGAAAGAAATCCATGTCAACACCATAAGCCAGGCTGTGGCCAGGCTGGCCGTCCAGGCCTGCTGCCACCTGCCCTGCGACATGATGGCCGCCCTGCAGAAAGCACACGACAAGGAGCCGTCCCCTGTCGGGCGCAGCATCCTGGACCAGCTGCTCAGCAACGCCTCTATAGCAGCCCATGAGGAAGTCCCGATCTGCCAGGACACAGGTCTTGCCGTCGTCTTTGCCGAGGTCGGGCAGGACGTGCACATTGTGGGGGGCTCCTTTGAGGATGCCGTAAACTCCGGCGTAGCCCAGGGCTACGTCAGCGGATATTTGCGCAAGTCCTCCGTGGCAGAGCCGCTCTTTGAGCGGAAGAACACCGGCGACAATACGCCCGCCGTCCTGCACACCCGCCTTGTGCCGGGCGACTCCATCCTTCTGCGTCTGGCTCCCAAGGGGGCGGGCTCCGAAAACAAGAGCGTCGTCAAAATGCTGGTGCCTGCAGACGGCATTGAGGGGGTCAAAAAGGTCGTCCTCGACACCGTCCTGGCTGCGGGCCCCAACTCCTGTCCTCCCATGGTGGTCGGCGTAGGCCTTGGCGGCAACCTGGAGCTGGCAGCCCTGCTCGCCAAGAAGGCCTGCGCCAGGGACATCACCAGCGTCAACCAGGATCCCCGCTATGCCGCCCTGGAAGAAGAGCTGCTCTCCCTCATCAACAAGACGGGCATCGGCCCCCAGGGCCTTGGCGGACGCACCACAGCCCTCAAGGTGCATGTGGAATGGGCGCCGACGCACATTGCGTCCCTGCCTGTTGCCGTCAACATCAACTGCCATGCCGCCAGACACGCAGAAATCAGGCTGTAGGAAACACATAAAACAAGACAGCAAGGACAAAGCCATGCCGGAAACAGAAAGCAAACACATCCATGCGCCCTTTGACGAGGAGACTGCCCGATCCTTAAAGGCAGGCGACAGGGTCCTGATCTCGGGCGTCATATTGGCAGCACGCGACGCCGCCCACAAAAGGCTCATTGAGGCGCTGGACAGGGGCGAGCAGCTGCCTGTCGATATCAAAGGCGCCGTCGTCTACTATGTGGGCCCCTCCCCGGCAAAGCCCGGGCATGCCATAGGCTCCGCCGGCCCCACGACGTCGGGGCGCATGGACGCCTACACCCCGCGCCTCATTGAGCTGGGCTTAAAGGGCATGATTGGCAAGGGCTACCGCAGCAAGGAAGTCGTGGACGCCATGATAAAGCACCAGGTGCCCTACCTGGCTGCCGTCGGCGGCGCAGGCGCCCTGATTGCCCAGAGCATCAAAAAGTACACCGTGCTTGCCTATGAGGACTTGGGACCAGAGGCCCTGGCAGCCATGGAGGTCGAGGACTTTCCGGCTGTGGTGGTCATAGACAGCAAAGGCAGCAACTACTACGAAGCAGGACAGGCCCCCTACAGGGAGCTGTAAGGAGCCTGCTTAAAATAAGGGTCAGGGAGAGAGCGGGCGTCCGTCATTCATACCAGACGTAGAGCTCGCCCTCCCTGTACACCCAGGAATGGATGCCGTTCCCCTGCCTCTGCACCTGGTCCGCCCTGGGGCACAGATCCTGTCTCACGTCATACTGCCTGAAGCCCGCAGCCTGGAAGACGCTCCGCTGCCGCCAGGCATCAGCAAACCACTCCTGGGAGTAGTTGTGCAGATCAAGGCTGCGGACAAGCTTCTCTTCTGCGGCCCTGACCTGGGCTTTGTCAGAACAGATGTGGACGCCCCTTGCCGCAGCCGGATTGACGTTCATGGACTGGACGGACTTGAGCCAGGTGTTTGTCAGCCCGGTGTAGTAGCGGATTGAATCCACGTTCATGCCGTACTCATTGAGGGCTATGGCCAGGATAAAGGCCAGTCCTATGGTGCGGCACCTTGTGCAGAGAAACAAAGCCAGCACAAAGAGAGCCGCATAGAGCCCGACAGCCGTCCTGTCGGCAACACCCAGCCCGAAGGGAACGGACTGCACATAGCCTGCCGCAGCCACGGCACAGAGGGCGCAGAGGATGAAAAGCCCCTGCACCTTTCTGCCCTTCCTCCCTGTAAGGACATCCTTCACGCAGGACAGCAGGCAGACGCCTGCCAGGCAGAGCACCATGGACAAAGGTCCGGCAAGCCTGAGGTTGTCCTTCAAGCTGTGCCAGACTGTTTTGACGTTGATGAGAATATCGTGCAGACAGTGGACATAATGGGGATGGCGCCAGTCCGCTATCAGCAGCCCCCAGTGGCCGCCTATCAGCCAGGTGATCACCAGCATGCAGACATAGCCTGCCACAAAGAAGAGCGCCCAGAAAAAGAAGATTTTGACGACGGAGCGGAAGTCGGACTCGGCTATGTCCTTCAGGTAGAGCAGCAGGATGAGGTTGTAGAAGTTGTTGAAGGTGCCAAAGAGGAGAAAGCCTGACCAAAAGAAGACCGCCTTCATGCTCAGCCTGTCGGCAAGATACGCCATGGCGGCTGTCACGGCATAGGCAGAGAGGATGGTTGAGGGCCAGCCTGCAACAGAGTAAAAGGCCGGCAGCTGCAGCGACAAAAGGACAAAGAGGGCGCACAGCCTTCTGTCTGTCGTAAACCTGCGTGCAGCAATAAAGGAGAAGCAGCCCCAAAAGGCAAGGCAGAGGAAGATGGAGAGCTGCGGCGGCAGGCGCTTGAGCCAGGGGAAGAAGAGGTAGTTGAGCCACCTTCCCTCCGACTTCAGCTGCCCCAGATAGTCAGGGAGCATGACCAGAGCGTCATGCCGCCAGACCTGCATGTCCAGCACGGCATAGTAGAGGGAGCAGAAAAGCCCTGCCAGCACAAGCAGGACAAGAGAGTCGGCTGCAAGGCTTCTTCCAGTCAGAAAGGCGGCTGCCTCTTGCAGCACACTTCGCCGCCTTGCCGTATTTTTTTGCGTCCTGGCGGCTAAAAGACGTCTTAAACTATTGCTTTTATTGCGCTTTTGCTGTATTGGGAGGGGTATAGGATTTATATAACATATCAAACAAAACTAAAAGGATACGAGCGACCTGGCGCAGATGCCCCTATGGGAAATCCCGCAGGGGAGCATCACGGCTCCCCCTCTCTACAGCACAATCATCATAACTGGCAACTTAGAGCCTGCCACGGGCTTCAAGGAAGCGCCGGCATTCCTCCCCGCAGGCTGCATCGCAGAAGCGCAGCATGGTATCGCAGTACGCCTGCACAAAAAGCCCGGCGTACCTGTCGGCCGAGCCCGTCTCATAGTACCCGCACACAGCCTTCATGTACTCAGCCTTGTCCTTGTCCTGCAGCAGCAGGGGCACTTTGCCGTTCTGGTACAGGACAGCCGTCTGGATCATCCTGGCCGTGCGCTTGTTGCAGTCGATGAAGTACTGCAGATAGGCAAGGTTCAGGTGCAGACAAATGCTCTTGTTGAACGGATCAGGGCATCTCTCCGCTGTCTGCAGCATCGTCTCAAGAGCCTTGTCCAGCAAATCAGGCGAGTTCAGCGGCTCATAGCTTGTCCCGGTGATGCGCACAGGATGCCTCCTTGCCTTGCCGCAGCACTCATCCTCTACAAGCCTCCGGGACAATCCTTCATGCACTGCACAGAGCGCGCTTTTCGTCAAAGCGCCTGCAAGGCACGCTCCCCGGCTGCCCATCACACCCTCAAGAACCCCGAAGATGTTCTTCAGCATGACGGCATCCGTCCATTTTTTGTTCGCTGTGAGCCCCTGCTTCAAAAGCAGAACGGCTTCCTGCAGAGTATACCTGCAGCCCTCAAGGGCGGCAGAGATATAGGAGTACTCGAGCAGAAACGCCTCCCGCATCCTGCTGTTCCCCTTGAACGCCTCAAAGCGCTCTGCACTGGAAAGGGCGGAAAGGAAGGCTGCCGTCTCTTCATCCAGGAAGACCGTCCTTTCAAGCCTTTCCCATTCAAAGGGCTTTCCCGCCCTGCTGCTGTCTTTGCCAAACATCGTCTGCTTCTCCTTAATTCTGTTGCGCCATAAGCCTGGCCTGCCCTCAGCTGTCAGCAAAAGCTGCCCGCCTGCAAGTTGCCATTGCGCCCCAAGCGTAGTAAATCTGCCGGCAAATACAGGGTCTCCCTGTCCCAATTCTATGCAGACAGCCCCCGCCGCATGCAGCTGCCTGCTCCTGCCCCTTAAGTCGGAGGAACACCATGGATTACGCCACAGAATCATTGAAACTGCATCAGAAGCTTAAGGGGAAGATTGAAATTACGCCCCGTGCCGCAGTTGACAGCACCGAGGCCCTGTCCCTTGCCTACACGCCCGGCGTCGCCACCCCCTGCCTGGAAATCCAGAAGGACGTCAACAAGAGCTATGAGCTGACCAGGCGCTGGAACACCGTGGCCGTGGTGACCGACGGCACTGCCGTCCTGGGCCTTGGCGACATCGGCCCTGAAGCCGGCATGCCCGTCATGGAAGGCAAGTGCGTCCTCTTCAAGGCCTTCGGCGGCGTGGACGCCATCCCCCTCTGCATCCGCAGCAAGGACGTTGACGAGATCGTCAACACCGTGGCCCTGCTTGCCGGATCCTTTGGCGGCGTCAACCTGGAGGACATCGCAGCCCCCCGCTGCTTTGAGATTGAAAAGAAGCTGAAGGAGAGATGCGACATCCCCATCTTCCACGACGACCAGCACGGCACGGCCGTCATCACCCTGGCCGGCGTGCTCAACGCCCTCAAGGTGGTCGGCAAGGACATCAAGGACGTCAAGATTGTAACATCCGGTGCAGGCGCCGCCGGCATCGCCATCATCCGCCTGCTGATGAGCATGGGCCTGAAAAAGGTCATCATGACCGACCGCAAGGGCGCCATCTATGCCGGCAGGGAGGGCTTGAACCCCATCAAGGAAGAGATTGCCGCCATCACCAACCAGGACAAGGAAAAGGGATCCCTGGCAGAAGTCCTGCGCGGCGCAGACGTCTTCATCGGCGTCTCTGCCCCCAAGCTCCTGACCCGTGAGATGGTCGCCACCATGAACAAGGACGCCATCATCTTTGCCTGCGCCAACCCCGTCCCCGAAATCTACCCTGACGAAGCCAAGGCCGGCGGCGCAGCCGTCGTCTCCACCGGCCGCAGCGACTTCCCCAACCAGGTCAACAACGTCCTGGCCTTCCCCGGCATCTTCCGCGGAGCACTGGACGTGCGCGCCTCCGACATCAACGACGAGATGAAGATTGCCGCAGCCAAGGCCCTTGCCGGCCTTGTCAGCGACTCCGAGCTCAATGCCGACTACATCCTGCCGGCAGCCTTTGATCCGCGCGTCAAGGACGCCGTGGCCAAGGCCGTTGCCGAGGCAGCCCGCAA
>CAZWGJ010000108.1:0-6500 GCA_964633375.1 uncultured Desulfovibrio sp.
ATGGCCGCCGCACTAAGCGTCAGCGCTGTCCTGCCGACCTTTGCAGAAAGCGGGAGTTACCTGACCTATTATTCCGATTACGCAAGCAAATCAGAAGCATACCAGCATGGCTATGAGCTGAATCAGCAAATTGCGGAGGAAGCAATTGTGCTTCTGAAAAATGACAACAGCATTCTTCCGCTGAAAGATGTAAGCAATGTTACCGTCTTCGAGAAAGGACGCGATTCCAAGGGTGCCGCCATTGGCGGCAGTACGTCTGCTTTTATGGGAGATAACACAGCAGGTATTAACGTTTTTGATGCACTCCGGGAGGCTGGTTATAATGTGAACCCGGTTGTAGAGGCGTTTGACCTGGATGATGAGAGTTCTCCGATTTCTGCACAGGAGCCGGAAACCGGCGCCGGATCCATTGTAAATGAAACGCCCATTGAAAACTATACGGAAGAAGTCTGGAATTCCTGTGAGGAATATAACGACGCGGCTGTAGTCGTTTTAACAAGGACAACCGGCGAAGGCGGCGACGTAGCGCTTTTCTCTGCAGAATCTTTGCCCGATTATGAGGAAAACGGCGTTTACTATGGCACCGAGGACTCTGTCTGGCTGGATGCGGATGGAAATGAAATCAACAAGCTGGATCAGGCAGCTCATATTGACGACCACTATCTCCAGCTGACCAAATATGAGGCGGACCTGCTGGTAGAAATTGGCGAGCGTTTCGATAAAATTATTGTTGTGCTGAACAGTTCCTCTCCAATTCAGCCAGATTTTCTGAAATCGAATGAAGATGGCTACTGTGACCTGAGTTACTATACCGGCAAAGAAAATTCTATGGTGAAAATTGACGCTGCTCTGTGGACGGGCGGTGTCGGACTGGACGGAATCCGTGCACTTGGAAAAATTCTGAATGGAACAGTGACCCCGTCCGGACACACGGCGGATTTGTGGGAAGCAGATTACAAGGCTTCTCCGGCCGCAATCAACTCCTCCTATAACGGAATTACAGACGGAAATCGTCTGAATTTTGGGCTGGACGAGGATGGCCACCCGATTTATACAAATGAAAACTACGTAAATGCTCCGGAGGAAGACCAGCTTTGCTATGACGAAGGTATTTATGTCGGATATCGCTGGTATGAAACCGCTGCCTATGAAATTCAAAACGGCCAGCAAATTGATGGGTATACAGATGGTGAGACATGGTACAGCGACAGCGTTGTTTACCCGTTTGGATATGGCCTTTCCTATACATCCTTCCAATGGGAAGTCGTAGGCAGTGACCTTTCCGGCCTGAGCAACGCAGATGGAAAGGGAGAAATGTATGTCGATGTACAGGTGACCAACACCGGCGATTATGCCGGCAAGGAGGTTGTGCAGCTGTACACATCTGCCCCCTACACTGGGAAGGTAGAAAAATCGCATGTGGTCCTGACTGCCTTTGCAAAAACCGGCTTGCTGCAGCCTGGCGAAAGTGAAACGGTTACGCTATCATTTACCAATTATGATATTGCCTCCTATGATATGGACGCTACCATTTCCTCTGGCTCCACAACTGTAACCTACGGCGACAATTCCGGCTATCTGCTGGAAAGCGGAACATGGTATTTTGCTGTTTGCACGGATTCCCACACAATTAAAGATGGTACTTCTGTATTGAATATTGCCCAGAATAATGATTTTGTTCTGAAAGCAGATCTGGAAGAAAATATTCTGATTACAAACGATCCAGATACCGGCGCCGAGATTACAAATCAGTTTAACGACGCAACCGATGGGCTTGTATACTACGGAAACAACAACAATATCAAGGAAGACGGTGAAGCAATTATTCCATGGCTCTCCAGAGCGGATTTTGCAGGCACTATGCCGCAGGTTACAAAGCAGGCAAGCCTGACGCGCAGCACGCAGTACATGGACGAACTTTACAGAACACAAATTTATGCTACGGGCATTGAAAGCGTCGGAACGAAATTAACCACAGTCAATTCCGTGATGGAGGACGATGATACCAAGGCAACTGCCGGTGACTGGACTGCAAGCGAATGGTATCAAAATCGTGCCACGGCAGGATACTCCGAGGAGGATGAAAACGGCAATCGTGTCATTGTCCGCAGCTCCAATGCGGATCGTATCGGAAAAACAATTGTAGATGGTGAAGCCGGCGAAGGAGAAGTTTCCAAGATTCTCCTGTATGACCTGACCACAGTAGATTATGACGATACCCTGTGGGAAGATTTCCTGGATCAACTGACAATTGAAGACCTGATGGGACTTTTAACCTATGGTGGCTTTGGTACTTATGGTATTGAAGAACTCGGCGTGCCGTATGCACGGAATACGGACGGCCCGGAGAACCTGTGCTTTGACCCGACTGAGATCATGGGGTACACCTATCAGTCGATGCTGGCTTCCACCTTTAACGTAGAACTGGCATATGAGCTTGGTCGTTCCTTCGGAAATGAAGCCATGTGGGCAGAGCCGGTTGACCGCGATATGGGTGCTGGTACTCTGCGCGGACCAATTTCCGGCTGGTACGCACCGGACGCAAATATGCATCGCACAAAATTCGGCGGCAGAAGCTACGGCTACTACTCTGAGGATCCCGTCCTCGCCGGAAATATGCTGGTAGAAGAATGCCAAGGCGCACGTGACATGGGATTGATCACTTACATCAAGCATGTTGCTCTGAATGATCAGGAAACCGACCGCAATACCGGCGGCGGACTGCTCACCTGGGCAAATGAGCAGACAATTCGTGAAATTGATCTAAAGGCATGTGAAAAGGCGTTGAAGGGACCATCTCTTGGCATTATGACAGGCTTTAACCGCATTGGCGATGTCTGGAATGGTCAGAACTACGCATTGCTGGAGAATGTCATCCGCAATGAATGGGGCTTTAAGGGTGCCGTTATCACAGACGGATGGGACAGTGCAATGGACTGCGATCGGTTCCTTCGAAACGGGACTGACCTCGGCCTGCAAATGAACTTGTTTGCTTGGGATATGATCAATGGGGAACCTACCTACCCCGGCGCAACAATTCTTGTTGAGAAACTCAATGAAGATGGAACCGTTGCCCGAGACGAAAATGGCACGATTATTTTTGAAGAGCAGACCATGGATTTTGATACGCAGCTGGCCGCCCTTAGAAATGCCGCAAAACACTCTCTGTATTCCATTTCGCAGAGCACTTCCATGAGAAACGGTGCCTGCTTGGAATACATGATCACCGATGCAAAGGATATCGGCACAGTAAAGGTCGGTGAAGCCTTCACTTATGACGCATCCTTCAGTGATTTGTATGAACATAATACGGTTAAATACAAGCTTTATGCCGGGCAGGCAGAACTGCCGGAGGGACTGGCAATCGACAGTGAAACAGGTACCATCAGCGGTGTCGTAGCAGAAACGGTTGAAGCCGGTACCTATACTTTCCAGGTTGAGGGTCGCGTAGATGGCTGGGCTCCCAAATATGTCCAGTATGCAATCACAGTTGTGACTGAGTAAGTCCAGTTAGCATCCCCGGGAGCCTGAAGGTTATTTCGCAAGGCTTCCGGGGCTTTTCTTTGAAAGGATGAATACTATGAAAAATACGACACGTTTTATTTCGATTTTTGGCGCGATTATCCTGCTGCTGAATGCATTCCTTTGCACAAATTGTTTCGCTGAGGATGAATCGGAAAAGCTGGATCTATTTACCATGGAAGCGGAATACGTGGATTTCTTCGGGCTCTCGGGACCGGGTATCTCCAACTCTGCAACTGAAACCCAGATGATTGTCAGCGATGCAAAAGGAAAATTGGGTGCAAGTAATGGTCACTATGTTGCCTATACCCATGCACCGGATATCACGCTGACATTTGAATTTGAATCAGAGGCGGAATCAGTCGGTACGTTGATCTTGCGCTTGGGTTCTGATCTTGGTGATATTGAAAACTACGGCAGCCAGGCTCTCGGAATTACGATAAACGGCGAACCACTGGACTACGATACAACATTTACTCTGGATGGTTCCTGTTTTCATGATTACGTGATTACCGAAGAGCTGCCCATCCAGGAGGGAGCAAACACACTGGAATTAACTGTCCTATTAAGTGATGTATTGGAAGCACAATTTGGTACTTTTCAAACATTCGGGCCGCTGTTTGACTGCGTAAAAATCGATACCGACGCGACTTTGACCTGGGAACCGCTTACAGATAATATCTGAGGATTGCAGCACCATGATACACTTAAAGAAGCTTAATAAATCACGTTTATTTCGTATATGGTACAGGATTTCGGTACCAATTGTTGCTTTCCTTCTTGCTGTTTCTTTGATTGTTACGCAAAATGTTTTTCTGAAAGGGACAATTGATGCTGTTCTGGGAGGAAAGCGTGCCATCATTTCGGGTGATAATACATCTGCCGCCTATTACGTCTCGGATTATGAAAGCAAAAATGATACGCTGCAGGCTGCCTGGAATTTAACGCGAGAAATTGAAGCTGAAGGTACTGTCCTGCTGAAAAATGAAGCTGCACTTCCGATAAAAACTCCTGTGTCAGACAGTACAATCTCCGAAAGCCCTAGAATTAGCGTTTTCGGGAAGAACTCGGTCAATCTTGTGTACGGCGGTTCCGGCTCCAGCGGAAGTAATACAAACGGTGCTACTGACCTCTATGCAGGACTGGAAAATGCAGGCTACAGCGTAAATCCAACTTTAAAAGCATTTTATGAAAATGACAATCTATCCGGCAGCGGCAGACCCTCTTCAACGCCTGACATGGGAACAATACTGACCGGGTATCCCGTCGGAGAAACACCGATATCCAGCTACACTGCAGATGTAAGAAGCAGCTATGCGGATTACGCCGATGCGGCCATTGTCGTTATTTCCCGCATTGGAGGAGAAGGCTATGACCTGCCCCGCACAATGAAGGTTTCCTCCTCCGGTGACTACAAAGCAGGGTTCAGTGACAAAAATGTGTGGAACTCCGATACACCGGTAGAAGGAGCGCGCTCCGCAGACGACCATTACTTGCAGCTGGATCAGAATGAAACAGATCTCTTGGAAGAGGTCTGTGCGCGCTTTGATACCGTTATTGTTTTATTGAACTGTACATCAATAGAGGCCGGATTTCTGGATGACAGCAGCCACTATGCCTGGCAGGAAAACATCAAAGCTGCCCTGTGGATTGGAAATCCCGGATATACCGGAATCGATGGCGTGTGCGCTGTGTTGAACGGCTCTGTTTCCCCATCTGGTCATTTGGCGGACACATGGGCCAGAGATTTTAAAACCGATCCAACATGGAATAATTTCAGCAGCAACCTCTCATACATGGGGAACCGTTATCTGCTCAACGGGAAAATGACAACAAAGGCGTCTTATTTCACAGTAGATTATGAAGAAGGAATCTATGTTGGATACCGCTATTGGGAAACCAGAGGTGAGACGGATGGTGAGAACTGGTACCGGGATCATGTCGTATATCCACTGGGTTATGGCATGAGCTATACAGTATTTTCCTGGACGCTGGAAAATTCCGAGGAGTGGGATGGCGCCGCAATTGATGCAGATTCGGCAATGTCCTTCCATATTACTGTACGCAACGAAGGAGACGTTGCAGGAAAAGACGTTGTCCAGCTGTATGTCACTGCACCGTATTATGATGGCGGAATTGAAAAAGCCTCTCGTGTCTTGGTGGGGTTCGCTAAAACCGAAACTCTTCAGCCGGGACAGTCAGAAACTATTACCATTTCCGTCGATGCACAGTCATTGGCCTCCTATGATTGCTACGACGCAAACAGCAACGGGATCACAGGCTGGGAACTGGAGCACGGAGAATATCAGTTTTCCTTTTTAAGCAACGCCCATGGCATGGATGACGGCAGTCATGTCGGCAAAGATATCACTATTTCCATGTCCATAGAAAATGATTTGCATTTCCCAGCAGACAGCACCACAGGTACGCAGATAGAAAACCTTTTTGAGGATGCTGATGATCAGCTTGGCAGTGTTCTTTCCAGAACTGACTGGGAAGGAACCTGGCCATCCATGCCAACTGAAGAGGAGCGGAATATGGACAGCGATTTTATTCATTCGCTTACTTGGACAGTTGATGATGAAGGGAAAAGCTGGTATACGGATGTCATGCCGGAAACCGGTAAGGACGCTTCCGTACAGCTGTATGAAATGATTGGAAAGAATTTTGATGACCCCGATTGGAATGCCGTTTTGGATGCGCTTACAGCAGAAGATATGGTTGGCCTTGTGGGTATTGCAAACTATAATACGGCAGCAATCAGCAGCATCGGCAAGCCACGCACAACCGATCCCGATGGCCCGAGCGGCTTTACCCTGTTTATGGGAGATCCCTCTGTTTATGACACATGTTTTTATTGCAGCGAGTGTGTACTGGCAGCGACCTGGAATGAACAGCTTGCCTATGAAATGGGCTGTATGATTGGAAATGAGGGAATATGGGGCGACTCTGAAGGACGCGCAAGCAGTATGCCATAC
>CAZWGJ010000109.1:0-6464 GCA_964633375.1 uncultured Desulfovibrio sp.
GCATAAGGAGATGGCTGTTGCCATCAGGAGTTATGGTATGAGACAGCTTTATGCCTTTATCTTTGTCCTTGTGTCGCTGAGTTTTCTGGGCGGCTGCGGCTGCATGACAGGCGGGGACAGCGGCAGCAGCGCCTATGGTGAACAGGCGCTGCGTGCGGCATCCTCCCAGGTCGGCAAACCCTACTGCTATGGCGGGGCGTCGCCCAAAAAAGGCTTTGACTGCTCTGGCCTCGTGTACTGGAGCTACGCAAGAACTGGTGTAAAGATTCCCCGCAGGACAACAGACCAGCTTCAGGCAGGAGAGTCCGTCGCCCTGAACGACAGACTGCCGGGAGATATCGTTGTCTTCAGGATTAGGGGCAACAACCTGCATACCGGTCTGTACGCAGGTAAAAACACCTTTATCCACAGCCCCCGCCAGGGTTCCAATGTGCGCAAGGATAGTCTCCAGTCGCCTTATTGGAGCAAACGGCTCGTTGCCATACGCCGCATCAACTAGAAAAAACTGGAGACAAAGAATTTCATGAAGATCGCAGGGGTCTTGTGCCTCTGCGATCTTTTGTTTTTTTAGTGCTCTAAAATGCAAAAAAATATGTAAAATAAGATAGTTATCCAGAATTTGAAAATTTTCCCGGCGTGACCGCACGCAAGAGCCCTGAAGACGGCTGGGAAGGCGCTGTGCAGGATGCTGCAGCAGCGCAGATGTGCGCGCCGCAGCACCTCACACCACCCAAAGAAGGTAAAAACGACGGCAAAGTGCCTTTGGATGGTAGTTTGCTGTTGCGCAGACGGCTGGGGATGTTTACCTTACGGGCTGTAGCATATTTCATCTGCGTTAACAGGAGAGGCGCATGGTACAATCTGACAAGACAGCCAGTGAAAAGGCACAGGGAGAGTCCCAGGGATCTGGGGCTCAGCCGCAGGAGGAAAAAGCCGGCGGCAAAGAGAAGAAGGCCGGCGTTCAGCAGCTGGGGCAGCTGTGGTACAACCAGAAGCACAGGGAGATAGTGGTCTACTATCTCATAGCCGTCTTCTGCCTGGAGCTGATTGTCGGGACGATAGCGTTTTTCTACGGCGTCACCCATGCTGAGCCGGTGCTGGCAGGCGGTCCCAAGATGGCACGCTTCCCCTGGATTGGGTGGCTTGTGGCCAGCATCCTTTCGCCTGTGGGCCTGCTGCTCCTTCTTCATCTGTCCGGACAGTTCTTCTCCGGAGCCTTCAAGAACAATGAAGGCGGCACTTCCGGCGGAGACGGCGGCGGAAACGACCATGTGCCTGAACGCGTGCAGAAGGTCTACAGCATAGTCCGCCATGCGCCGACTATTGTTGTTCTGCTGGGGCTTTTGTGCCTTGGCTGTGCTGTCCTGTTCGTAGACAGCGCCATGGCGATAGCTGTCGATATCGGCTCTGCGCTGAAGCCGTATATTTTGTGGATTGTCGGCGGAATCATAGTCTTCCTGCTGCTGAGCTACCTTGGCAGGCTGTGGTTTATTGCCAGGCACAAGCGCGTGGAGCAGGAATACGCCTACCGCCTCAAGGTGCTGGAGACAACAGGCGTTATCATTATGAACAAGGGCAGCCTGCCCATGCGCTATGAGAACGGGCAGCTGCAGCTTCTGGCTGAGAATAAGGACGGCCAGCTCAAGGCCCTGCCGGAAAAAGATGACAGCAAGGAAGAGGACGGCAAAAAAGACGACAGCACTGATGTCGAGGACGCAACCATAGTGTCAGACAAGTAGCTGCTTTATGGCTCTAAGAAAACGATAAAAGCCCGATCACACCTGTTGTGGTCGGGCTTTGCTGTTTGAGAAATTTTCAGACGTCCTTAAAGCAGCTGTGCTCGGGACAGGCTGCGGCTTAGGTGCGGGGGCGCAGGGATTCCTTGAGAACGGCTGCATCCTTTTCGGGATCAGCCAGAATGCCCAGCTCCTTGTTGCCGCCGGAGCACTTGAATGTGCCGTCAGGCAGAAGCTCCACATAGCCGCCGGAAAGCACCTTGCCATAGGGAAGGACATCAAAAAGGTCTGCGTGATCGACGCGACGGGGGAAGATAAAGGGAACTGCCTGGCCAGAAAAATCTTCGACGATAAGATATTTCACAGGGCTCCTCCATAGTTGTTCTTATCCATACCCCCATAGAGGGGGCGCTGATGCTGGCAACTGAACTACCATATCCAGGGGCAAGTTTCAACGAACCGCAAAGCAGGCCGTGCAGCTGGGGGCGTCCTCCGTGATCTGGATGTGAAGCCCTGCCAGGCATGCTTTTTGCCCGGTGGGGGAGATGCCGGTGCTGGCAGCCTTCTATCTTTCTAGTTTTATTGACAAAATGTACTGTGCGGCAGTGAAGAATCTAGACAAGCTGTTGATTTGTAGATACGATTAAAATTTAAGTTCAATGGGAGAGCACAGTTTGGCAAAACTGTTCTATTTCTCGTGAAATAGCTCGACCACACTAAATTACAGAACAAAAAGGAACTGTTTCATGAAACGTTTTTCAACTCTTCTCCCTGCTGCGGCCCTGCTGCTGGCTCTGCCTTTGACCGGTTGCCAGACCAAGTCTGAAGAGACCGTCTGCGTTGATGTAGCGCGCATCCTGACGGAGTCAAATGCCGCCAAGAAGGCCAATGAGCATCTTGCCGAAGTGCAGAAAGTCCTGCAGGACGGATTGATGAACCTGCAGGGTGAGTTGCAGAAGAACTCTGCACCCACCATTGAGAAGGACATGCAGCAGGCATCAAATGTCCTGAACAACAAGATGGCTCAGGAACAGGCTGCTGCCAGGGAAGTTGTCCTCAAGCACATGAATGACCAGATCAATGCCTGGAAGAGCGGAAGGCCTAATGCCTTTGTCCGCAACAAGGCCGAATTCCTTGCTATTCCTGATTCTGCCGATATCACTGCCGACATTATCTCCCGCATGAACAAGACTGAGGTTACCTTCGCCGAGCTGCCTACAGTTTCTATCCAGAAGGCTGAGGATGCCAAGGCCCAGAAGGACAAGAAGTCCGAAGATGCCGCCTCTCAGGATTCCAAGGCTCCTGCAAAGGCTTCTCCAAAGAAGTAAGTACGCAAGACCGGTTTTGACCATGGCAAAAACCAGGGCTTGCAAAGATAAAAAAGACCCGTCTCGGCACTTTTGAGGCGGGTCTTTTCGATTGGCTTTTTTCGCTGCCCTTGGCTACTGGGCTTTCTGCCTGCGGTTTTGCAGATACCTTTTTACTGCAGCATTGTGCTCCGTGAGCGTTTTGCTGAAGTAGTGCTCCCCGCCGTCGGTTACGGCGACAAAGTACAGGTAGCTGTGCTTTTCAGGGGCAATGGCAGCCTTCAGGGCAGAGATGCCGAAGGAGCAGATGGGGCCCGGCGTCAGCCCCGCCTTGCGGTAGGTGTTGTAGGCGTTGCTGTCGTCGTTGAGCATAGCCTTGGTGATGTTTCCGTCGTAAGCCTCGCCCTTCCCGTAGATGACGGTAGGATCTGCCTGCAGCAGCATGCCTTTTTCAAGGCGGTTGGCGTAGACGCCGGCAACAGTTGGGCGTTCCTTGGGAACAGCCGTCTCCTTTTCAACGATGGAGGCCAGGATGACGATCTTTTTCAGCTCCTCACGTGCCGGCTTTTTGCCGTCTGGCCAGCAGGCCTCTGCTTTCTGCCAGAAGTTGTCGACCAGGCGTCCGCAGACCTTCCACGCCTGCTTGGGATCCTTTTTTGTCTCCTCCCCTGGCGTTTTCAAAAGGTAGGTGTCCGGCATGAGGAAGCCCTCTGCTGTCGCAAAGGGGATGCCGTAGTGGGCAAGGAATGCCGGATCTCTCAGAACCCGTATCAGGTCTTCATAGGGGGCAAAGCCGCTGTCAGCCAGGATTTTGGCTGTCTGCCAGTAGGTCAGGCCCTCAGGGACGGTCACTCTGGCGAGGACGGGCTTTCCCTTGAGGAGCACTTCCAG
This sequence comes from uncultured Desulfovibrio sp., assembly GCA_964633375.1. Lineage (GTDB taxonomy): Bacteria > Desulfobacterota > Desulfovibrionia > Desulfovibrionales > Desulfovibrionaceae > Desulfovibrio. The sequence continues at coordinate 3,935 of CAZWGJ010000109.1, forward strand.
CGTCTGCTCCGGCAGCCAGTCCGTGCGGAAGAGGAAGCGTCCCGCCTGCAGGCCGGCAGCCGACTTTTTGTACCTTGCCAGGAGCTGGAAGCGGAAGGCGTCGGTAATGACGCCCTTGCTTTGCAGAAGTGCGGCAATTTTGGGCAGCGTGGCGCCGGGGAGGATGTCTACGTAGACGTCCTTTCCATCTGTCGGTTCCGGAGCGGTTGTTAAAAAGGTGTTGACTTCATAGGCCAGCCAGCCGCCTGCTGAAAGGATGATTAAGAGAAGTATCAGCAGGCCAGTTCGGATGATTTTCCACATGGATGCTTCATTTCCTTTGTTGTTGAGCTGGTGTCGGTTTGAAGAGGGTTTTAGACTACGAGCCTGGCGCCGGGGGGACAGGAGCAGCCTGCTCTGCTGCACAGGCTGACGAAGGGGAAGAAAGATAGGATTCCAGAATGCGTACTGCTGCCTGCTGGTCTAGGACGGCCTTGACCTTTTTTTTTGCAAGCCTGGCCTGGCGCAGGTCGTCCAGCGCTTCCTCAGAGCTTAAGAGCTCATTCATGAAAAAGCAGGGGCAGGCCACCCGGCGCTGCAGCCTGGCGGCAAAGTTCCGCACCTGTCTTGTGGTCAGGCTTTCAGAGCCGTCCGGCATCAGCGGCAGGCCTATGATGACGCGTTCTGCCCCCTCTGCCTGGACAAGCTCCGCCAGTGCCGCCAGGAGAGCCTTGCGGCTCCCCAGGCGGGAAAGTTCAAAGGTCTGCAGCGGGTAGGCAAGAATGCCGTCAGGATCGGTGGCGGCCGTGCCTGTGCGTTCCAGGCCGTAGTCTATGCAGACTAGCTTCATGACTGGTGATTGATTGGTTTAGTTGATTTTCATCAGGCGGCGGACGTCTTCCATGGTGCCCTGGGCGTATTCGCGGGCGTGGATTTTGCCCTCTGCCAGAATGTCCATGGCATCCTGATCCGTCACCTTGGCGCGGCGTTCCTGCAGGGGCTCAAGGAATTCCCTGAGATGCTTCAGGAAGACCTTCTTGCAGGCAACGCAGCCAAGGCTGGCATCAAGGCAGCCGGCATGGATTTCCTTCTGCTCCTCAGGCGTTGCCAGCAGCTGGTGGTACGGGTAGAGGTTGCACTTTTCAGGACAGCCGGGATCGCTCTTCTTGACTCTGGGAGGATAGGTGAACATGCGCTTTACCTTGTCCTCGATGTCCTTGAAGTTGTCGTCCAGGAAGATGCCGTTGTCATAGCTCTTGGACATCTTTCTGCCGTCCAGGCCGGGGCATTTGGCAGCGGGGGTCAGGATGGCCTCCGGCTCGGGGAAGTAGTCCTCGCCGTAGAGGAAGTTGAAGCGGCGCCCGATTTCCCTTGTGAGCTCCATGTGCGGCAGCTGGTCCTGGCCGACCGGCACGCCGGTAGGACGGTACATAAGGATGTCTGCGGCCATGAGGATGGGGTAGCAGAGGAAGCCGGTGCAGCTCAGATCCTTGGTGGTGATTTGCTGCTGCTGCTCCTTGTAGGTGGGGTTGCGCTCAACCCAGGAAACGGGCACGAACATGGAGAAAAGCAGGGAGAGTTCAGCATGCTCCTTGAGGTCGGACTGGCGGAAGATAACGCATTTCTCCGGATCAAGGCCTGCGCCAATCCAGTCCTTGACCATTTCAAGCACGTGCCTTTGGAGCAGTTCTGTGCGATTGAAGTCGGTGGTCAGAGCATGCCAGTCAGCGACGAAGAAGAAGGAACGCATTTTGTGTTGAAGCTCGACGTAGTTTTTAAGAACGCCGAAGTAATGCCCAAGGTGCAGCGGACCTGTGGGGCGCATGCCAGATACTGTGCGAAGCTCTGTATTCATTGGAAATACCTTTTCAGCCGTCTTTACGAAGTAAGTGTGCTAGCTGATAGCAAAGAGTGTAAGGATGAGATTGTAGCTGCCTTGCAGCAGGGGTGTGAGAACAACGCCCGGCAGGCCTGAGACAATAATCAGAATCAGAATGATAAAGCCGTATCTCTCAAAGTTGAGATAGGTATAGGCTGCATTGCGGGGCAGGAAGTAGGACAGGACCTTGCTTCCGTCCAAGGGGGGCACAGGAAGCAGGTTGAAGAAGCCAAGCCCCAGGTTGATCAGAATGCCCATCTGCAATGTCTCGAGGAAAAAGACATAGACGGAATTCGTATACCAGACCTCAGGGGCGAAGAAGACGATGGTGAGCTTGAGCAGGGATGCGCAGATCAGGGCCAGAAGGAAGTTCGTGCCTGGTCCTGCCAGGGCAACCCACATCATCCCCTGCCTGGGATTGCGGAAGTATCTTGGGTCAAAGGGGACAGGCTTTGCCCACCCGAAGACGAAGCTTCCGCTGAGGCTGGTCAGGAAGAAGACGATGAGTCCTACAGGATCGATATGGGGCAGCGGGTTTAAGGTCAGGCGCCCCATCATCTTGGCAGTCGGGTCGCCCTGCCGCAGGGCTGCGTAGCCGTGTCCCACTTCATGCAGGATGATGCCCAGTATGGCCGGAATGAAGGCTATGCTGAAGTTGCGCAGTGCTTGGTC
>CAZWGJ010000110.1:0-6401 GCA_964633375.1 uncultured Desulfovibrio sp.
GTGGGCATGGTCTTCCAGAAGCCCAACCCCTTCCCCAAGTCCATCTATGAGAACGTCGCCTACGGCCTCAGGGTCAACGGCGTCAGGGACGAGGGGCTGATCGCCGGCAGGGTTGAGACGGCCCTCAAGAGGGCGGCCATCTTTGACGAGGTCAAAAACCGCCTCAACGACAGCGCGCTGGGTCTTTCAGGCGGCCAGCAGCAGAGGCTCTGCATAGCCCGCGCCCTGGCAGTCGAACCCGACGTCCTGCTCATGGACGAGCCCGCCAGCGCCCTGGATCCCATTGCCACCCGCAAGATTGAGGAATCCATACGCGAGCTTGCCGGCAGCCTGACCATCATCATCGTGACCCACAACATGCAGCAGGCGGCCAGGGTCTCCGACTACACGGCCTTCTTCTACATGGGCAGGCTGATTGAGACGGACAAGACGGACAAGCTGTTCACCAGGCCCTCGAAGAAGGAGACGGAAGACTACATTACCGGCCGCTTCGGCTAGCAGAGGCTTTTTGCAGGAGAGAGCAGCACGCAGAGATTGCGAGGAATCGTTATGAACGAGCGGAATGAAAGTTATATACAGCAGCTTATAGTCTCCCTCAGGACCAGGCTGCTGGTTATGGGCGCCTCGGTGGAAATCGCCGTGGACAACATGAAGAAGGCTGTCAGCAGCATGGACATAGGCACAGCCCAGGCCGTCATAGAAAACGACGACACCATAGACGATCTGGAGAATGAGCTGGATGAAATGTCTCTGGCAGTCCTGGCCAGGGCGCAGCCTGTGGCCAGGGACCTGCGCTTTGTGGTCTCGGCTCTGCGCATGGTTGTCGACATGGAGCGCGTGGGAGATGAGGCGGCCTCCATCTGCAGCCAGGTGCTGCTGATGAAGGGCGTGGACGTCAAGACTGTGCTGGGGCTGGTCGAGCCGCACATGTCCTCTTCCATAGCTGCCTTCAGCCAGGCAATGGACATCGTGCGCCGTGACGACCACGACGCAGCCCTTGCCATGCGCAGCACGGACGACGAGGCCATGCAGAGCGAAGTGGCCACCATTGAGCGGCTGATGAAGCTTTTGGAGCAGAAGGACAACGGCGGCATGGATCCTGTGCTTGTCATGCACCTCATTCTGCTTGTGCACTCCCTGACGCGCATCTGGCGCAGGGCTGCCAACATAGCAGGGCACGTCTACTTTGCGTCCCTGGGAGATTCCCTGAAGCACGCTTCCATCCTTGACCGGGAGAAGAAGGAGCATCTGCACTTCTAGATGAGAGGGAGCCCTGCTATTGCCAGGCAGGGCAGGCCTGTGCTTCATAAATTCGCCGTGAAGCGTCAAAGCAGGGGGCTTTGCGGCGAACCCATAGAAAAGCCATGGTCCTTGTACAAGGATCATGGCTTTTGCTGGTTTGTGTGATGCTGTGTGGGGGCGCTACGGCTCGATAAACAGCTTCTTGGCCACCTTGCTGACGCCGGCGGCAGCGACATAGTCTATGCCGCCGCTCACAAGTCCCCCGACGACCGGCAGGGCTTTGGTCATGTTCAGGATGCCCGCTTCACCGCCCTTGGTGAGCAGCCTGAACCCCACTTCCTGGTTGATTTTGGTGATGGCTGCCGCAGGGATTTTCTTGATGACAGCCATGGTCAGCTTCTGACCGGCAGCGATGCTGGCGGTTCTGAGAAGCTCCTGCATGCGGCTGCCGAGCAGGCAGGCATAGGCCAGGGTCTGGACCTTGCTGTCTTTCACTGTGTATCCGCCCATGTGGGCTATGGCGGCAATCATCCTGAGCTGAAGCAGGAAGGTGAGGGTGACGTCGGCAGGAATGGTGACAGGCAGGCTGAAGAGGCCGCCAAGCCCGGTGACAAAGCCGGTGGTGAAGCACTTCAGCTTCTGGTGGGCCGCCAGGGCATCCACCTGGGCCTCAAGAGGGAGGTTCTTCTGCATGTACGCCTCTGCCAGCTCATAGGCGGACGCCCATTTAAGGTTCTTGTTGAAGGCCGTGCTTGGGGATGAGCCTCCGAAGAGCCTGCGCATCCCGCTGCGGAGAAACTCAAGCTTTGGCGTGCCGGTCAGAGCCTTGTCATAGGCCCAGTCCAGCACTGCCAGGATTGTTTTTTCATCTATAGGAAAACTTGCCATCTCCTTCTCCCGATTGGTCTTGCCGGCCAGGCTGCCGGACGGGTTGTCTTTTCTGGGCCGGCGTGCTGCCGGCAAGGTCTAAGTCTTTTGGCACCTTCTTAAAGTGCAGGGGCTTTGTCAAGCGGGGAGGACGGGCCCTTGCCCCTTCCTCTGCTTGGCCTCCTTTCAGGCAAAAAAAAGAACCACGGCTCAAATGCCATGGTTCTTTAAGAATTTTTGACAACACAATATGTCTTGATTTGGGAACCCCTGGGAGGGGGCCTGCCCTAAGGGGCTAGAGGACGCCTGCTTCCTTCAGGACAGCCTGCAGCTTTTCCTTGTTGGCGTCAGCAAGCTGGCAGAGCGGCAGGCGGATCTCGCTGCCGATGCGGCCCATGAGGCTGACGGAGGTCTTGACCGGGATGGGGTTGGTTTCCAGGAACATGGCGTGGTGCACGGGCAGGAGCTGGTAGTGCAGCTTCTTGGCGGTCTCAAGGTCGCCTGCCATATAGGCTTTGCACATGTCGCTCATGGCGCGGGGCATAATGTTGGAGGTGACGGAGATGACGCCGCAGCCGCCGATGCTCATGAGAGGCAGGGCGGTGAAGTCGTCGCCTGAGAGGACGCAGAAGTCCTTGGGGCAGGAGGCGATGATGTCGGCTGCCTGGGTCAGGTTGGCGGTGGCCTCTTTGATGCCGACGAAGTTCTTGCAGTCCTTTGCCAGCCTGGCGACCGTTGCCGGCAGCATGTTGCAGCCGGTGCGGCTGGGAACGTTGTAGCAGACAAGGGGAAGGTCCACTGCGTTCGCAATGGCGGAGTAGTGCTGGTAGAGGCCTTCCTGGGTCGGCTTGTTGTAGTAAGGAGTAATGAGCAGGGCGCCGTCTGCACCGGCCTTCTTGGCAAACTCGGTCAGATGGACAGCCTCGGTGGTGTTGTTGGAGCCGGCGCCGGCAAGGACTTTGACACGGCCTTTGACCTGATCAACGCATATTTCGATGACGTGTTTGTGCTCGTCATGGGAAAGGGTGGCGGACTCGCCTGTGGTTCCGCAGGGAACCAGGCCGCTGACACCTTCCTCGATCTGCCAGTCAATGAGTGCGCGGAAAGCCTCTTCATCAACCTGACCATTCTTGAACGGGGTCACAATGGCGGTAAAGACACCGGAAAACAACATGGGACACTCCTTAGGTACCGGTCACTTGGGGGTAAACACCCTCATGGCAGGAACTGTCTGGTACAAGATGTGATTGATTAGCGCCCGAAGGACTGCCCGCAGCTGCGGCGGGGGCGTCCTGAAAGCGGCTTGAAACAGTTCTTCCAGGGAACAGACGAGCCTGTTTTGCACACTTGGGGCATTGTGCAAACCGCTTTTGCCATGCAGAGAGGGCCAGCATAGTAAACAGCAAGCTATCATATCAGACAAGGAGTTTCAATTTTTTTCCGGAACATTCACGGCTTTGGCCTCAAAGCACAGACGCTCCTTTCTTCAAGGCAGGGGATGGGGCAGGGCGCAGGCTCGGCAAAGGGGCGGTCTGTTGGTGACGCCCCGGAGGCGTCGTCAATCTTCCCCCTTTCCCTGCTGCCCCAAAGCTCTTCCCCGGTCCAGGTGCTTTAGTGCGCACGGCGGGCGCGGCGCTTGGCACGCCTCTTTGCCTGCTTGTCCTTTTTGGCAGCGGAAGCCTTGCCAGGCCTGGACTCGGACTCGGACTCAGGCTGCTCCATGGTCTCAAGGACGGCCTCGTCCAGCCAGCCAGAGTCGGGCGTGCCAAAGCCGTCGGCAGCGTGAGAGGGCTGGACGGCTTCAGCCCTGCCAGTGGGCGCAGCAAGGCTTTCCTGGCAGGATGCGGCAGGCGTGCCGGATGAGACGGGCGCACCGGCAGAAGGCAGGCGTCCTCTCCTGCGCGCCTCCTCAAAGATGCTTTCACGAAGCTGGGCTATTGCTGCGCCCTGGTCGGAGCTGCGGATCTTTCTGGCTCTTGCCAGGTAGTCCTTCAGGGTGCGCTCGGTGAGAACGAGGCCGCGGCGAGCCAGAAGCTTCAGCACGGCCTTCATGGAGCCGCCGCGGCCGTGCAGGAAGTGTTCGATTTCATCCAGGAGCAGGACGATCATCTTGAAGCCGGAAAAGACTTCTTCATCCAGCTCTATCCTGGCAGTGCGAAAGTCCTCGCAGAGGTCAATGAAGAGGCCGGCAGAATGCCTTTTGGCTGGCTTCTTTGCAGCAGCAGGCTGTGCTGGAAGAGCCTCGGCAGTAGAGGCAGGGAAAGCAGAAGCAGCTGCAGAAGAGGAAAGCATACTGGGCATAAGTTGGTACTCCGTTTACGGTAATTTTTTTTTGTTGGCTGACCAATTTGGTCTCTTTAGGGCAGTAGATAGACCGTTCTTTTGGGTATGTCAACAAAAAGTTTGCCAAAGGGAGAACTTTTTCTTTCAGGCACAGCCACAGTGCCGGAGGCTGCCTTCCGGCGCCAGATCCGCAGGCGGCAGGGCAGAAAAGAAGCCCTCATCACACAGTGATGAAGGCTTGCTGTGAGGCGTGCAGTCTGCCGCAGCGAGGCTGCCGGCAAAGAGGACAGCCTGCTTACTTGCTGATGATTTCCAGGTAGTCGACCTCAATTTCATTATTGCCGACGTGCCAGTCTACTTCGCCGACAATGCGCACTACGGTTTCAGGCGTCACGGTGCGTCCATAGAACTTTTTGTCGTCTATCTCGACGGTGATGGTGCCGGTCTGATCCTTGAAAAGGTATTTTTCATGTCCTGTGCGGCTGATGATGTTGCCTGTAAGGCTGCAATAGGTGTCATCAGGGCTTTTGAGGGCTTTGGCAGCAGTGCTGGCGCCATTGCTGCTGGATGGTCCCTGAAAGCCGCCGTTCTGGGCAGCGGTGGGACCCTGGAAGCCGGAGGCGCCGGCATTGGAGGCAGGGAGAAGAGCGAAGGGCGATGCCAGGCAGGCAGAAAGGAGAAGAGTTGGTAAAATGCGCATAAGAGGCTCCTCAAAGCATGGAGTGAAGATTTAAGAAAACTGTGTCCGCCAGCGTTTCGTTTGCCGGCTGGCTGCGGGATTATGCTGGAGCAGCTCCAGCAGCACAATTTTTCAATGGCGCACCAGCGGATCGGCGGCGGGTCAGCTTTTTTTGGCAGTCCTGACCTGCGTGCTTTTGGCAGCTGTCGTCCTGGAAGCTGCTTTCGTCGAGGTGGTTTTGGCGGCTGTCTTTGCCGGGGATGTGCCTGTCTTTTTGGGCGCTGCAGCTTTTGCCTTTGCTGCGCCGGCTGCAGGTGCAGCCTGGCGTGCACGCAGGGACAGGCAGGGAGAAATGGTCCCGTCAGCAATCATTTTCTTGCGCAGGCTGAAAATTTTTTGGGCGATGAGGGTGATGTCAACGCCGGCCGGGCTTCCGGGGTGGAGGCGCAGCAGGGGGATGCGCCTGGCAACTGCGTCCTTGAGCATGTCGTCATGGCGTATGGATCCCAGCAGCTTGGGACGGAACTGCAGGAACTTTTTGCAGGCGTTGAGCAGGCGCGTCCTGGTCAGGGCGACTTCCTCGTCGGAGAAGATGTTGTTGACGCAGACATAGAAGCTGCTGAGGCTGTGGGTGACATGCAGGACCTTGATGAGCGCATAGGCGTCGGTTAAGGCAGTCGGCTCGGGCGTCGTCACCACCAGCTGCAGCGAGGCGGCCTTTGCCAGCAGGCGGACCGTGTCGGACAAGCCTGCTCCAAGGTCAATCAGCAGAAAGTCATGCTTCTCGGCCAGGGGGCGCACCATGCGCACAAACTGCTGGCAGCTCTGCTGGTCCAGGTCTGCCTGGGTGCCCGTCCCCGAGGCTGCCGGCAGGATGTTCACGCCTGAGTCGTCCTGGTGCATGGTCTCTTCCAGGGATGCCTTTCCCTGCACCACGTCCCAAAGCGTCTTGCTGGGTGTGAAGCCCATGAGCACATCGACGTTTGCCAGCCCTAAGTCGCCGTCAACAATCAGGACTCTGGCGCCCATTTTCTGCAGGGCGAGGGCAAGGTTGAGGGTGACGTTGGATTTGCCGACGCCTCCCTTGCCGCTGAGGACTGCTATGCTGAGAGTCTGTGCAGACATGGTGAAGCTCCTGGGTGAATTGTGGCGGTTGGGACTGGAAAGTAGGATGGGGGACAGGCAGGAAGGAAGGCAGATGCAGGACCGGTCAGAAAGCAGAGAGCAGGAAGCTGCGCTCCTGGGCGCTGACCCTTGCCTCATCCTCAGGGAGACCCTTGTGCAGGGAAAGACGGCGCTTCTGCGGACAGTCTGAGTCAACCTCAGGCTC
>CAZWGJ010000111.1:0-6360 GCA_964633375.1 uncultured Desulfovibrio sp.
AGCCCAGTAACTTTTGATATCTTCTGCTGAATTTCTTCAAGCTTTTCTTTGCCATTATTCTCAACGGCAAGCAGCAGATATCTGCAAAGGGAATGTTTGCGGTAGAGATTTTTCTCCCTCAATGCACGCAGAAAGTCCTCATCGCTCGGAATGAGCTCCTTGGATGTCAGCTGGCCCAGAAACGACACAATGGCGTCGTAGTACTGCTTTTTGTTTTCTTCATTGCTGAAGACACGGGAATAGAGCGTCTTGTAGAAGCCTCTCAAGGAGTTTGAGCTGACTTCGCAGATCAGGCGGCGTATGCTGTATAGCAGCAGCAGCTGCAGAACCCTGGCTAAGGTTTCGCTGTCTATCACGCCGTTTTCAAAATCATCAAACACCTTGAAGAGGAACAGATACACCGTTGTCTGCTTCAGTCTGCGCAGTCCTTCCAGTGCGCTGTTTGCCTCAGCAGCCAGGTCTTTGCTGCCAGCCAGGAAGGTCTTGTACTGCCTGGCATAGTGGAGAAGCTCTTTGAGCACATCCTCATTGGTATAGCCGTTCCTGCTGCAGACCTTCTTGAAGTCTTCATAGGCTTTTTCCTCGCTGGTGGGCCCGTCAAGCTTCAGGTTGATGTAGTCAAGGAAAAACAGCGGCATATCCTTCTTGCTGAGCAGCTGTTCGATGGGAAGCCAGTAGTCGCTGTACAGCCTGTCCTGATCGGCTTCTGCCATAAGCACGAAGTTGCGGATTTTGTCGGCAAGGTTCAGCGGGACGCCCGTGGAGTTGATGCGCTCGAAGATTTCCTGCTCCTTGCCACGCTCCTCGTCTTCAAGCTTGATCATGGCGCAGGTCAGATGCTCAATGCCGTCATAAATCCTTTCAATGCTGAGATCAGGGTCGTTTTGAAGTGCGCTGCTCACAAGTTTGCAGAACAAGTCGTAGTTCTTGTAGATGCCGCTTGCCTTGTCCATCCTGCCAGCGTGGTTCTCCATGAGGAGCATAAGCTGCTGGTTGTCGCTTGCAACGGGCTTGAGCTTCAGCTTGCTGGACTCGCTGATGTCATACTTCTTGAACCTGTCCTGATTGAACAGCAGATCCTGCACCTTGTCCCTGTCAGCTTCGTCGGCAGTGTCAGCCAGGGCCTTGAGCAGGATGTAGATGGTGGTCAGCCTCTGCTGGCCGTCAATAATGACGTAGCAGTCTATCTTGTTTTCTGTTTTGAGCAGCTCGTAGACAACTGAGCCGGTAAAATGGTCGCGGTCGAGCTTGTGAGCCTGCAAAATGTCCTCAAAGAGCTTTTCGCACTGCTCGGCAGACCATTCATAATTCCTCTGATAGACAGGGATTAGATACTGCCTGAGATTCTTGTCGATAAAGTCGTTGATGAAGCTGCCTTTGTCAATTTTCATGCCAAGCCCCTGATGTCTGGATTATGCGCAGCAAGGTATGCTGTCTGGTTGTACAACTAGTGGGCAGCAAAGTCCGGAGTGCATGAGCTGTGCCGGCGCCCATGAAAACTGCTGTATCCCGCGCTCAGGGAAACTTCAATTCCGTGAGGCAGCGGCCTTGATGCCGGCCCTTGACACATGGGCCGGCAATGGTGCTTATAAGAAGGCACTTCACTATGCCGCAGGGAGAGGATGACAATGGCAAAATCCAGCAAAAAAGAGCTTCAGGCGAAGAAGAGAAGAGAGAAGAGGCGGGAGGCGTTCAAGGTCGCGCCGTCTTATCCATGGGACAGCCTTGATGTGTCAGCCTGGTTTGACACCAGGTTTTTGATCGACGGGGAGACAGGGCAGTGCTGCGACAGCTGCCTGTCTGAGCGGGGCTGGTATGAGAAGATGCCGCCGGCCGAGTTCAATCTGACCTGGTGGGCCGCCGCGCACCCTGAAGAGGAAAAGGAGGCCCATGCCGCATCCCTTGCCGCAGCTCTTGGGCTGGCCAGGACGAAGAAAAAAAATTCGGCCGCTGAAGAGGCGCATTATGCCGGGCTGCTCGAACCGACTCTGAAAGAGCTTAAGGAACTGGCCGCCCAGAACGTCGTCACGGCCAACGCCGTGCTGGGGGCGTGGTACGATACTGGCTGCAATGTCAGGAAAAACCGCAGGGAAGCCAAAAAGCATCTCCTCAAAGCAGCTGATATGGGGGATCCGTACTCTGCCTTCCTCCTGGATCATGACGGGTACTGTCCTGAGAAGGCGGATGAGCTGTACCGGCAGAGCCGCGAGTGCGGATGCCCGTCTGCCTTTGTCGTGCAGGGCATGGCCTGCAGGGACGGCAGGGTGCTGCCGGAGGATGAGCTTGAGACCATGGCGGCGCATCTGGCGGCCTTTGCCGTCAAAAAAAGCTCTCCCTGCCTGTGCCTGCTTGTGCAGATTCTGCTGAAGCAGACAGGCGAAAGCCTCAGGGCGGCATACGCCAAGCCTATGCTGGATCTCCTGCGCCAGGCTGCCGATGCAGGCATTGCCGAGGCCCTCTGCACGTCGGCTGAGGTGCTGAGGACGGGCACGCTCTGCAGCCAGGACATGGGGAAGGCAAAGGAGCTGTACCATGAAGCCATGCAGCAGGGTTCAGCAGCTGCCGGCGTCTTCTATGCCAGATGCCTGCTTGATGAAGCAGAACTGCTCCCAGAGCCTCAGAGCTCGGCAAAAAAGCAGGAGGCCTGCGCCCTGCTTCGGGAAAATGTCCGGGAGAACAGGCGGACTGAGGAATCCCGCGCCGTGCTCGGAATGCATCTCATCAGCTCCGACGATGACAAGGAGTTCATGGAAGGAATGGCCTGCCTGAAGAAGTCCCTGTCCTTTGACGACTACCTGCTCGCCACAGACTGCGTAGAAAAGATCGTGGTGGAGCAGACGTCCCCCAAGAGGCGTGCTCTGGCTTTGAAGCTGCTGGACAGCATCGCTGCGGCCGGCTGCGGCTACGCCCTGTTTGTGAAGGGGCTCTACTGCCTTGCCGGAATGTATGGCGAGGCAGGCAGGGAGGAAGGCATTGAGCTGATGCAGAAGGCCGGGCAGAAAGGCAAGAAGGATGCGTGGGGCATCGCTGCCGGCGTCTGTCTCTTTGGGTGCTGCGGCATCCGCGCCAACACCAAAAAAGCCCTGCTGATGGCCATAGAGGGCGATGAAAGGGACAACAAGGACTCCCGCCTGTGGCGCCTGCTCATAGAGCTTGGCGAGTTTTCCAGGCCGGCAAAGTCCCTGGAGGGGCTGGTGCGCGATCCTAAAAAAGCCGCCTGGGAGATGGATGTCCTTTTGAACAGCAAGAAGGGCGGACCCTTCCTCATCCTCATGGACAGGCTGGTGTGGCTGGGGGCTGCCCAGGTCTGCAGCACGGCCTCCCTGCACCATACGGCCAAGAAGCCGCATCCTGTGCAGAAATTTGACGAGCTTATGGACGACGCCGTCATGCTCGCCAGGCTGTGCGTGGAGGCGCTGAAGCATGCCATGGCATCGTATGCGGCCTTCTACGCCTATGCCCTGAAAAGGCTCAGCCGGACCGTGTACGGCAGGTTCTACGTCGGCGCCCTGGCTGCCTGGCTGGATCTGCCTTTTGGATCGTCCCTCTCGGCGGTGCTCAAGGTCCTGCAGGACTATCAAAAAGAGCTTCCTGAAAGCTTTTACCGCTGGAAGAACTGGGAGGATCCCGGCCTTAAGGCCAGGCTGGCTGCCTGGCGCAGGGAGATGACCGCCATCAAAAGCCAGATTTGCCGCTGAGGCAGGGACATTCCGCCAGCGGGCAGGGAGAATCGATCAATGGCAAAATCCACGAAAAAAGACCTTCAGGCAAGGAAGAGGGCAAAGAGGCGCGACGCCTTCAGGGCAGCATTGCTGCATCCATGGGACGGCATTGACGTCTCAGCCTGGCTGGACACCAGCTTTATCCTCGACGAGGAGACCGGAAAGCCCTATGACAGCTGCCTCTCCGAGCGGGGCTGGTATGAGCTGAAGTCCCCGGCCGAGACCTACTTGAGCTGGTGGGCCGCCATGCATCCCGATGAGGAAGCGGAGGTGCATGCCGTGCGCCTTGCAGCGTCCCTTGAAAGGGAAAGGAAGAAGGCGGAGCAGAGCCCGGACAAGGAAGAGAAGGCCCGCTATAAGGAGCTGTGCAGCCAGGTTGTCCAGGAGATGAAGGAGCTGGCCTGCCGGGAGGGCGCCGTCACTGCAAACCTTGTGCTGGGCGTATGGCATCTGGCCGGCACCAACGTCAGAAAAAACAGGGCAAAGGCAAAAGACTTCCTTCTGAAGGCCGCCGAGAGGGACGAGCCGCTCTCGCTCTTTCTGCTGGCCCACTACGGCCTCTGTCCGGACAGGGCGGAGGAGTTCTTCCAAAGAACCCGGGCGCTGGGCTGCCGCACAGCCTTTATTGCGCAGGGAAATGAATGCCGGAGCGGAAAGAAGCTGACGGAAGGGGAGCTTGAGGTTATGGCAGCCCACCTGGCAGCCTTTGCCTATAAAAACGACTACATCAGCCTGGCATCGCTTGTGCGGCTTATGCAGGAGCCCGAGGGGGAAATCCTACGGGAGGCCTAAGCCCAGCCTATGCTCGCCCTTCTGCGCCGGGCTGCTGCGGCAGGCGTTGACGACGCCGTCTTCCTGCTGGGTTTTGTGCTGGATTCTGGCAGGCTCTGCAGGCGGGACCCAAAGGGGGCAAAGGGGCTGTTTTTCCAGTCCATGCAGAGAGGAGAGGCAGCAGCCGGCAGCCTGTATGCCAAGCTGCTCTTTGCGGAAGCCATGCATCTTCCCGAGCCTGAGAAAAAGGCCAAGATGCAGGAGGCCTGCGCCATAGTGCGCAAGAACAGCAGCAAGGACAGGCGGCCTGCAGAATCCTTCCTTCTGCTGGGCCACTACCTGACCCGCTCCGACGACGAGGCGGAGTTCAAGGAGGGCATGGCCTGCCTGAAAAAGTGCCTGGCCTACAATGACGACGAATTCGTGCTGGACAACATCAGCAGAATCGTGCTGAGGCAGCCGTCCGCCAAAAGGCGCGCCATGGCCCTGAAGCTTCTGGAGGGCATGGCAAAGGCCGGGACTGCCGGGGCGCTGTACCTGAAGGGGCTCTACTCCCTGATGGGAATGTTTGGGGAGGAAGCCAAAAAGCAGGGCGCAGGGCTGCTGCTTGAAGCCGGGCAGAAAGGGGCGAAGGATGCGTGGGGCGCACTTGCCGCAGTCTATGCCCTCGGCCTCTGCGGCTGCCGTGCAAATTCCCGGAAGGCGCTTGAGATGGCGGCAGCAGGGGATGAAGCAGGCTCGGAAAATGCCCATGTCTGGCGCATCCTCCTGGAGCTTGGCGCCTTCTTCAAGAAGGCAGAGCCGGCAGACGGCCTTGGGCGCGATCCCAGGACGACAGCCCGCGACCTGGGAGCACTCCTTGACCGGAACAGCGGCATGCTGATGAACCTCGCGGGCAGGCTGATATGGCTGGACGCAGTTGATCTGCGCAGCACCGCCGAGCCCTTCTACCATTTCCCTGACAAGCCCAGTCCTGTGCAGGACTTTGACGATCTAATAGACGACGGCATCCAGTTTGCAATGATCTGCGAGTCTGCCTTGAAGTGCGGCACAGTGCCCCTGGCAGCCTTTGCCGCCCACGCCCTGAAGAAGATCAGCCTGACTGAGTACGAACGCTTCTACACCGGCGCCCTGGCTGTCAGGCTGGGCCTTGCGCACGACGCCTCCGCAGCAAAGGTCATCCGCTTCCTGAAGGAGTACATCCAGGGGCTTCCTGAAAGCTTTTTCCAGTTCAGGGACAAGGAGGAGGATCCCGGGCTTGAGGAGAGGACTGCAGCCTGGAAGAGGCACCTGCGCACCGTCCTGGACAAGGCTTGAAGAGACGGGGAATGATGCTTATAAGAAGTCACTTCATTCTATCCCAGGGAGGCTGTGCCGATGGCCAAGTCCAGCAAAAAAGATCTTCAGGCAAAGAAGAGGGCAAAGAGAAGGGAAGCGCTCAAGCCCGTGCTTATGCAGCCATGGGCCGGCATTGACCTTTCAGCCTGGTTTGACACAAGCTTTTTGGCCGCTGCCGGAGCCGATGAGGAAGGCGGCGGCTGGCTCTCGGAGAACGGCTGGTATGAGGACGACGTTCCGGGCGAAGGCAGCCTGACCTGGTGGGCTGTCACCCACCCTGACGACCAGCAGGAAGCCGAGGCGGCGCGCCTTGCCGTCTCCCTTGAGCTGACCAGGAAAAAGGCCGGGCAGGACGCAGGCGCTGAAGCAGAGGCGCACTATGCAGAACTGCTTGCTGCCTCGCTTCCGAAACTGGCCGAGCTTGCCGGAGAAGGCGTCGTCACCGCCAACGCCGTGCTGGGCTCATGGTACAGGCAGGGCGTGAACGTCGGCAAAAACGCCAGGAAGGCCCAAAAGCACCTTCTCTTCG
>CAZWGJ010000112.1:0-6199 GCA_964633375.1 uncultured Desulfovibrio sp.
AACTACGTAGAAAGGCTTACTCCCGTCATCGTGGCACCAGACGGCAAAACACCTGCCTCAAGACGGCCGCTGACCAAGGAAGAAATGCCCTACTTCGGCGAGTCAATCTTCCCTGGCAATCCGGCAAAGGGCGCTGCCCTGCAAATTCCTGAAAGGGCTCAAAAGAAAAAGGATGTCTCCTTCATGGAAGGATGCTGGGTTGCTGATACGGGCATGGTTCGCACCAGTGACAACAGCCGCGTCGTGATTGAATTCTGCTTCAACAAAAAAGGCCAGGGGCAGCGCATTATCCATGAAATGGGCAGCAAAGAAAATCAATGCAAAGGAAAAGCCACTGTGAGTTTTTCCGGACAAGCGATGAGCATAAAGGGGGACACGGCAAAATGTCCCGATGGCAGAAGATACGATCCTGATTCGATTATATGTACAGGACTGGACAGATCAACCAAGTGCACAGGCACAGAATCAAGCAACATTGTCTGGAATCCCCGCTTCCGCAAAAAGTAGATCCAGTGCACGACGTTATGCCCTGTGTCCACCCCTGCTGACAGCACGCAGCTTGAAGGAGCCGGGACCGTTCATTCTCCGGCTTCTGTTAGGGATTACCTATGAATACCTATTTTGCCACAAGCCATCTTACCAGCATGCGCCCCCTGTCCGCACAGGGCATAATCGTCACAGACTGCTACAGCCAGCTGAAAGACTTCTTCACCCAGAACCAGGATTTCCTGGCGGAAAACGGCATGCCCAATGCTCCTTCCTTTCTGGCTGAGCCTGTAAAGGATGAAAATACCGGACTCGTCGACTGGTATGTCGACAGCATGACCATACCAACGTGCCTCTCCTCGCTTTCCAAGCCGGAGCAGTGCGCTGTCAGCGATAAAATTGCAGCCTACGCAGCAGCACTCAATGCGCTCATTCAGTCAGAGGCAGGGCAACGCTATCCTCAGATGGTCGAGGTCCTGCTCTGCGCCATGAAGCATCCGTCAGCAGACGACATCTACGTTGTGAACGGCAATCCTGTGCTTATCAACTGGGGCTTTGCTCCTGAGCAGCAGGAGACGGATCCGGAAAACGTCATGTTCCTTTACGGCGGAAGCATCGCCATGCAGGCGGCAGCGTCAGCAGACATGACAGAGCCCGCAGAGGAGGAAGAACCGGAAGATGCGGGCGCCGAGGAAGAGTCGGGCGATGGGAACGATGCGGAAGAGCCGGAAGATGCGGACGCCGAGGAAAAGTCGGAAGACGGGAACGACGAGGAAGAGCCGGAAGACGGGAACGACGAGAAAGAGTCGGAAGACGCGGACGAGGATGACGTTGTCGTAGAGCACAAAACAGGCTGCCTGCCATGGCTGCTCCCCATCCTGCTGCTCCTTGCCCTGCTGTGGCTTCTTATCGCCAGCCTTGGTCTTGTGCCCTCTCCCCTGCCGAAAGGATTGTTCAAAGAGGATGTTGCTCTGGAGAGCGAGGTGCAGAGGTCGGAACGGCTTATCAATGAGGCTGCCGCTTTATACAGCAAGCTGATTGAGCAGTATGCCCTCTGCATTCCTTCCCCAAAAGAAAAAACTGCTCCCAAGCCGGCAGTGCCTGCGGCACCCGGACAAACGACGGAGCAGACGCCTGCCGATACAGCCAGGCCGGACGGCGCGGGCAGTGATGCCGATGCTGCGCACAATACCCAGCCTGAAGCCAATCCTGTCATAGTTCCCGATTCCAAGGACGACAGAGCTCCCATTGTCGTTGTTCCCGATGCCAAGAACGGACCTGTTGTTGATTTTGCGCCAGACACCCGGGATGACACTGCACCTGCCGTGGTTGTGCCTGACAAGGCTGCGCCTGGTCCGGTTGTCGATTTTGCTCCCGATGCCGATTCCGAGGACGGTAAAACTCCCGTCGTCGTTGTTCCCGATGCCAAGAACGGACCTGTTGTCGATTTTTCACAGGCACAAAAAGAAAAAGACGGGCAGCAGGGCGAAATAGCGATGCCTAACTTTGGTGAGGCAATCAATATCCCTGGCGAAAAGAATCCCAGCCGCAAGAGTGCCTCAAAGAAGGGAGATGCCCTGGCAATTCCCAAGGATGCCTCAAAGAGCAAGGATCTATCCTTCCTGCAGGGATGCTGGGTTTCTGATACAGGCATGGCGCGTTCCACTGACAAAGCACGCGTTGTGGTTGAATACTGCTTCAACAAAAAAGGGCAGGGCCAACAAATTATTCATGAGGTTGGCGGCAATGGCGGCATGTGCAAGGGAAAAGCATCCGCAGGATTTTCAGGACAAAACCTGCGCATCAAAGGAGAGATGATAACCTGCCCGAATGGCGACATGTATAACCCAAGTTCAGTCATATGCACTGGTCAGGGCAAGACAACACAGTGCACAGGCAAACAGCCATCCGGAATTGTCTGGCCTGCACGGTTCCGCAAACAATAAGCACTGCACCCGCATTATCGTCTCCTCTCATTCGCTAACACAAATTGTATACGTTCAGGGAATGCGCATCATGTTCACGCCAGCCAACGTTCTGCTGCCTGACCATGCGCTTCCCCTGGACGGATACAGCAAATTTCCCGGGCCAACAGCTTGGTCCCCGTCATCTGCAGGTTGATTATGAGCACGCATTTTGCAACCAGTCAGCGCAAAGACATGCGTCCACTTGCCTTCAAAGGCGTCCTGGTCTCAGACTGTCATGCCCAGCTCCAAAATTTTCTCGCAAGCAATTCCCGCTTTCTGGAACAGCATGGCATGCCCAAGGCTGCATCCTTTCTGGCAGAACCTGTACATGACGGCAATTTTGGTCTGACCGACTGGTATACCAATGACAATGCAGTGCCTGTGCCGCTCTCCTCGCTGCCCGAGGCAGAGCAGCGTGCTGCCCGTGCAAAGCTAGCAGACTATGCCGCAGCGCTGAAAAGCCTCATGCAGTCAGAGGCAGGACAGCATTCCCCTCAGATTGTAGAGATACTGCGCAGGGCACTGCAGCATCCGTCAGCACAGGACGTCTACACTGCAGACGGCCGCCCAGTGCTTATTAACTGGGGCTATGCACCAAGCTCCCCCAACACAGTCCCTGAAGACATTATGGCACCTGGTGCCGGAAACACTGCAGCCTATGCAGTCCCTGTATCTGCTGCCCAGGCTGCTGCGCAGCAGGCTCCATTCGTTCAGCAGCCAGTTCTTGTCATCGTCAAATACCGCTATGGCTTCCTGGCATGGCTGCTGCCTATTCTGCTCCTTCTTGCCTTTCTCTGGCTTCTTCTCACCTGGTCGGGTCTTCTGCCGGCGTTCCTGCCGCAGGATTTGTTCAGACAGACTGTCTCCATGAACGATGAAGAAAACAAGGCGCAGCAGCTTCATGCCCAGGCAGACGCAGTTCATGACAAGCTGCGGGCGAAGAATGCACTCTGCGTCCCTCCCAAGAAGGAAGAACCCGCAGCCCCCAAGAAAAAAAGCACGCCGCCCGCAGCAGAAAACAAGCCGTCATCTGCTCCTTCCGCTCTGCCTCCCGCTGAGGCAGAGGAGCCTTCCCCGAGCATCCCAAAGAATACGCAGTTCGAGATGATCATAGGGAAAGCCCCCATACAGAAAGGAGAACGTGCTCCTCACCGCAACACATCCTCGGCAGGGCGCCAGAAAATCCATCCGGAAATGCTTGGATGTTGGAAATCTGAAGCCGATCTGATGCGGTACAGAGACCATACCCCTCTCACGCTTGAATTCTGTCTAAAAGGAACTGAATCCGTAGGGCATGAAGTCAATCTGTATGAGCATGACGGCAAAAAAAATATCAATACTCCATCCATAGTTGCCTATACTTTTGAACAAAATTTATACCTGCTATTGAGTGTTGTAATGCCAGGCGGAAAATTTTATGAGTCGCAGTATATTATGTGTACTGCCAAAGGAAATTCAATGCAGTGTATTGGAGAAAATATTGGGTACAACATCAGATGGAAGACAAAATTCAATAGAAAATAAATACAATTAAATTGTACATATGTGCTTATAAAGCAGCAATCATTTCATTATCAGCCGTCAGCATCCAGTAAATGACCATGAATACACATTTTGCAACCAGCCAGCGCAACGACATGCGCCCACTTGCCTTTGAAGGCATTTTAGCAACGGATTGTTATGCCCAGCTTCATGACTTTCTTGTGCAGAATGACTCATTCCTTAAAAAGCACGGCATGCCGGATGCAGCAGTCTTTCTGGCAGAGCCCATGTGTGATGCTGCAAGCGGACAAATTGACTGGTATACGACGGCAAAAGGCACGCCAACCCCCATTGCCTCTCTTCCCCCAAAGGAGCAGACAGCGCTCAGGGCAAAGGCAGACAGATGTCTTGCAGCGCTTAAAGCGCTGGCGGAGAGCGCCGCCGGCAAAAACAACAAAATGGCCGCCGCCCTGCTTACCCTTGCCCTGCGGCATCCCTCTGAACAGGACATTTATGTCTTTGGCTCAACCCCTGTCCTTATCAACTGGGGATTTGGAGCAAGCTCGTCAACCAGCAGCGAAAGCATCATGCTGCTGGTTGACAAGGAGCAGCCCAAACCTGCTGATCCCGCCCCTAATGAACCCTCTGAACCAGCTGCACCAGCTGCTGCGCCAGTTTACGCTGCTCCTGTTGAGCCGCAAATCATCACAACCAGCACCAGCGTTGCCTGGACAGGCTGTCTTGCCTGGCTTCTGCCTTTTATCCTCTTTTTCATCCTGCTCTGGCTGCTTTTGTCCATGCTTGGCATACTGCCGTCTCCCCCTCTCCCAAGCACCGGCATAATTCACGATGCCAGCATGAAGCAGGAACTTGCCAGAAGCAGGAACCTCCAGAAGCAGGCGATTAAGACCTACGCCAACCTGCAGACACGGCACCTGCAATGCCTGTCTGCTCAGGACGGTCAGGACGATTCCGCACAGCAGCCGAAGGCGTCTGCTCCCCAAAATGCACCTGTCCAGCAGGGATCTGCCATGCAGATACCGGACGATGCAGCCAAGAACAATGATCTTTCCTTTCTTGAAGGCTGCTGGCGCTCTGTCACAGGTCTATATAATGCGTATACAAAAGAGCCCATCGAATATGAATATTGTTTCCAAGGCAATGGCACAGGGCAACGTTACGTCGTTCAAAAAAATGAAAAATGTTCAGGAACGGCAAGCGTAAAATTTTCAGGGTCTAATCTTGAAATATCATCGGAAATAGCCATGTGTCCCTCCTCTGGTATGCGTTATGCACCTCAGGAAATACAATGCAGAGGGAATGGGACATCTACTCAGTGTTCAGGAAGCGATCTGGTCGGGGAATTAAGCACTACATGGAATGCAACCTTCATCCGCAAATAGCAGCCCCTGCGTCATAAAGAACCAGTCAGCCCTTCAATGCACAACAGCCTGATGGCAATCTGACAATCAGCTGGAAGAAACGTTATCCACGGATTGACGATGAATACACATTTTGCAACCAGTCAGCGCAATGATATGCGCCCGCTTGCCTTTAAGAGTATTTTAGCCACAGACTGTTATGCTCAGCTTCATGAATTCATTGTCAAGAATGCTGTCTTTCTCAGGAATCGCGGCATGCCGGATGCAGCATCCTTTCTGGCGGAACCCATGTTTGATGAGGCAACGGGGCTGATTGACTGGTACACAGTTGCCCAGGACACGCCTCTTCCCCTTGCCTCTCTTCCCCCAAAGGAGCAGACAGATCTCAGGGCAAAGACAGACAGATATCTTGCAGCACTTAAAGCGCTGGCAGAGAGTGCAGCCGGCAAAAACAACAAGATGGCTGCAGCCCTGCTTGCCCTTGCCACAAGACACCCCTCTGATCAGGACATTTACGTCCTCGGCGCAGCCCCTGTCCTTATTAACTGGGGATTTGACGCAAGCATGCAGGTCAGCACCGAAAGCATCATGCGCCTTGGCGACAAGGAGCCCCCCAAGCCTGAGCCTCCCGCAGCACAGACTGCCCCTCTCCCATCGGAGACTGCTTGTTCTCCTGCTGTCCCTGTCTCTCCACAGGTTGTCACAGCGCATGCTTCCATTGGCTGGACAGGCTGCCTTGCCTGGTTCCTGCCTTTCCTGCTGCTTCTCCTCCTTCTCTGGCTTTTGCTGGCGTCGCTTGGCTTAGCGCCATCTCCGCTTCCTGCCTCCCTCTTCCATCAGGATATCAGAACGGAACAGGAAGCTGCCAGAAGCAGCGGACTC
>CAZWGJ010000113.1:0-6197 GCA_964633375.1 uncultured Desulfovibrio sp.
CTTCTTAAGCATTCTGGCAACTTTGCCCAGCTGGACCATTTCTTCCTCGTCCTGCCTGTCAAAGACAGGAATCTCTCCATGGTCGGCTGCCTCCTGGAACACGGCATCACAGACGGCATCCATGCTGAACTCATACTCCGTGCAGTAGCGGCTGACTGCCTCTCCCAGCTCATCAAAGGCTTCCCCAAACCTTTTGGCAAGAAAGGCGGAGATGCTCTGGCAGGCAGCATCCTGCGAGGCATCAAGCCTGTCCAGGGATGCACTCCATTTGTCCCACAGGGCAGAGAGCTTTTTCCGACGTTCCGCAGTCCTCTTGTCGTACTGACAGCTGTCAAAAAGCCCTGCCGCAATGAGCCCCAGCCCGAGCAGGGGATAGGACGTGACTGCAGCGCCGCCCAGAATGCCGGCTGCAACGCCGCTTCCATAGCCGTCCTGCTCCTGGCTGCTGCTTAAATCTGCAGCTGAGTCCCGCAGGGTCTCAAGGTCTGCCAGGTACGCCTGCAGGCAGCGGGCGTGCTCTCGTGTCAGGATCTGGCTGACCTCCCTGGCTGTCGCATCAGTGGTCTTCTGCTTGTCCAGGGCAAAGCCGGCAAAATACTGCCGTGACCGCTCGCCGTCGCACTTTCCTGCCGTCTCCATGACGGAAGCCAGATTCTCAACGGCGGTATCGGCAATCCGGTACAGCGTCTGCTGCTGCAAATCTGCCTCGTAGTGCAGGCGGTCCGCCGTCTCAAGGACAAACTGCTGCGCGCACGCATAAAGCCTTGCTGCCTCTTTAAGGCTGCCGCTTTCCTTTGCTTTGAGAGCCTCAGCGAGCCTTGCCAGATATTCGTCGTAGATATGCCGTGCATTGGCAAAGAGCAGGGTTTCAAAGAGCGCCTGCGTCCAGAGTATGTTGTCCTGGCGGACGTTGTCCCAGGTGTAGGCATCGCTGGCAGGGGCAGGCTTTTGAGAGGAAAGGGCAAAAGAACTGAAGAAGCCCATGCAGACCTCCGTCTATGAAGTTCAATGGGTGTGTCGAGGCATAAAGCAAAAGGCAGCCAGCCGCGAACTGCAGCCAGCTGCCCTGCACAAGACGGATCCCATAGTTTTAATGATGACGCTGCGATGAGGCAGCGATGTTATTCGGCGGCAAGCCCCAGCTTGCTGAGCCACTTGTCCACGGCTGCCTGTGAGGAGGCCGCCTTGGTGCCCTTGACCTCAAAGCCATCCTTGAAGCGGGCCTTGGGGCAGAGGCGCTTCAAGTCCTTCAGGCTTGAGCCGAAGGCGCTGCCGCCGTGGGTCACAAAGGGGATGACGATCCTGCTGCCAAGGTCGTACTTTTCCAGCAGCGTGCAGTAGGCCATGGGGATGGTGCCCCACCAGCTGGGATAGCCCAGGAAGATGGTGTCGTACTTGTCCAGGTTGGGCAGCTCTGTGGCGATGGCCGGCCTGGCATTGCTCTTCTTTTCCTTCTCAGCCATCTCCACCACGGCATTGTAGTCCTTGGGGTAGGGGGTGACGGTCTTCAGCTCGATGATGTCTGCGCCCGTCTTCTTCTGAATCATCTCGGCGACAGCCTTTGTGTTGCCTGAGTGGGAAAAATAGATGATGAGCATGTTTCCTCCCTTCTTTGCGGCAGCCTCTGCCGCGGATGCCATGGAGGGCAGCAGCCCTAAGCCGCAGGCGGCGGTGCAGGCTGCAGTGCCTGCAAGAAAGCTTCTTCTGGAAAGGGCATTGCGTTCAGCAGTCATAAGAGTTCTCCCTTTGGGTGATGTGCGTATTGTCGTTTTTTTGTCGTTCAGTCCCGGCCTACTTCATGACGGCGTTGACGCAGGCCAGGGCATTGAGAGTGCGCGGAAAGCCGATGTTGGGCAGCATCCAGCACAGGGCGTCCACCAGGTTCTGCTTGCTGTTCCCCATGTTGGCATTGCCCTGGACATGCGCCTTGACCTGGGCCTCGCAGCCGCCAAGGGAGCTGATGATGGCAAAGGTCAAAAGCTCCCTGGTCTTAAGGTCCAGCACCTTTCTGGTGTAGAAGTCCCCAAAGCAGAAGGCAGACAGATAGTTGACGATGAGGTCCTTCTGCCCCTCGGGGGCTGTTTCGTGCATCTTGTCGATTGCCTCCCCAAAAATCTGCTTCTGGGCCTTCACGCCGTCCTTGAAGCGCGTTTCCTCGGTGACTGTCCCCTGGGCTGACGTCTTGATGCCCTTTTTGGCAAAGCAGGCATTGACGCCCTTCAGGGCGCTCTCAGCCTTGGGGAAGCCTATGTAGGGGGCGCACTGGTAGACGGCCTCCTTGATGGCCTCCGGCTCGACGCCGACCCGCAGGGCTGCCTCAGTCTGGGCTTCCATGTCGTCCAGCGTCTGGGAAGCCGTCAGCACAACCAGCGTAATCAGCAGCTTCTGCTTGTCGCTCAAAGTGCCTTTTTCAGCCAGCTCGCCGTAGATCAGGCGCTCCTTGATGGCGGCAAGTTCAGGATCAGCCTGGGCGGCTGCCGCCTCAGAGGCGCCAAGAAATTTCTGTTTGTTGCTTTCAGCCGTCTGAACTCTGTTCATGACCTTGTCTCCATCTGCCTTTGACGCCCATGCAGGCTGCGTCTGCAGAAAAAGCAGGGCTGCTGCCAGTCCTGCGCACAGGACCGATGCCGTCCCGAAGAAAAAACGATGAGCAAACCGGCGGGAAGTAAAACGCATAGCAAGCCTCCTGTCAGGTTCATGCGGAACGTTTCCCCAGTGCTTTGCAGAGCCTGCCCCAAGGCTGCGTCCCTAGGAGAAAAATAAGAATCCTGCCGGCTTTGCAACAGGCAGGTTCATGGCAAATTGTTGCCTGATTCTCTCACGAGGCGGCAGGACCCTCCCGGCATCCGCCCTGCCGCCGGATTGTCGGCGATTCATCGCCCGCGCATGCAACGGCCTTGGAAAAACTCTTTCAATGCACGCCTATTTTGTTTAGGATCAGGGGAAGGGCGCTTCAGCCCCTGCCGCCTGCCTGCGGCATTTTCAGCGCAGGGCCTGCATCATGTCCCGGCGCACAGTGGAGGATTACGTGATTATCGAGCGGATGAAGCCGTCGTCTGATCAGCTGCAGAACAAGAACGTGCTGGTGGTCAAGATACAGACAACCGGCACACAACCTGACGACGAGCTGCTTGAGCTGTGCCTCCTCGATGCCCGCGACCCCTGGCGCGGCGGCGACAAGAAGGGCGCCCCGGTCCCTGTCTTTCATGCGCGCTTCAGACCTGAGTACAAAACCGAATGGCCGGGCGCTGCCCGCGTCAACGGCATCACCCCGTCCATGGTCGCCAAGGAGCACCTGCTGGACGACCTGAGGGCCGACCTCATCCCCATCTTCATGAACTGCGACTGCCTGGTCGGCTTCAACGCCGGCTTTGACTTTGCCTTTCTGCGCAGGCAGTTCCTGTTCAGGGCCAGCATTATGACCGTGGACCTGATGCGGGACTGGACAGAGTACGTGACGGCTCCCACCGCCAAGGGGGAAGTCGCCATGCGCATGCCGTACCTGACGCAGAAGGAGCTCTTCAGCCACTTTGACTGGGCGCAGCGCGGAAACACCCTGGCAGAGTGCCTTGGCCTGCGCCACTGCTTCCTCAAGCTCATCAAGCTGGGCGCCATCCATATCCGCAGGCCGCTGCTTGAACGCCGCTTCAACCGCATCAGCGAGCAGCAGCTCCTTGAGGTCCAGGACACCTTCCAGCGCCGCATAGGCAATGCCTGTGCAGGACCTTTCCTGAACATCACCCAGCTGGGCGAGGACGTCGTGGTCAAGCTCGGCATAGAGGACAAGGACCACATCCTCTATGAAGGGAATGCCCCAGAGGCTTCCGTGACCGTGCCTGGCTGCGGAGCCGCCCTTGAGGTGCGCGACCGCATAGCCTGCGCCCTGGAAGGCACCTCAGGCCTGCCTGGCGGTCTTGTGCGCCTGGTCTGCAACATCCTCAGGAATCCTGAGACGGATGACAGCAAAAAGGAAGGCAGCAGGGAAGGCGTCCAGGGAAAGCCGCAGGAACAAGGGCAGCAGAACCTGCCAAAGGACGTGCAGGAAAACGCCCCAAAAGCAGCGCAGCCAGAAGCCCAGCCCGAAAGGCAGCCGGAGAAATAGCGGCATCGACGCTGCTTTCTCCAGGCAGGGTGCGGATGCAAGACTGTCCACTTCCGCACGGCAGTCCTGAACACATGCTTTTCAGGGATGCGGCTGCCAAACTTTAGCATTGAGGAAAGTACTGTCATATCAAAGAGATATGTAGAGCGTCCGTACTGCCGAACAAAAAAAGTAACCGTTCAGGGGGTGGGGTTGAAATCTAGGTTTTACCCCACTATCAGCCCCATCTCCCGACGCTGCCACCGTGCGTGACGCTTCAGGCGTCTAAATGGGAAAAGTCTTTGTGGCGTACCTTTGAGAACATGGTTGACGCCCTCGCGAAGAACATCGAAGAAAGACAATTTGTGCAGGCGGCATGTCATCAGGACAGAGTAGGCACGCTCTATCCAGCGCATGCCCTTCTCCGAGGTGCTGCCAAAGGAGATTTTGCGTCTTGTTACAGCCGCACGCAGAGAGCGCTCGGCACGGTTGTTCGTCGGCTCCACCTCGGGAACACGAAGGAACGTGCTGAGAGAATCAAAGGTTTCGTCAAGGCGCAAGGCAAAAGACCCAAGCCTGTTGGACAGCTTGACATACTTGTTAATGAGCCTTTTCACCCTCATGACCCAGCCCTTATAGGCTTTTTCGTCACGGATCCCTGATTGCATCTCCATGAGGCGGTCAATCTCCGTATAGAAGTCATTGCCGCCTCCGGCTATGTCTGGATCGGGGTCCTCCTTGAGCTTCCTGGCATGTCGAAGCAGGTGTGCCAGACAGCTTTGCCGCATTTCCGGCGGCCATGAACGATACAGCGCATAATCATCGGATATCAGGAAGCCGTACCAGTCTCCGATGAACTCCAGGAAGGCTTCTTTGCTTCGGTGTCGGTGGATGCTGAGGTATATGACATGGGGAGACGCCATGGTCCACAGCCAGTACTTGTATACTCCTTTTGGACCAAACATAGGCCAGCTGGTTTCGTCTATATGGTTGAACGGAGCCAGCCGGGCAATTTGCCCTATGATGTCATGCACTGGCTCAAGGGCTTTGCTGCACCGGTCAATGAGGCTTTGCACAGCTCCTGTGGACAGGGGAAGATCCTTGCCATCTTTTGTCCGAAAGAAGCCGGAGTTTGCCAAAAGTTCTTTGGCCTGCCGCCTGGTGCACCCGGTATAGGCAATCAGTCCCCCTACAAAGCTTGTGAGTGTTGGTCCGTAGCCAGTCGAAAACTCAGCGGGAGTCTGGGCTTTGACCATTTTGCCACAATTGGCGCAGCGTCCTTCGTATAGAATAGCGTGGATGACTTTGATCAGAATTTGCACATCAAACTGCTGACGGGTGTGGTACGCAGTCTGGTCAATGATGTCTTTGCACCCGCAGGTACACCCTTCCGGGTGCACCTCTATCACCTCGTCTGGCTGGAGCATCTCCTGCTGGTGCCCCGGGTGTCCTTTCTGGCCACCCTGCTTACGTTTTTTGTTTTCAGCCGACGCAGGCTTAGAGTCGGAATTGCCGTCTTGTTCCTGAGTCGCTTCTGTATCCCCGGCTTTGTCGCCTGGTTTTGGTTCGGGCTCTGGCTCGAGAGGTTTCTTGTCGGCTGAACCTCTCGCCCTAAAAGGATCCTGGGACGGAGGAATGCCGGAATTGGTGCTGTTCGTATTGAGCTTGCGCAAGAGTTCGTTGACCGTCTCTTTCAACGCAGCAATAAACTGATCCCTCTCCCCAAGACACCGAGCCATCTCCTCAAGACGCAGATCCTTGTCTGCGATAATCACATCTTTCTCTAAAAGAAGGCGATCCTTGTCTTCCACCTGCTCATGCAAAAGCCTGAGAGAGGACACTACCCAATCGTAGACATCCTCGAAGCTCCAATGTGCCATTACCCTCTTGGGTGGGATAGTGGCAGGTGTGGCTTTGCATGACGTTTCCATAGGTAATTCCTATAGCAATGTTTTCCCTTTGGGGCTACCAAAAAAAACGACAGGGAGCGCCACCCCCTGAACGGTTACCCTGCCTCTGCCGTCTCACTAAAAAGCTCTTTTTTGAACTTCCTACTTCATGTTCTTTGTCCTGGACCAGCGCAAAAAGCCTTCATTGAGGTTGTCATTGCCAGGGT
>CAZWGJ010000114.1:0-6188 GCA_964633375.1 uncultured Desulfovibrio sp.
GCTGATCCTACGGTGCGTGAAGCCTATCTTGGCGGGTAGGAAGGCAGGCTCATGCCGCAGCATCCGTCAGCAAGGCGGCAGGCAGGCGGAGTCCTTCACTGCTGGCTAAATGATTTTGCAGAAAAATTTACAGTCAGCAGCTTCAGGTCTGGCTGCATCTTTTTCCCGATACATACAAAAATCTACAGGCTGCATCCACTATGCTCTACGCAGATCTCCGCGTTTCAATTCCACAGGGCCCCCAATATGAAGTAATTCCTGTCCGTGGCCAGCGCTATCTCTACTACAGAAAAGGTTCTAAACGTATCGATGGAAAGCTGAAGCACTTCCGCTGGATTATCGGGCGCATCATCGTTGAAAATGACGAACCTAAGCTCATCCCCAATGACAAGTATTTCTCGCTTATGGGGCTGCCGCAGCCAAAAGGAGAAAGGATACAGGGACCGGGGAGGAGTCGTAAAAGAAATCAGAAAAACGGCTGGGAGGATGTGGAGGAAGTGTATGCCCCCGGGGGCGGCTACGGCATAGCCTGTGAGAAGATAAGCAGGGAGATCGGGCTGTGGGACGTGCTTGCTGAGGTCTTTGGCGATGCAGGGCGCAATGTCCTTGCCATTGCAGCCTACCTTGCAAAAGAGGACGCAAGCGGCATGAGCGGTCTGGAGCTCTTCATCCAGAAGCAAAGGTCTTTAACAGACGCTGGTCTTACTCTTCAGACAGCGGGCTCGTTCTATAAGCTGATTACCCCTGAGGTCCGGGCAGAGTTTTTCAGCCGCTGGATCAAGCGGCACGGGGCAGACAGCAGTGTCTGCTACGATGTGGCAGGCCTCACGGGCTCTTCAAACGATTTTCCAGCAGCGGCATGCGGGTACAACTGGGACAGGGTGCGCTGCAGCCAAATCCATCTTGGCTTGTTTTGCGCAATGTCGGACGGACTCCCGCTCTGTTATGCGGACTACAACGGAAGTATCAATAATTTCAGTAATTTGCAGTATGTTAAAGCAAAGGCTGCGAAGTATGGGATTCATGATGAATTCCTTGCTGTCATGGACGGAGGAAGCTTTGCATCCGGGGAGGCTGCGTCAGATGCAGGTCTGCCGTCATTGAAAGGGCAGGACTTTTTGATGGGAGCCCCCGTTGATTTTGGATCTGAGCTTAGGCAGCTGCTGCTTGACTGGCGCGACAGTGCAGATGCGGAGAAGAACATCCTTGAAGTCCTCGATGAGCCCATCCGTGCGGCGGAGGTCCATCATACCTTTGGCGCATCAGACCTGCGTGTTTTGATGTATAAGCCATCGGTAAGAAGTGCTGATGAAGAGTGCCTCCTGACAAGGTGTAGATATGTGATGGCAGAGTCCCTTGCGCAGCTGCAGGGGAAAATGACCGCTGCAGCCTCAAAGCAGTATGACGGCTTCTTCGATATCAGCCTCAAGGAAAACGGACGCTTTGAATACAGTCTGAAGGAGGAAGAAATCAAAGACGCCCAGAGCCTCTGCGGCTGCTTTGCGCTGCTGTGCAGCAGAGAGGATTTGAGCCTGTACGATGCGATGCTGTTGTATCATGCAAAGGATGAAGTGGAAGAAGCCTTTGGCGGGCTTAAAGACGACATTCTTCCCGAGAGACTGCAGCTGCTTCACTTTGAAAGCCTGCACGGCAAAATCTTCCTGTCTTTTCTGGGGCTTATCATACGCAAGGTGCTGTCAAACAAGCTGAGCAAGTGGCTCTTGAAGAAGCGTATAAGCCTCAATGCAGCGATAGACATGCTCTGTGACATTGAATGCCGCAAGCATCAGTCAATCTGGCTTTTGTCCAGACCATGCACTGCCCTGCAAGTGGAGCTCATCAAAATCCTGGATTTGTCGGTAAACTATCTGAAAAGCACTGACACCAAATAAATCGCGGGAGCGGCCGCAACATTCACAGGAAGAGTCCAGCGGTCATGAGGCGCGCCGTGCAGGCGGCCCTGCCTGTCAGCTTAGGGGGTAGCTTGTGGGGTAGCCGTAGCGAAGAGGATGGCTCTACAGGCGGCTCTGGCTGTCAGCTTAGGGGGGAGCAGCTTAGGGGGTAGTTTAGGAGGTAGGGGTAGCCGTAGTGAAGAGGATGGCTCTACAGGCGGCTCTGGTTGTCAGCTTAGGGGGTATAGCTTAGGGGGTAGCCGAAGCGAAGTGGATGGTTCTACGGCGGCTTTGAAGAGCCTCCTAGGACAAGGCAAATCAAAATTATTTTTGTATGTCAGAGTGATGATGAAGATGACTGAGAATATTGAAAAACAAAATGAAGAGGCACTAGTTATGTCTTGTGATGTCAGCGTCATTCCAAATGACTTTAATGTTTTGACTATCATTAGCCTTATAGATTCAGGAGTTATTACTCTTCATGCTTTTCAAAGAAATTATATTTGGGACAGAAAACGCGCTTCGCTCTTTATAGAGTCATTGATTCTTGGATTACCTGTTCCGCAGGTTTTCCTTCATCAGACTGGTAGGAACAAATATAGTGTTATAGACGGTCAGCACAGGCTTCTTACAATCTATTTTTTTGCAAAGCAGCGTTTTCCAAAAAGCTGTAAAAGAAACTTTCTACGTAAGGTGTTCGACAAAAAAGGTCATATTTCAGACGATGTTTTAGCTGACAACAATTATTTTCAAGATTTTGCTCTTAAGCTTGCAAAACAGGAAAATGGAGCTCCTCATCCGCTTAACAACAAAAAATACCATACGCTTGGAGTGCTGCAGCGACAGGCATTTAACCTGGTGCCAATCAGGTGCATGGCTGTTCGGCAGAACAATCCGGATGATGCCGGCACAATATATGAAATCTACAGCCGCTTGAATACTGGTGGAGCAAGTCTGTCCCCTCAGGAGATTAGGGGGTGCCTCTATGCATCTCCCTTTTATGACATGCTCTATGAACTCAATTCAAGCCAGCAATGGAGAGTACTTGTCGGCAGAGATGATGAAGATGACAGATTTATAGATGTAGAGATTCTGCTTCGTTCATTTGCCTTGCTTTATGAAGGTAAAAACTATAACGGATCGATGACTCAGTTTCTTAACCGCTTCTCAAAAAATGCACAAAAATTTGATGCAAAGGAAGTTGATAAATGCAGGCATATTTTTGAAGGATTCTTAACAGTATGCCATGCTGTTGGTAAGAATGAGTTTATTGTAAAGACAGGCAATTTTAATGCAGCACTGTTTGATGCTGTCTTTGTCGCTGTTGCCGAAAGGATTCTTTCATTCGGCATTGAGAAAGCATTGATTAGTACAGATTTGTTTAACGATTTGAAGAATGACAGTGACTTCAGGTCTGCAATTACCAGCAATGCATCTAGCTGCAGCAGCATAAAGAGAAGAATAGCTCTCGCCAGAAAGCACCTCTATGGAGCTGCGCCTGAAGGCAAGTAGGACGGCAGGACCATGTCTGCCCCTGGGGCTGATGCTGACCTGGCAAGGGGCGGGCGCACCAATAGAAAAAGCCCCTCTCCAGGAAGACTGGAAAGGGGCTTTGGTAAATTTAGGAAGCTGTACTTAGGCGAGCTGGCTTAAGAGGGTTTCTTTGATGGACTCAATGGAGCCTGCACCGTCCAGTTCGATGTACTTGGTCTTGCCTTCGGCAGCGAGCTTCTTGTAGTAGTAGGCAGCAGCCAGGGTGCCGTCGGTGGTGTTGTAGTAGATGTCGTGACGCTTGTTGATGGCAGCCTCATCCTGGTCGTCAGCACGGGTGCTGAGATCGCCGCCGCACACACGGCACTTGTCGCCGTTGGGCTTAATGGGATCGATGAAGATGTTGTTGGGATGGTTGTTGTTGTTCTTGCACAGGCGGCGGCCCATGATGCGGTTGCGGGCAGTTTCGCGGGCCAGCTTGATCTCGATGACGTAGTCAAGCTTGATGTTGGCAGCCTGCAGGGCGTCCCACAGCTTTTCAGCCTGCACCATGTTGCGGGGGAAGCCGTCGAGCAGCCAGCCGTTGGCGCCCTTGGTTTTCAGGGTGTCCAGCACCATGGGGATGGTGATGTCGTCGGGAACCAGGTCGCCACGATCAATGTAGGCCTTGGCTTTCTTGCCAAGCTCGGTGCCGCCGCCGATGTGTTCACGGAAAATGGCGCCGGATTCGATGTGGGCCAGGTTGTACTTCTGCTTCACGAGCTCGCCCTGGGTGCCTTTGCCGCTGCCGTTGGGGCCAAAGATAAGAATGTTCATGGCGTCCCTCCTCAAAGAGATCCTGATAGTGCTAATCACGCACCACCTTCATGGCGGTGCAGGTTGTTTTCCTGATTCCAGGCGCTGGAAAAGGGAAAGGAAGACGGGAAGAAAGTCCTTTTGCAACACGTCTTCACAAAATATTGCAACCATGGCTTCTACACTTGGAACGGGGCTTGTGTCAAGATGCACAAGCTCCGTGCATGGCCTGGCTGATGGTCGCTGTTCCCGCTGTGCAGGGCTTAATGGAAGAGTCCCAAAAGGCCGCTGAAGATGTTGCCGACCAGGCTGAAGCCTGCCTTGAAGAGGCCGCTGATGGCATTGATGATGACCATGCCGCCAATCTTTGTCTTGGGCTCGCTGAAGGTGCCGGACATGTGCAGAGGCACGATGGGGAGCCCCGGCAGGTCTGCCTCAAAGTCGGCGTCTATGGCCTCGGTGTTGAGGTTGAAGGAGCCCTTGCCCTTCAGGGTGAGCTCGTCGCCCGTAATCAGGAAGTCGTCGGTGCTGAGGACGCCGTTCTTGATGACGCCTGACATGGATCCCCTGTCAAAGCGGGTGGGGGAGCCGGTCGGATTGTAGTCCTGGTCGGTGGACTGGTAGCTGCCCCTGCCGGAGGAGAAGGAGAGGGAGCCGTTGAGGTTCCTGGCCATGTTGGCAGGGCCTTTCAGGGCTATGGAGAGGTTCGAGCTGAAGTCCATTTTCAGGTTGAACAATCCCTTGGTCTTCCTCTCACGCAGCATGGCGCCCAGGTCAAACTGCCGGACGCTGAGGCGGCTTGTGCAGGAGACGCCCTTGTCGAAGTCGGCGTCAATATGACCTGCCAGGGCGCCGCCGTAGAAGGACCCCTTGCCCTGGGTGATGGTCATGTGCCCGTCCTTCAGCACGAAGGGGAGCGTCAGTTTCCTGATGCGCACCTTTTTGACGACAAGGCCGTCAGCCTGCACGGTACCCTTGGCGTCGAACTCCTTCATGAAGGACAAATCCCAGGTCTTATCCGCCGCTGCTGGCGCTTCCCTGCCGTCCTGCTTTTTGGCGCCGCCCTTGTCGTCGTCCCTGCTTCCAAAGAAGGTGTCCAGGTTGAACTCGCCAAGAGAGGCGGAAATGTCGAGGTGCGGCTTTGCACTGAGGTTGGTGGCGGTCAGTGTGCCTGAGACGGGCGTGTCCTTCAGCCAGGTCTGGAAGGGGGCAAGGCGCACCTGCTCCTTGGATGCCGTGACCTTGGTTTTTTTGAAGGAGAAATGCTGGAACTGCTTGGGCAGATCCAGCATTCTGCCGAGGATGTTGGACCAGAAAAGGGCCGTCTCAAGTTCTGCCGACGCCATGTCCGCAGTGAGCTGTATGGACTTGGGGTCGTCCTTGAAGGAGAAGGAGCCGTCCGCCTTGAGGCCGGGGACCTCTACATGGCCGGCCGTTATGCCGAAGGTGCGCTTGGCCGTCTCGCAGTAGCTGTTCTTGCCCTGCACCTTCAGGGTGATGTCCTGCCCCTTGGCAAAGGGCAGCAGCTTTTCCAGGTTGTGGAAGGTGGCGGAGGCGTCCGCATGCTCATAGAAGATGCCGGCATTGTCGCCCTTGCCGCCAAACCAGATGGCTGCGTGGGAGACGGCATTTGCATCCCAGCCTGTGCCTGTGTAGTCCACGTTCCAGGCGCCCTTGAGGCAGAGGGCGCTGTTCTTGAAGGCTGCCGAGGAGAGGTTCAGCACGATGTCGGCGTCAAACGGGGAAAAGATCTTGTCCTTCTCCATCTGGGCTGCGGCCAGCTTGATGCTGATGGTGCCGTTGAGGTTGCTGAGAAAGTCGTTGATTTCCGTGCCGCTGCTGCGCACCTGGATGCGGCTCTGTCCTCTTCCCTTGTTGACCAGGATGAAGGGCATCTCCTTTTGGAGCCCCGTCATGTTGACATTCTTGAACGTGACGTCGAACTCATAGTCGGTGGTGTCCTCGCCGGTAAAATAGGCAGCACCCTGGCATGTGCCCTCATAGATGTCT
>CAZWGJ010000115.1:0-6137 GCA_964633375.1 uncultured Desulfovibrio sp.
CTGGCTTTTCAGCCCTGACCAATGCTGTGCCAATCAGCCTGTTCACCTCATCGACATCCCCGTCGTATCTGCCGTCGGCAATGTCGTCCATGGCCACGTGCCAGGAGTGCATGTAGTCGTCTATGATTTTTTGCGCCATGTCCAGCGGATGGCGGCCATGTTTGATGTTGCGCACGACACGGTTGTGCACCTTGCGCGCTATGGCCTCATTGGGGGAGAAAAGCGTTTCAGGGCATCTGTTCACAATAGTGGCACAGCGTTTTCTGGCAGAAGACAAGTCCAGTCCCGTGACAACGCGGAACGGCCCTATTTCTGCTGTCTTCAGAATGCTGTTTTCCCAGGGGTCATCCAACGGGCGCCGGAACATCTTCTTTTCCCTGGGGTCATCCCGCCGCAGGCTCAGGAACATATCTTTCCTGGGGTCATCCCCCGGCTGCCAGAGACTTCTTAGGAGCTTTTCAACACCAGCCTCCGGAGGACGCCCCTTTTTCAGGTTGAGCACCATATGCCTGTGGAGCCTGCGTGCTGCCTTCTCTGTGGAGGTCGTGAAAGCCCCGCATATGTCCTCATCAGCGTAAGCAAGCGCAGAGGTATAGCAGCGTTTTTCGTCCCACTTTTCAGTGGTGATGACGTTTTTCCCCACAGCCGTTTTCCTGATGTGCTCCCCGAAGACATCGTGGTAGTACCTGGGGGCAGGCTTCGGCCCTTCCGTAACGTCCCACACGTAGTCTGTCTCCAGCATAAAGCGGAGTCCGCTGCGGTTCAGGGCGCCATACAGCTGCCAGGGAGTGAAAGGCTTGTCAAAGCTGAACGGCTGCCCTCCAGAGGCGTTCTCCACAGCCTCTGTAAGCCATTGGGGCAGGGCTTTTCTGCCAGGCCAGACGGCATTTTCGTAATAGTCTTCAGACTGGAGCTTAATGAGAACTTCCCACTGCCTTCCTAAGCCTTCCTTTCTGCGTTCCTCCCTGCCTGGGGCTATGTGGAATTCGAATGTGTCCATGCCGTCTGTGTCCATGTTCATGTTTTGTCTCTCCTGAAGTTTCAGATCGCCGGTTTCTGCCATGCGGCGTGTCTGCCGCATATGGGGTGTGTCAAGAAGATGTCTCATCCGACTACTTGCTGAAGAAAGCCATGTCAAGCGCCGGTCAGACGTTTTTTTGCGGCGCAGGCATCTGGGCGGGACAGGGCTGCGCTTGTGCAGGAAGCCTGGAAGGCCTGCAGGCCTTTGTCCCGCAGTGTGCAGTGGCTCTTGCCCCTGGCGGGGAAGGGAGTCTGCCTGATGGGCAGCCTGGCTCAGAGCCCTGTCCCAAGGTTCGGACCGGCAGCAGACTCTCTAGTCCATCTGCCGGCCAGACGCTTCACCCCAGAGGGCTGCAAGGTGTTCAGGCCCCTCCCTCCAAATGCCCGTGCCAAAATCGAAGAGGGCGTCGCAGACTGGGGATAACAGGAGCAGGGCCTCCTGCTGCGGCAGCCCCTTCCTGTCTGCGATTTTTAGTACGGCATTGCGCATGGTTATGACGGTACAGACATTTTTCTGCTGTTCAGGCAGATCTTACGGCTGGCTGCCTGAGGGCTGCGTCGTCTGCTTTTGGAGTGCCTGGCATCCCATAGGTTTGCTCCAGGTACAGCATGAGGGTTTTGGCTGCCTGGTCGCCGGCTGCCTTTCCATAGATGATGTCTATAGCCGGGTATTTGTTCAGCAATTTGGAAAAAAGGGAGCGGCCGCAGTTTGCAGCGGCAAAATTCAGCCATTCCCTGTCGGCTTCCTGGAAGCAGCGGTGCAGCAGGTTGGGATCGTAATGGAAGCGATACACGGAGACCATGCCGTCCTCAGTGTGAAAGCCGGCATCAATTCTGTTGAGCCTGACGGCCCTTTTGACGGCCTGGGGGACAGATAAAACGCTTTTCCCAGGTCATGCCCTTCATGGCATCTGCCCAGGTCAATGTCTTTTACGGCTGTGCAGCCTAAAGTGGTACAGCAGCATGCCGTCTGTTGGATGCAGCATGGTCACCTCCCTGAACAGTCCGGGGCGGCGCAGCCCGGGGCTGCGTACATGCCTATGTCAAGCCCCTGGTTGTGCAGCATGGTCTCTATATCGTCCAGAGCGCAGGCATAGCTGTTGAGATGGAGCAGGCCGCAGCATTCCTCTATGAAGCCCAGGATGTCGTATTTCCTGAACAGGGCGGCGCACTCCCTGGCCGTGAGCATCCACTTGGTCTGAGCCATGCGGAAGACCCAGCACTGCATGTCGGCAATGTCCAGGCTGGTGTATTCAGAGCAACTTTTTCTTCAGTCATAATGCTCTTTAACCTATGCGGATCCTTTGCCTTTTTTTTGCCAGTCTTCCAGCCGGATTCATCCCGCTGGGAAGGCTGGCTGGCCTCTTTCGGCTGAAAGGAGGCGGCGAAGCCCAGGGCATCCGGCCTAGTCTTCAGGCTTGCCGAACCCGCGCTCTGAGAGAATCTCGGACAAGTGGTCCCAAGCCAGGTCGACAACCTTTTTCCAGCCTGGCCTGCAGCCGGGCTTTCCTGCCTCCTCAGCAGCCGTTTTGATAAGCCGTATCATCTGCAGGGGCGCGTCGTCATAGTCGCCGACGATGATGTCAAACAGGGGCGCCAGCCAGTCCGGCCTGCTGCCGGCTTCAGGATGCGCCTCCACCAGCTTTAGTCCGGAGCCTGGGGCAGCCGTCTTCGGTGCTGCCTTCTTCGTCGTCACAGGCTTTGCTGCGGGCTTATCCAAAGAACAGCCGGGAATGAGGTCGAGTACGGCCTGCATGCAGTCAGGATCTGGCGGAAGATCGTCCTCGTCGGGATCCGAATTCTGCCCGCAGCACTCTTCTTCCGGCGCCTGCAGCTGCTCTTGATGCTTTGCAGCCATGTGAAAAACCTGAGCCCATCTGGGGTCGCAGTCCTGCCTGCACGCCTCGTTTGCCGCGGCTTTAAGCAGGTCCAGCATCCTGGCAGGATCCTCATCGTACCTGCCGTCAAGGATGTCGTACAGGGAAAGCACCCAGTCCGGAGCACCATCGGTTTCAGCCTTTTTCCTGGCTTTGCTGCTCCCGGGCACAGACGCTTCCTGTGCCTGCACCAGTTGGGCCAGATGCCTGGCAGCCAGGCAGGCAAGATGCTGCCAGGCAGGGTGGCAGTCAGGCAGAGCTGTCTTTTCCTCTGCGGCGGCAAGCACCCTGCGCATGGCATCGGCATCCTCGTCGTATCTGCCGTCCAGAATGTCGTAGAGGGGAAGCACCCAGTCCGGCGCACAGCCTTCAGCCAGCCTCTTGTCAGGCTTTTCCCCTGTTTTGCAGGCGCAAAGCACATCAAACACCGCGTTTTCAGTGGCTGCCGCATGCTCAATCACATGCTGGGAGGCCTGGCGAGCGAGGTCATTCCAGCCCTGGTTAAAGTCAAAGCCGGCAAGCTCCTCCAGCGTCCTGCGCAAAAGCTTTAACATCTCCTCGGCATCCTCATCGTACCTGCTGTCCAGGATGTCGTACAGAACAAGAACGCAGTCCGGCACGCTGCCGGCTTCAGGTCTTGGTGCAGGTTTGGCAGAGGGCTTCTGCAGCTGCTGCCTCAGGGAAATGGAATGATGCAGGGCCTTGTGGACGGCAGCAAACCGGCCGAAATCAAAGTCCGTCTTTACGATCTCCCTCTGCGCAGCAGTAATGATGCGCTGCATTTCAGGGAGGCTGCCGTCGTACCTGCCGTCCAGGACGTCGTAGACGGATTTGAGCCAGGCAGGATCCCCGGCAGGCTTTTCGGGCTCTTCCGCCGCTGCCGGCAGCACGGAGAAGCCTTCTATGAGCTCCTGCGTTCCGTCGTCCGCAGGCCGGCCGCTTCTGATGTTCTGCACCACGCGGTCATGCACCCTGCGTGCTGTCTTCCTGTCCTGGGCTATGAAAAGGTCCTCATAGTCCGGCTCTCCCTCGTTGTTCAGGACGGAGATGAAGCAGCGGGCGCCGGGATCGTGATCCTGTCTGGTGAGGACAGCGCAGTGCCCGAGCAGGGTTTTCCTGACAAGGCTGCCGACCGCATCCGCCGGTTCATCCGCAGCCTCTGCCAGGATGCTTTCCGGGCAGTCCGTCTCAAGCTCAAAAGAAAGGCCGCTGCGGCTTAAGGCGTCATAAAGCTGCCTGGGGGCAAAGGGTGTCTCAAAGCTGAAGCGGGCTGCCTTTGCAAGCCATGAGGGCGGCTTCTTATTGCCGGCAAAAGAGGCCTTTTCATCCATGCCGCCGGCAGCAAGCCGGACTGCCTGCTGCTTCTTCCCTCTGCCGGCGCCTTTTTGGGCGTCCTTTTCAGGGTCAATGCGAAACGTGAATGCGTACATGTCTTGCTTCTCCATAACGTTCAGGCTGCAGGGGGTGCAGGCAGAGTACCGGTCAAAGTTGAAAGCCTGCAAAAAGGTAGCAAAACGGGGCGTCTGTTGGAAGTGCCAGATTCTGCAGGCAGCCGTATTAGCCCGTGCCTGGCTGCCCTGCCGAGGGCTTCCTGCTTTGCGCAAGGCTTCTGCATGGGGCTGGGGAAGGGGGCGGAAGGCCTCTTTTTTTGCGCAGCAAAGGCTTATGCGTCCTGCTCAGCTTCCTCTGCGCACAAGGACGCTGCCATGGCGGCGCAGCGGTCCATGCCAAGGCGGTCCCTGGCTGTGCGCAGGCGCTGCATCAGGCCTTCTGCCGCGGGAGGGAGCCGGTTTGCCTTGGGGATGGGAGATGCAAAAGGATGCGCTGTCCAGTCCTGCAGCATCCTCTTCACTGCATTCCTGGCGTCTGCGGCCCTGCGCAGGCTGGCAGGCGACGGGGCGCGCATCTTCAGGTGGCTTATGAGGCGCACCTCCTGGCTTGGCTTAAGCGGCGGCGCCGCATAGAAGGACCTGGCGCGGATGAGCTCCCCCTTGAAGAAGAGCGTCATCTGCCCCTCGACCTGCTTTTGCAGGTCCCTGAAGTCAACACGGGCAATCCGCTCTCCTGCTACTGCCAGGTTGTCTGCAAACTGCATGCCGCAGGACGGGTTCTTGACGGCCCAGCCTGTGGTGCGCTGCACCCAGGACTGCCCGGCTATGGAGGACACAAGGTCCATGGTGGTCTTGGGATCCTCCTGGCACATGAAGACCTTGACCTTGCAGTTGGACACAATCTGGTTGGCAGCGGTTTCAGAAGCCCTCTTGATGCCGGCAAAGTCCTGTGAGGCGACCGTGACGGCAATGCCCAGCCCGCGCCCCTGGGTGAGCAGTATCTCAAAGCCAGGCGTCTCAATGGCGGCGTATTCGTCCACAACCACACCGAAGGGCGTCCTGGCGTCGGTCGGCAGGGAGCCCAGAACGTCGGAGAGGCTGCCCTGTATGCTGTCGCCAAGGCCGACCGCACAGGCGTTGCGGATGGAGGAGAGGCAGATTTGCCCCAGGTTCTTCAGCTCCTTGGGATCCTTGTCCATGGAGGGGATGAGGGTGAGGTAGATGCGCCTGCTGGTGATGACGTCCACGGCGTCCACCTCGCCGTGCGTCGTCAGAAAGATGCGCCCGTAGTTGTCCACCAGCAGGGACAGCGCCCTGCCGAAGTACGCCCTGGCGTAGGCGTACTGCTCGGCAAAGCTGCGCGGCTGCTGCGCAAGCTCCCTGCTGATGTCCCACCCGACGGTGGCAAGTCCTGCCCTGAGCGCCAGGATGGCCTTTTCAGAAATGTCCGTGCGTCTGGCAAGGGCATCCACGTCAGGCAGGCTCATCAGGTACTTGCGGATGACGCCGATGGACAGGGGCGTCTCCCCCTTGTCGCGCAGCTCCACCAGCGCAAACATCAGTCCTGAGATGAGAGTCTGGGCATTGTTGGAGAAGATGGCATTGCCGCCGGCACCCTCCTCGGGCATGAGGGCGAAGAGCATCTGGGTCAGCTGGTTGGCAGTGCCCGAGGCAAAGGGGTTGGTGGTGTTGGACTGCCTGACCGGGGTGCGCATGTTGCCGCGCGTCCGCATGGCTTCCTGGGCTTTTTTGTCCGCCATGTAGGAGAGCAGCAGAAAGTCGTCGTCCCTGCCCATGATGCGGCACATGGTGTAGATCTGGGCAGCCAGCTTGGGGGCGGCCTTGGGGTCCAGGTACATGAGCCCCGACCCCTGGGCCAGGTAGTTGAAGGAGAGGGAGACGAGGGTTT
>CAZWGJ010000116.1:0-6126 GCA_964633375.1 uncultured Desulfovibrio sp.
ACCCTGGCAATGACAACCTCAATGAAGGCTTTTTGCGCTGGTCCAGGACAAAGAATTTGAAGTAGGAAGTTCAAAAAGATTTTTTTCGGTGAGACGGCAGAGGCAGGGTGCTTCTGCCGTTTTCTTTTGTGCCCGGCATAGGCGAGCTGGGCTTTGCCATGCGCCTTCCAAAAGGACCTGCCCCTTTCCATCAATTTGGGCGTCCAGGGCTGTGCGGGCCAGGAGCAGGGCGTTTTCCGGCTGCTGCCTGATCAAGTACGAGTTCTAAGGCTGCCTGCAAAGCACACAGCCGGCTAAAGGGAAGGCTCCCTCAATTCGTCGGGAATTTTGGGAGCCTTCTGCATGGATTTGCGGGCGGGCCGGTTTTGCAGGGCGTCTGCCAGTGCCCTGCATTATGCCCTGCAGAGGGCCGTGACTGCAGCATAGGCTTTTATGCCCTGCAGGGCGCCTGTAAAGCCCAGCTTTTCCTCGGTTGTTGCCTTGACGTTGACATGGATTGGGGGAAGGGCAAGGAGCTCGCAGAGCTTTTGGCGCATGGCTTCCTTGTACGGGCCTATTTTGGGCTTCTGGGCCACTATGGTGACATCGACATGGGTCAGCCTGAC
The DNA here is from genome assembly GCA_964633375.1 of uncultured Desulfovibrio sp. Classification (GTDB taxonomy): domain Bacteria; phylum Desulfobacterota; class Desulfovibrionia; order Desulfovibrionales; family Desulfovibrionaceae; genus Desulfovibrio. The sequence goes on from CAZWGJ010000116.1 coordinate 606, forward strand.
CTTGGCCTCAGCCGTCCTTTTGAGCACCTCTTTCAAGAGCAGGGCAGAGTCCGCCCCGTCAAAGGCAGGATCCGTGTCCGGAAAGAGCATGCCTATGTCTCCCGCCCCAATCAGGGACAACAGTGCGTCCATCAGCGCATGGAGGGCGACATCGCCGTCTGAGTGCGCTTCTATGGTGTACTCGGAGGGAATGGGCGTTGCTGCCAGGATGAGGGGGCGGGTGCCGCCGTAGCGGTGCACGTCGTAGCCAAAGCCAGTGCAGGGCACTAAAGAACCCTCTGCAAAATGGTCCTGAGGCATAGTCTCTTCTCCTCTGTCCTTCAGCCAGGAAAGGTCTTCAGGGTTGGTGAGCTTTCCGTTGCCCTGCTCCCCCTCGATGATGAGCACAGGATGCCCGCAGGCTTCCATAAGCGCTGCGTCGTCTGTGACGTCTGCATTGCCGGCAGCCTGGTTGCCGGCATGGGCTTTTTTGAGATCCTTAAAGGAAAAGCCCTGCGGCGTCTGCACGGCGCGCAGCATTGCCCTTGGCGGAGTTTCCAGGACAAAGCCTTCTTCATCCGCCTTCTTGATGGTGTCTGTGACCTTGATGCCGGGGATGACGGCGCAGTGTCCTGCTTCAAGGCTGTCTATGAGGCGCTCTGCCAGGTCCTGTGTGAAGAAGGGCCTTGCCGCATCATGCACAAGGACATGGGCTGCTGTGTCCGGCACCAGGGAAAGTCCGTTGGCAACGCTGTCCTGCCTGCGCTCGCCGCCTTGAGCAAAGCGCACGGGAAGGGCTATGTCTTCCTTGGCAAGAAGTTCTTCAGCCTGCTTCCTGCATTCTGCAAAGACTTTTTTGGGGAACACCAGGACCAGGCCGCTGATGCGTGCAATGTGTGCCGCCTTGCGCACGGAGAGCCAGTAGAGCGGAACGCCTTCAACACTCAAAAACTGCTTGGGGCAGCCTGCAGCCTTGGCCATGCGCGTGCCCTGTCCTGCTGCCAGCAGCACAAACCACGTCCCATTCAATGTATTCCCAGGCGCTTTTTTCATCTGCCCTGCATAAGACTGGCTCACGATACCCTCCGCTTGCCTTGGTTAAAAAGAAGCCCCCGTGCCGGGAAAAACCGGCACAGGGGAAAATGTGGACGAGAGCCGGACTGTAAGCCGGGTTCTGTCATACAGGCAAAATGCCTGCGGGACCGTCATTCCTCTTGGAGCGCAGTTGCCTGCGCCCTCCAGCGACCGACCCGGAAGGAATATGGCCGGGCAGGCCTCCTTCCCTATTTGGTTTTGCTCCGGACGTGGTATGCCAAGCGTGCCCCATTGCTGAGGCACCTGGTGGTCTCTTGCACCGCCGTTTCACCCTTGCCCCCAAAGCGGGGGCGGTTTGCTTTCTGTGGCGCTGTCAGAGGGTCGCCCCTCCCGGGTGTTGCCCGGCGTCCTGCCCTGCGGAGCCCGGACTTTCCTCCGTACTTTGCGTACAGCGACGGCCTGTCCGGCTCTCGGCGCAATGAAAAAATCGTTATAGTTCGGCCTTACTTGTGCGGGCTGCGCATATGGCCGTCGTCGCTGCTGCCGGGGAGATCGTCATCGCTGCTCTTGTCGGCTTCGTCCGTGCCAAGGCCGCCAAGACCGTCCAGGCCTGCAGTCTCGGACATGCCGGTCAGATCGGAGATGTCGGCGCTGCGGGAGTAGACGTCCAGATCGTTCTCAATGGTGTTGCCCATATGGAGATCGTCGTCCAGCTGCTCCTCTGTGCCGGGCCCGAAGCCGACCTCGTCGGGATCGTCCTTGCTGTACTCCCTGCTTTCCAGGGCTGCGGAACGGCCGCGGTGGACAGGCTTGCCTGCGGCAGCCTGGTCCTTTTCCTGCTCGCGCTCCTCGGCTGCCTTCTGCTTGGCTGCCTCGTCGTCCTCGATGAAGTCCTCAAAGGAGACGATAAGGCGCTGGCAGTTGGGGCAGCTCATGATCTGGCCGCCGCGCAGAAGGTCGTTGTAGGTCTGCGGAGGCACGGCAATGTGGCAGCTGGGGCAGATGGCGTCCTTCAATGCGACGATGACAGGATGCTCAAGGCGCTCGCGGATGAACTCATAGCGCTGCAGGATGGGGCGGGAGATGTTCTGCGTGTTCTCCTCGCGGGTCTTGTTCAGCTTCTTCAGGCTCTTAGCCGCGTCGTTCTGCGTCTTTTCGACGTCAGCACGCTTCTGCTCCACCTGGGCCTTGAGGTTCTGGTACTCCTTGTCCGTCTCCTCAAGCATGGTGTTCTGCGTGTTCAGCTCGTCCTGCAGGGCGAGGCGCTCGTCGTCGCGGGGCTGGGACATCTTCTCGATGGAGTCGATTTCGCTGGTGGCGGCATTGTACTCGCGCTCGTTGCCGGCAGCCATCAGCTTTTCCTTGCTCTTCTTCAGACGCTCGGCTTCGTCCGCCGTGGTGCGCTCCAGCTCCTTCTGCTGCTTCTGCAGATGCTCCAGCTTTTCCAGAATGTGGCTGCGGCGGTCATCCACTGCCTTGAAGCTGGCTTCCAGCTTTTCCAGCTCCTGGGGGCCCTTTTCCAGGGTCTTGTTTATCTTGTGGATCTCATCGTCCACCATCTGCAGCGTCTTGAGCTGGTGAATCTGTGCCAGGTAGATTTTGCGTGTATCTGATATTTGCGACATAATTGGATCCTTTATGCATGGCATGCTTTGAGGCTGCGGAAGGGGGATGCCGAGGGGATGAAGACTGTGTCCACGCCCTCAAGACGCTTTGCCAGGAGCTTCTGCATCTCGTGCATCATTTCCTCTTCCAGGCTGTGGTGCCCCACATCCAGAAGGCAGCCCCTGCAGTCCAGGGCTGCATGATATTTGACATCGCCTGTAATATAGAGATCAGCCCCTTTCGTCCATGCTTCATCCATCAGGGAGGAGCCTGATCCCGTGCAGTATGCCACACGTTTGATTTCGGCTGGCGCTGTATTGACAAGGACTGCGCACTCCAGATCGATGCGCTCCGCCAGCTTGGCTGTGATTTCTTCAAGGCTCAAGGCCTTTGGCAGATCGCCGACCAGCCCAAAGCCTGCGCCTTCCCCCGTCTCTTCCAGAAAGTCGGGATGAACGAGGCAGAGATGCCTTGCCAGCCAGCCTGCCGGCCCGTCCGGCTGCACGTCCAGCGACGTGTGCGAGGAATAGAGCGGCACGTCGGCCTTCATAAGCAGGGACAAGGCCTCATAGTAGTTGTCCAGGCGGTTGGGAAGGCTTGGGGAAAGGGAGAGGGGATGGTGGGTCAGCACCATCTCAGCCCCTGCTGCCAGCGCCTTCTTTATAGTTGACGGCGTGGGATCCAGGGCGACGGCAAGCTTTGCAACTTCCCTTCTTGGGGAGGCAACCTGCAGCCCCGACTTGTCCCAGGATGCCGCTCCGGAGAGCGGGGCAATGCCTTCAATGGCAGCAGCAACGTCGTTGAAGTTCATGACGTCCTCTCAACCTCTTCTCTTACAGGCCGCGCAGATGCTTGACGGCATTGAGGAAGAGCATGGTGCCCGGGGCGTCCAGCTCATCCCTTGTCCAGCCAGGATGGTTGGTGACGTGGTTGAAGGCCTCGGGATGCGGCATGAGCCCCAAAACGCAGCCTGTGGGGTCGGTGAGGGCAGCCGCATTGTCGGCCGAGCCGTTGGGGTTGGCGGGGTATTCGGCTGTGGGCTCGCCCGTGGCAGGGTCTGCGTAGCGCAGGGGGATGAGCTCCTCCTTCTTCAGCCTCTCCAGCACGGCGTCGGATGCAGGCACAAGCTTTCCCTCGCCATGGCGCACAGGCATGCTCATGAGCGGCAGGTTCCTGGTCATGATGCAGGGGCTCTTGGGGTTGGGGGCCAATTTCACCCAGCGGTCCTCAAAGCGCATGGAGTTGTTGTGCCCCAGGGACACCTGGCGGTTGAACTGCCCGTCAAAGCCGGGCAGGATGCCAAGCTTCACCAGCAGCTGGAAGCCGTTGCAGATGCCTAAGATAAGCCTGCCGTCGCTGCGGAACTTCTGCAGCTGGTCAGCCAGGGGGACGCCGGCTGCGTCGCGCATGTAGCGCCAGCGCATGCTGGCCGCCTGGGCTGCGCCCAAGTCGTCGCCGTCAAGGAAGCCGCCCGGGAAGATGAGGAAGTCGTAGTCGTCGAGGGAGACCCGTCCGCTGGCTATGTCGGAGAAGAAGATGATGTCGGCTTTGTCCGAACCGGCCTGGCGTGCTGCATAGGCTGTTTCCACATGAGAGTTTGTGCCATAGCCCATGATGACCAATGTATTGACTCTGCCCATAGGACTGAAGCTCCTTCGAATGACGTTGGGGTGACGGCAGGATGACGCTGCCTGGTACGCTTTTTTGGCGGCGCAGGACAAGGGCCGCTGCCTTTCTCCAGAGTGTGGAGGCGCAGCGGGGGATGGTCCTTGCAGGTGCGCATATCCCGCATAAGGGATAAATGGAGATGTACTTTACAGTAGAGGCAGCCGGTGCGTCAATCTAGCATAGCCGGGCGAATTGGTATATAGAAAAAAAATTCTGTAGATTGGTCTTTTTTGGGAATGACGGACACGGCTTCCTCTTTTCTGTCATGCCGGCAGCTGGCCTGCGGCAGGGCTGTGAAGGATATGTTCCTGCTGCCTCTTGTATGCATCAGGCCGTGGCTTGTTGTGCCTCACTTCTATTCCTGTGTCGGAGAACAGCGTGAAGACAAAATTTATTTTTGTGACGGGCGGCGTGCTTTCTTCCCTGGGCAAGGGCCTGGCTGCCGCTTCCCTGGGTGCCCTGCTCAAGGCCCGCAACATTTCGGTGACTATTCAGAAGCTGGATCCTTACATCAACGTGGACCCCGGCACCATGAACCCCTTCCAGCACGGCGAGGTCTTCGTCACCGACGACGGTGCGGAGACGGACCTCGATCTGGGGCACTACGAGCGCTACCTCAACATCTCCCTGTCCCACAAGAACAACACGACCTCCGGCGCCATCTATAACAACGTCATCGCCAAGGAGCGCCGCGGCGACTACCTGGGCGCCACAGTGCAGGTCATCCCCCATGTGACGGACGAGATCAAGAGGTTCGTGCTGGCCCTGGGCGAGGGCGACGATGCACCAGACGTTGCCATCATCGAGATCGGCGGCACCGTGGGCGACATCGAGGGCCTGCCCTTCCTGGAGGCCATCCGCCAGCTGCGCTCAGAGCTTGGGCGCGACAACTGCCTCAACATCCACCTGACGCTTGTGCCCTATTTGCGTGCCGCCGGCGAATACAAGACCAAGCCCACCCAGCACAGCGTCAAGGAGCTGCTCTCCATAGGCATCCAGCCTGACATCATCCTCTGCCGCTGCGAGCAGCCTGTGCCCGACGACCTGCGCGCCAAGATTGCCCTTTTCTGCAACGTGGAAAAGGACGCCGTCTTCTGCTCCACGGACGTTGCCAACATCTACGAGCTGCCCGTGACCTTCTTTGAGGAGGGCTTCGACCAGAAGGTCGCCATATTGCTGCGCCTTCCCGCCCGCAACGCCCACTTTGAGGACTGGCGCCAGATGCTGAAGAACT
>CAZWGJ010000117.1:0-6118 GCA_964633375.1 uncultured Desulfovibrio sp.
ATTGATTAAGAGTCAACTGCTCTACCAATTGAGCTAATGGCCCGTTGAACAAGAGGGAATGTATACGCCCGGGCACTCTCTGTCAAGAAAAAAATAACTTTTTTTTGAAGAAAGTTTCCGCAGCCCCAAATGAGCGCCTACATGGGCTCTTCATCAGCTGCTTCATCGTCCAGGACGTCGACCAGGGAAGGATCCTCCATGGCCTCGGCACTGGGGGCGTACTTGTCGCAGACTATGTTCCGGCTTGCCAGCGTGTCGCCGTCCAGGGCCCTGCGCATAAGCTCGACAAGGATGAGCTGCTCGCCGTGGAGGAAGATCGCCTGCCCTGCAGGCATGTCCTGTACGGCAAGGAGAATCCTCTGCGCCTTCTCCCAGAGATCAAAGACCTGCTCTGTGCTCAAGTCCATGATGGACAGATCAGGCGCAATGTCCTGATGCAGGTCTTCAAACTGCGAATCCAATAAAGTCTGCCTGGGAATCATAGTGTCTCCACGCTTGAAGGCTGCTGGGCCTTCGCAAGGTTCAAGTCTTCTTGTGCTGCCGGCTCGTGCCTTAGTCGGGCATGGTCAGAAAAGATCGGATGACGGGCTCTTCCAGAAGGAGCCCGGCTATGAGGGCGTTGCCCTTGGGACCAGGGTGCACCGCATCGGTGATGAGCTCTGGGAGCCTATTTGCCATCAGTTTGTCAAAGATGTTGACGCAGGGCACGTTGAGGCTTTTGCAGAGGCCTTCGGCCATCAGGGCATAGGCCTGCAGGTTCTGGTTGTGCGCCTCTGAGAGGGCGGGCGGAGGGCAGATGAAGAGCGCAGGGGCTATGTTTTTGGCGTGCCCAAGCAGCCTGGCGAGGTCTTCTTCAAGAGTTGGAACTGCAGAGCCGGACATGATGTCCACGGTGCCTGCGCAGAACACCAGGCGCGAGCGGATGCCGGGCATGAGGCGGGCCGTGTATTCCTGCTCAAAGCGGGCGTCAATCTGCGCTATCTTCTGCCTGCGCGCCCCCAAGTTGTAGAACGTTGCCGGAGGGTACTGGCAGAGCCCTTTCTCTGCGCCAAGCAGGACCAGCCTTGAGACAAAGCCGCCGGGCTGCTCTGTGTCGTTGACGCCAAGGGTGACGCTGTCGCCGAAAAAGAACCAGGTGTCGGTGTAATCTCTGGGTTCTCTGCCCATAATGTTCCTCCTTTAAGGCTGTACGGCCTCAAATTCTTCCCTCTTCAGGCTTATGTCCAGGCATTTGCTGGGCTGTCTTGATGATGTGCAGGGATGAAAGCCATTTCTCACCCAAAGGCTCGAAAAGGGCCTGGCAGATCCAGCGCGGGGAAAGATAGCCTTTCTCCCAGGTGCAGGAAAGGCTGAGGCGGGAGTCCCTGCCGGCATCATCCCTGATGATGGTGCAGGCATCGACCATGGCGCGGACGTCTGCCGAGCGCGGCCCCTTCTTGGTCTCCCTGGTGAAGACCACCTCGTCCTTTGCCAGGAAGGCGTCAACCAGTTCCCTGACCTGGCCAAAGTCTGCCGCAGCGCCGGCATAAATGTCAAAGCGCTCCTTGGCAGCCAGCATGGTGCGCTCCTTGAAGAGCACGGGCTCAGCCTTGTAGGCATGGATGCCCAGGGGCAGGCAGGGATTGAGCCTGGCAAGGATGTCTTCTCCCTCGCAGTCTTCCCTTAGGCACAAGGAAAACCATTCGCAGAGACTTTCAACGCCGACGGGAAGCGCCCTGCCGAAGCTGACCAGAGGCAGGGGGTGGAAGCCCTGCGAAAAGGCCATGGGTATGCCTGCCCTGCGCAGCGCCCTGTCCAGGACGGCCTGCAGCTCAAGCTGGGAGATCCAGCAGGATCTGTCCAGCTTTTCATGCCAGATGCGCAAAGTCTTTGCCCTGACAATGAGCTCGGGTGCAATTTTGGGCGGGGCCACCTTGATCTCGCGGACCATGAGGCGTCCCTTCTCGTCCCTGGCAGGCTGGTTGGGAATCTGGTCCCTTTCAGGGTAGACCAGCCTGTTCTGAATTTTCTCTTCGTTTGAGCCGCAGACAAGGCGGCTCTTGATTTTGCCGCGGTCGCAGGCGCCGCATCCGGCGCAGGCATGGTAGCGGCAGTCTTCTGTCACCTTGCCCTGGAAGGCCCTGCTCCTCTCCTTCAGCAGGAACTCGGTGCTGACCCCGCCTTCGATGTGCGACCAGGGAAGCGGCTTGTCGACAGATCTCCCTTTGATGCATTCCTTGGGATCAAAGCCGTGCTCCTGCAGCGCCTCAAGCCAGGGCTCAAGCTTGAAGTGCTCCATCCAGCCGGTGAGGATGGCGCCCTTTTTGTAGGCTGCCTCAATGACGTCTGCCATGCTGCGCCCGGCCCTGGAGAGTATGCCTTCAAGATGGCTGACCTTGGGCTCGTGCCAGCGCAGGGTGAGGCCCCGTATCTGCTTGAACTCGCTGAGGATGATGTGGACGCGCCGGTTGATTTCATCCAGGTCTATCTGGTCCTCCCACTGGAAGGGCGTGTAGGGCTTGGGCACAAAGGGCGAGATGGCGGCGGTGACGCTGAGCTTGGGGGCTCCGGGGCCTCCTGCCAGGCGCACCTTGCGGCAGAGGTCCACTATGGCAAGCAGATCTTCAGTCGTCTCCGTGGGCAGGCCTATCATGAAGTACAGCTTGACCTGGCGCCAGCCGTACTCAATGAGCTTCTGCACATGGGTGATGAGCTGCTCTTCAGTAATGCCCTTGTTGATGACGTCGCGCAGCCGCTGCGATCCGGCTTCGGGGGCCAGGGTGACGCCGGTGCGCCTGAGCTTGGACATGCGCTCCATGATGCTGTCGTCAATGGACCCCACGCGCAGCGAGGGCAGGGACAGCGAGACCTGCTCCTTGGCGCACTGGTCCAGGACTGTGCCTGAAAGGTGCTTCAAGGCTGAATAGTCGCCTGCGCTGAGCGCCAGGAAGCCGATTTCATCAAAGCCTGTTTCCTCAAGGCAGGCCTTGAGGGCGGTGGTGACGGTCTCCACCTGCCGCTCCCTTGAGGGGCGGTAGACATAGCCTGCATTGCAGAAGCGGCACCCCCTGGTGCAGCCCCTGGCTATTTCCAGGGAGAGTCGGTTGTGCACCGTAGCCAGGGGGACGACCTGCTTGGTGGGGTAGACTGCCTTGTCGAAGTCCGCCACGATGCGCCTTGTCGGCGTGGGCAGATCAGGGATCAAAGGATGGCAGACGTCGTCTGCGTCTGCTTCATAGAGGGAGGGCACATAGATGCCCGGGACGTGCGCCAGCTCAAGCAGGAGCTCTGATCGCGAGGCTCCCCTGTCCCTTGCCGCTTCAAAGCGGGAGAGGAGGTCCACCATGGTCTCCTCGCCGTCGCCCAGCACGACGCAGTCCAGGAAGGGCGCCATGGGCTCGGCCGAGATGGCGGCGCCGCCGCCAGCCATGACCAGCGGGCAGGCGCGCAGGTCTTCCGGGCGGTCCTTGGTGCGCAGGGGGATGCCGCCAAGATCCAGCATGTTCAGGATGTCCGTGTAGCACATCTCATGGGTGATGGAGAAGCCTGCGATGTCCGCCTTGTTCAGCGGCAGGTCGGACTCCAGCGTCGCCAGCAGCGTCCCTGTCTCCTTGAGGACCGTGGTGCCCTCAAAATCCGGCTCGTAGCAGCGCTCCACCCACCAGGTTGGATGGTCGTTGAGGATGCCGTAGAGGATTTTGGAGCCCAGATGGGACATGCCCACTTCGTACTTGTCCGGAAAGCACAGGGCAAAGCGCACCGTGACGGCTGAGGGGGCCTTGTGGACGGCGCCCTGTTCTATGCCGAGGTAGCGGCTGGGGTTTGGCAATTGTGCAAGCAGTTCCCGCATGAGATTCTCGCAGTACTCCATCCATGCCTTGCAAGGCGGCGGGATGAAAAAGAGAGAGGCAAGCGCCGGAGGATCCGGCGCCCACCCCTGGCAGTCAGGTGAAAAAATGAGGGCTAGCTGATGAGGCCGGAGCCGGCGGCGCCGCCCTGTGCGCCTTGGGCGCCGAACTGGATCTTGCCGAGGTGGGAGCTGACGGAGAGGTTGGTGGTCACCTCGATGTACTTGTCTTCCAGCTCCTTGGCGGTCTCCTTGAAGCGGTACATGATGAAGCGTCCTTCAAGGACGGCGTCATAGGTGTTTTCAAAGGGGAAGCCGTAGGGGGCCAGCAGCATCTGCATGCCCTGCTGGGTGGGTACGTTCTGCAGCGTGACCACGTCGGTCAGGACGTCCTTTTCAGCGTCGTATTTGCCCAGCACGATTTCGCCGGACACAAGCTTGACCATGGAAACTTTGTAAGCAGCCATTATCTGGATCCTCCTCATTATGGATCAGGTAAAAACCTGTCTGGTTGCCGGAATTGTGAAACAGAGGCTAGTGCCTAGCCAGACTTGCAGCAACTTGTCAAGCGCCCTGTGCTGCAAGCGCTGTGCTTCCTTATCATAAGAGGCGCCGCCCCTTCCAGTGCCAGTTTTCTGCCCTGGCGCTTGAAAAGGACGGGGAACGGAGGCTGCAGCCTGCTGCCATGTGCCTGCCTAGAGGGCTTCATGCCGGATTTGCAGGCTCCTTGCCAAGGGGGCGTGAGACAAGTATAGGGAGCATATGAAAACACTTAGCACCCTGGAGCAGGAAGATGTGCTCCGCCTGGAAGAAGTCCTTGACTACCGCTTCAAGAATCTGGCGCTGCTTGAAAGGGCGCTGACGCATTCCTCCTATGCCAATGAGACAGGGGGAAAGGTCATCCACAATGAGCGCCAGGAGTTTCTTGGCGACGCAGTGGTGGAGCTGTGCGTGTCATGGGAATTGTACAGGCGCTTTCCTGCCACAAGGGAAGGGGACATGACGCGCATACGCTCCGACCTTGTCAATACCACCAGCCTTGCGCAGCGCGCCCGCGAGACCGGGCTGGACAAGATGATCCTGCTTGGCAGGGGCGAGGAAGGACAGGGCGGGCGCAGCCGCGACACCGTCCTGAGCGACGTCTTTGAGGCTGTTATGGCAGCCGTCTATGAGGACGGCGGCTATGAGGTCTGCCAGCATGTGATAGGGCGCCTTTTCAAGGACCTGTGGCCGGCGGACCCCAGCGAGGGCAGAAAGAAGCTGGACTACAAGTCGCGCCTCCAGGAGTGCGTGCAGCACAAGTTTGCCGGGGCCCGCCCTGTCTACAGCGAGATTTCCTCGGAAGGCCCCAGCCATGCCAGGACCTTCACCGTGCATGTGTGCCTGCCGGACGGCACGACCTTTGAAGGCTCCGGCACCAGCTGCAAAAGGGCGGAGCAGAGCGCTGCTGAAAAGGCCCTGCAGAGCCTTGGCGCAGGGCAGGCAGACAGCTAGCGGCAGGTGAAGGGCAGGAAACCGGTACAAGAATTTTGTCTTTCCCATCGCTTCAGACTGTGCTATATACCCCGCAATCTCCAAGGAGGGTAAAGTGCTTAGTTTTGTTAGAACGCACTGCCGCACCGGGCTGCTTTTGAATGGACTGCTGCTTGCTTCGTTGGCCTTGAGCCCGCTGAGCGCCATGGCGCTTGACGAGGGCCAGGACAAAGTCCGGCAGGATGCCGTTGTCAAGGCATCAGACCAGCCCCAGGTCCAGACACAGGCTCAGACGCCGCATCAGACGCAGGCCGGAAGCATTGCAGGCTCCCCTGCCGCTGCTCTTGAGGCAAAACCCTCTGCCCAGGAGGCTCTGGCTGCGCAGGAAAAAGCCCCTGTGCCGCAGACAGGATCTCATAAGCACGGAAATGTCCCGGCGGCACCCATGACGCTCATCCGCCACCTTGAGAAGGAGACGGACCTGCCTGCCATGCAGCTGTCTTTGGGGCTTGTCAACTTTGTGGGCGAGACCACCCCGCAGTATGCCGAGGAAGAAGCCTATGCCATCATGCCGCTGGGGCATGATGCAGTGCTTGAGGTGTACGACCTGCACTACGACGGCAATGAGCTGACCGGCAGCATGCAGCCGAGGCTGGTGCGCAAGATGGGGCCCAATGAAGCCTATGTCCTGCGTGTGCCGACCTTTGGCGGCGTGCCTGCAAAAGGCATCTGCGTTGTCAGCAACAACCGCAGAAACTGCTGGAACCCTGGCAATGACAACCTCAATGAAGGCTTTTTGCGCTGGTCCAGGACAAAGAA
>CAZWGJ010000118.1:0-6027 GCA_964633375.1 uncultured Desulfovibrio sp.
AGTTCCGCAGCTCCTCAAGGAGGTTCAGCATCTCCTCGGGATCGCCGCTTTCCCAGTGGGTTTCCTCAAGGTTGGAGGCAAGGACGGGGCAGGCGGCCTTCAGGGCGTCAAAGGCAGCCTTTTCTGCGGCAAAATCGCGCCTGACGCGGACAGTCTTGGAGAGGACTGGCGCCTTGGGCTTGGCAGCCTCCTTGTCCTGCTCTGCCTCCTTCCCCGGCTCCGCATCCTTTTCCTGCTCCTTGACTTCTTCCAGAGGCATTGCTGCCAGCGCTTCCTCAGCGCCCTCGGCTATGGGGAAGAATATGGTGCCGGGCCTGCCGAAGGGACGCACGCCCACATGGGCGGCAAAGCCGGCGGCCGTCTGCTCCATCTGCACCACAGGCGTTGAGACGGGATCAACTTCCTCGGCCTTCAGGCTGTCGGCACGAAGACCGACATTGAGTTCGGACTTGGTCAGGGCGAGCACGCGGGGAAGTTCGGCCTTGGGAACAGTGAGCCCCTTGTCGGAGACCAGCTGCGTCAGGCGCACCTCGCGGTCGGAGAGGCTGTAGTACGTCAGGACGCCGTCCTTGTACTGATAGTAGACGCTGGTGTTCAGCGTATACTTGTTCAGCATTTTGGGCAGGTTGATGTTGAAGGTGCCCTTCTTCCCTTCTCCCAGGACAAGCTCGAGCTGCCCCTTCTGCAGTTTGACAGGCACAAGCTCCTTGGAGTTTTCATCAAAGTCCTTGTTGATGTAGAGCAGGGGATGGCCTTCCAGCGCCTGGCAGCAGTCGCTCAAGGACAGCTCGTAGTTTTCATACCAGGAATTGTCCCTGACGACCTGGGCGGCAGCAGTGCGGTCCTGGGGGGTCATGAAGTCCAGCGCCGGATCGTTGGCAAACAAGCGCTTCAAGGACACGCTGCGCGGCTTGTTCCAGCCCCTGGCGCCAAGCTGCTGCATGCGGGGGGACACAGAGTCGGTCTTGGGATCCAGGACCCAGAGCATGCGCCTGTCCACAGTCTGGGTCTCGCGTGCCAGTTCCTCCATGGCCAGGAGCCGCATCATCCACTGCTCCATTTTCTTCACAATCTGCGCGCAGTTGAGGAAGGAGGCAGGCACATCGTCGCCCCTCTGCCATTTCTCCTTTTCCTTTTCAGGCGCAAGCTGCTCCATGACGTCCTTGAAGGCGCGCTCCAGGAAAGGATAGTTCTTCACGTTTGTCAGGAGCGCCTTCACCAGGCTTGTAAGGTTGTCCTTGGAGTAGGGGGTGAAATACTCCATGCGGACGCAGGCACTGACATAGAGCAGCATTGAGAGCAGGTTCTCATCCTTAAGCATGGGCTTGTCGCCGTCGTCAAGGCACTTCTCGGCACCGGCCTCATCGCCCTTGCGCAGCAGGTCCAGCGCCTGGATGGCGTACATGCCGCTGATTCCCTTATAGAAAAAGTCTTCCGGCTTGTTGTTCGTCTTGAGGGTGCGGGCAATGCTGGCGCGCATCTCGGCCAGGTCGTCATCGCTGCCGTACACCAAACAGCTTAAGGCGCAGACAAGGCCGATGGTGCAGCCGGTATTCAGAGGCAGGCGCATATGCTTGGACTTGCGGTAGAACGCATAGAGCTCCTTTGCCTCTGTCAGTGCCTCAGGCTCGCCCATGAAAAGCCGTATGCAGGCCAGGCTCATCCTGCGCTCCGTTTCCTCGGAAATGTCCTGGCACGGCCTGTCCAAAAGCTCCTTTGCCTTTTCAACCTCGCCCCGCCAGAACCGAATCATGGCTTCATGGCTTGCCGGCAAAGGTGTTTTTGCCGTGGAGATCCCGCCTTCCCTGAAGCAGTAGTCCAGGATGGGATGCAGCGAAAAGGACCACAAAAAATCGTGCGACATATACCGCAGGAGGCTGTCCCTGATTGCCGGCCTGCGCTCCTTGAACCATTTCAGGTCAAAAAAGCACTTGTGTATAAAGCTGTCCAGGCTTCTCTCAGCCCCCGCCACTTTTTCAGCAAATTTCTTCCGCTCCAGGAAGAGGGCTTCATCGTTCTGGAATATGGCAACGACCAGGCTGGTCATGGCGACATCAGGATGGATGAAGTCCTCGTCGTCATCAAAGTCATTGGCAAGGGAATCCAGCAGCTTCTTGTTTGCAACAGCCTCGCAGCAGGCTGCAAAGCGGACATCAGGCTTCATCGCCATCGGGGAGGAGCCATAATAGGCATCCGTCCTGCGGCGCACATAGTCAGTGATTACAGGCGACCAGTAATCCAGCAGGCTGCGCATGTCAGCCGGAATTTTATTGTACACATACTCATTGTCAGTGTAGTTGAAATGGATCGTTGTCAAGGCATCAAGGGCAAGAAAGTACTTTCTTGCCTCCGTAATCTTTTCCACCTTGTTTTCTGTTTTCTTAGCCATGAGATGCTCTATCCTTTCTGCCGGCCAGCAGACCAGCAAGACGCTGCCAATACGCCGCTTTGCTGCCCGTCCTGTGCTGGGAGCCCTGCCTGGGACAGGCGGCTGCAGCGCCATCCTAATACACTCTCCAGCAGGGAAAAACCAGACCGCAGCCTGCCCTTTAGGACAGGAAGATGCCGCACGGCTCCCGCCGCACGGCATCTGGTTCTGCCAAAGTTCTTTTAGCGAAGAAGATTGAGCAGCTCTTCCTCGCTCAGGCTCTTGCCGGCCTGGGCCGTTCCCTCAAGGAACTCGGCGGCCAGGGCTCGCTTGGAGGAGTGCAGCTCCAGGATCTTCTCCTCGACGCTGCCTGCCATCACCAGACGGTAGATGGTGACCGGGCGCTTCTGACCCAGGCGGTGGGCACGGTCTGAAGCCTGGTCTTCCACTGCCGGGTTCCACCAGGGGTCCAGATGGACGACGTAGTCTGCAGCCGTGAGGTTGATGCCTGTTCCGCCTGCCTTGAGGGAGAGCAAAAAGACGTCGCCCTCGCCTCTCTGGAAGGCGGCCACGCTGGCCCTGCGCTCCTTTTCCGGCGTTGCGCCGTCCAGGTACTGCCAGCGTATGCCGCGCTCATCCAGGGCAGCGCGCACCTGCGCCAGATAGGAGGTGAACTGGCTGAAGGCCAGCACCTTGTGCCCTGAGGCTATCAGGTCCGTCACCATCTCCACAAAATGCTCGGTCTTGGAGCTTTCCTTTTCCAGGGAGAGCATGTCGGGATCGGCAAGGCCGGGGTGGCAGCAGGCCCTGCGCAGCCTGGTGAGCTCAGCCAGGATCTCAAAGCGGTTCGTCTTCTGGTCTTCGTCCTTTTCGGTGAGCTTTTCGACGGCGCGGCGGCGCATCTTTTCGTAGAAGGCCAGCTCCTTCTCATTGGGCTCGATGAAGATGTTCTGCTCGGTCTTTTCGGGCAGCTCGTCAAGCACTGTGCTCTTTAAGCGGCGCAGCAGAAAGGGGCGTATCACGCCGCGCAGGGCGCGGCTGGCAGGAGAGCCAGGCTTTGCCTGGCCGTAGCGCTTGCTGAAGCTCTCCCAGGTGCCAAGAAGCCCGGGGTTGATGATGTGGAAGAGGCTCCACAGATCCTCGATGCGGTTTTCAATGGGCGTGCCGGTCAAAGCCAGGCGGAAGGAGGCCTCCAGTTTGCGGGCGATCCTGGCGCGCCTGGTGTGCGCATTCTTCAGGTTCTGGGCCTCGTCAAAGACTATCATGGCCCAGGTGCGGGAGCAGAGCTCATCCTGCACGTTGGCCAGAAGCCCGTAGCCCACGATGAGCACGTCCCCTGCCTCAAGCCCTGCCACTGCCTCGCTGCGCCCCGAGGCGCCAAGGCGGCTTGTCCGCAGGGTCGGTGCAAAGCGGCTGATTTCGCATTCCCAGTTGCTGCACACGGAGGTTGGTGCAACGACCAGGCAGGGCCCCTGCTGCGACTGGTTGAGCAGGACGGCTATGGACTGCAGAGTCTTGCCAAGGCCCATGTCGTCTGCCAGGCAGGCGCCGACGCCCCAGATGGCCAGCCTCTGCATCCACTCATAGCCCTCGCGCTGGTAGTCGCGAAGATCGGCCTTGAGCAGGGCGGGCACCTTGGGATCAGCCTCAAGCGCCTGGTGCATGCGCTCCACAGAATACTGCCAGGCAGGGCAGTACGTCAGCTCCATGTCCGCCAGCGCCTGCTCTGCAGTTGCGGCAGCCAGTGAGCTGAACTCAAGCCTGTTCTTTCTGCCGTCCATGCCCACCATCTTCAGGTTGGTCAGCTTGCGGCGCAGATCCTCGGTCAGCGCCAGGTAGCCGCCGTCGCCGAGATCCACAAAGCGGCTGCCCTCAAGGGCGTCCAGCATGGCCTTGAGGGAGACGTACCTTTCTTCGTCAATGCTGGCTCCGCCCTGCAGGTCGAACCAGTCGTGGCGCGCACCCTCCTCGATCCGGACCTTGACGTCCCTGGCCTCAAGGCGTCCTGCCAGATGCAGCCTGCCGCCCCTGGGCCATTCCACCCTGCTTGGCACGCTGCTCATGCGCAGCTCTTCCAGCAGAGCCAGGACATCCTCGATGTCGTCGCTGGCCCAATGCCTGAGCTCGACATTGGCAGCCAGGGTAGGACAGTCCGCCATAAGGGCTGCAAGCTCCCTGCGCTCGGCGGCAAAGTCGCGCCTGACGCGCAGCGTCCTGGTCTCGTCTGAGCCGTCCTCTGCCGGCACTGTCGCCAAAGGCTCGGCCGCACCCTCGCCGGTCGCAAAGAAGGTGGTGTCGCTGCGCCCGAAGGGGCGGACGCCGATAAGCCCGACAAAGCCGCCTGCCGTCTGCTCAAGCTGCAGGACCGGCATGTTGATGGGCTCGATCATCTCGGCGCTGACATTGTCCGTATGCAGGGCAAAGTTCAGGCTGGAGCGGGTCAGATTCAGGACCCTGCGCAGTTCGGCCCTGGGAAAGTCCAGGCCCTCGCCGACCAGCTCAACCACCTTCTGCTCCCTGGCGTTGAGCTTGTAGTAGATTATCTCGTTGTCGTGCTGCTCAAAGCAGACGCCCGAGCGCAGATAGTCCACGTTGATGTCGCTGGCAAAGGAAAGGCGGCAGCAGTCGTTTCCCACCTCGCCCAGATGAAATTCCAGACGGCCGCGGCGCAGGTGGACCGGATGCAGGATGTCCTTGAGGTCGGGATCAGCCTGAAAGAGCAGGCTGTGCCCTTCCAGGGCGGAACAGCAGGCAGAAAGGCGCAGGGTTATGTTGGCGTCCCAGTAGGAGACGTCCTGCTCTATGTAGGATATGATGCGCCGATCATCGTCGCTCATCCACTCCATTTCGGCGCTCTGCGCACTCAGGCGCTTCAGGGAGATGCTGCGGCCCTTGGTCCAGCCCCTGGCGCCGTAGGCCTGCTGCTGCACGGCGACGCTGTCCTTGTCTATGTCCAGGATCCAGATAAGCCTCTTCTCCCTCTCATGCACGCCTTCCTGGGCTGCCAGGTTTTCCAGCGCCGTGAGGCGCATCTCCCAGCCGGGCATCTTCTCCACCAGGCAGGCCATGTTGAGGAAGGAGGCAGGCGTCCTGCCGTCCCTGGCAAGCTCAGCAGCCTCTTCCTCATGCCCCGGCAGGGGAGGCAGTGCTTCCAAAAGATCCTTGAAGCAGCGCTGCAGAAGCGGGAAGCCCTCATGCAGGCGTATATACTCCTTCAGGATTTCGGCATCGTCAGCCGAGGGGCTGATGCGGACCTTGGCTGCATAGTGCAGGAGGCAGGAGAAGGCATTGTCGTCGCGCTTGGGGAAGGCGTCGGCCTTTTCCAGCATGGCCTTTGCCCTGTGGAAGCGCCCCTGCCTCAGCTCGTCCAGCGCCAGCAGTGCGTACATGCCGGGCTGTCCGAAGGTGTAGCTGTCAGAGCCGACGTTGGCCTGGGTCAGCTTGAGCAGGCTTGAGCGCATTTCAGCCAGATTACGCTCCGTGCCGTGCAGAAAGCGGGTCAGATTGATGAGCAGACCTGTCACCTGGCCTATGTTGAGCGCCCCGCACACATGCATCTGCTCCTTCAGGATGCTCTTGATCTGGGAGCAGGGCTTCATCACGCCCTCCCTGCCAAGGAACAGGGAGAAAAGCGTGGCAGCAAGGGCTCTGTACAGGGC
>CAZWGJ010000119.1:0-5985 GCA_964633375.1 uncultured Desulfovibrio sp.
TGGATGCTGAAGGCGTCTCCAAGTCCAAGGCTTGCAGCCAGGGCTCCCCTGGCATCCCTGCGGGAAATCTGCATGAGCCTGACTCCTTGCGCGAGTCCTTGAGCAGGCTGCGGGGCGTCTTGCTGGTGAAGCCCTTGCCGGGGAAAGCAGGCAAGGCTCAATGAGCAGTGCCGGACACGCTGACGACAGCCGCAGACCAAAAAACGAAAGACTGACGACAAAAAGGCCCTCTGCAGCGGGGGCTTTTTTTGTGCCCTGCGCCGGGCTCTCAAAATGTGCGGCTGAAGGAGAAAATACGCCTTCCTGTTGCCTAAGTAACATTCCCTTTTGGAGGAAGTTCTATACTGGACTCACAATACGTGAAAAAGAGCACAAATACGTGCTCTGCAAGAGACGGTGCCGGCCAGCCGCTGCTCCGTCGTTATTCCTTAGAGGAGGATTTCTTATGGGTCATCCGACTATCTACCCCACAGGCGTCACCATCTACAACCCCGACAAGTGCTGGAACGGCTTCACCATTTACCAGGGGCAGGAAGTGGGCGCCATTCTCATGGACATGAACGGCAAAGAGCACAACGTCTGGAAAGGCGTGCACGGCATGCCCAACAAGATCCTTCCCGGCGGGTACCTTCTGACAAGCCGCGGCCGCCGCAGCGGCAAGTACGGCGTCCAGGACGGTCTGGATGTCGTGCAGCTGGACTGGGACGGCAAGGTTGTCTGGAAGTTTGACCAGAACGAGTACATCGAGGATCCCGGCCACGAAGGCCGCTGGATGGCCCGCTACCACCACGACGTCCAGCGCGAGGGCAGCACCACCGGCTACTACGCCCCCGGCAGCGAGCCCAAGGCCCTGGAAGGCAAGAGCCTCATCCTTGGCCACCGCAATGCCCGCAACCCCAAGATTTCCGACAAGCAGCTGCTGGACGACGTCATCCTGGAAGCAGACTGGGAAGGCAACGTGCTGTGGGAATGGAACTGCCACGAGCACTTTGACGAGTTCGGCTTCCGCGAAGGCCCCAAGAACACCCTGGCCCGCAACCCCAACTACCGCAACACCCAGCCCGAGGGCATGGGCGACTGGATGCACCTGAACTCCATGTCAGTGCTGGGCCCCAACAAGTGGTACGACCAGGGCGACGAGCGCTTCCATCCCGACAACATCATCGTTGACGGCCGCGAGACCAACATCCTGTTCATCATCTCCAAGAAGACCGGCAAGATCACCTGGAAGATCGGCCCCGACTACGACACCACGCCCGAGCTGCGCCGCATAGGCTGGATCATCGGCCAGCACCACGCCCACATGATTCCCAGAGGGCTTCCCGGCGAAGGCAACATCCTGGTCTTCGACAACGGCGGCTGGGGCGGCTACGACGTTCCCAACCCCGGATGCCCCACCGGCGTCAAGGCTGCCCTGCGCGACTACTCCCGCGTGCTGGAAATAGACCCCGTGTCGTTGAAGATCGTGTGGCAGTACACCCCCAAGGAAGCCGGCTTCCTGGAACCCATGGACTCCAACCGCTTCTACAGCCCCTTCATCTCCGGCGCCCAGCGTCTGCCCAACGGCAACACCCTCATCTGCGAAGGCTCTGACGGCCGCGTCTTTGAGGTCACAAACGACTACGAGATCGTGTGGGAGTTCATCTCCCCCTACAAGGGCAAGTTCGTGCCCATGAACATGGTCTACCGCGCCTACCGCGTGCCCTACGAATGGGTGCCCCAGGTGCAGAAGCCTGCCGAGACCCCCATCAAGCCTCTTGACGTGACCACCTTCCGCGTTCCCGGCGCAGCTCCTGCCGGCGACCGCGTCCGCGAGGTCACCGTTGAGGGCTGCCAGCCCTACGAAGGAAGCAACGCCCTCTGCGTCGCCTCTGTTGAAGACAACTAAGCACGGCGAAAAGGGCTGATTTAGGATTTCTTCCCCCATGATAAAGCCGGCAAAGGGCCGTTTCCTTCCTTTGGAAGCATCTCCCTTGCCGGCTTTTTCCAATAGCAGGACATGGCGGAGAATCCGGTCACACACCGCCTCTTCAATCCGCCTGCCGGACAGGTCCCCTGCAATACGCGTGGCTTGAAGGCAGGTCAGGAGGTTACATGCTTATAAAGAAAGAAGATCTCACTCCCAAAATGCTTGGCATGTGGGCTTTTTCCCTGGCGCTGGCATTTGGCTTCTATTTTCTGGTCCCCCGTTCGGAGACGCTGACCGATCCCATGGTGTCGTTTTTGGCCATTACGCTCTGGGCAGTCTGCGCCTGGGCCCTGGGCTTCATGAACGACGTCATGGTGGGGCTGCTTCTGCCCATCCTCTACGTGCTGCTCTGCAAGGTGCCCCAGAAGGTCGTCTTTGCCCCGTGGCTGGGTGATGTCGCCATCATTACCATCGTGGGCTTCTCCCTGGGCAAAATCGTCCAGTATACGGGTCTTGGCAAGCGCATTGCCTTAACCTGCATCGTCCACATGGGCGGCAGCTTCACAGGTGCCCTGGCAGGCTTCACCCTTGGCGCCGCCATCGTCTCCCCCTTTGTGCCCTCCATCATGGGCAAGGCCGCCATCTTCATGGCTATTGCCGTCAGCCTCTGCGACGCACTGGACTTCAAGGAAAAATCCAGGGAGGCGACAGCCATTGTGCTTGGCACCTGCATAGCCGTGGGCTCCACCAAGCTGGCCTATCTTACCGGCGCAGGCGACCTTGTCATGGGCATGGCCCTGGTCGACAAGGTCATAGGCACGCACACTTCCTGGTTTGAATACGCCAAGTTCAATTTCGTGCCCGCCATGATCTACACGGCGCTCAGCCTCTTCCTGGTGGTAACCGTGCTGCGCAGCAGCACGGACAAGCAGACCCTGAAGAGCGTTGCCCACGCCAAGTACGCAGAGCTCGGCCCTGTAACCGACGAGGAAAGGAGGGCCGGCATCCTCTTTGTTCTGACCCTTGTCCTCCTTGCCACTGAATCCATCCACCACTTAAGCTCAGGCCACACCCTCATCATCATCCTTGCCCTCGCCTTCCTGCCCGGCTTCAGCCTCATGGACGGCAAGAAGCTGGCGTCCGTCAACTTTGCCCCGCTGTTCTTCATCATGGGCTGCATGAGCATCGGCGCTGCCGGCGGCTTCCTCAAGGTCACCCAGTGGCTGGCCTCCCAGGTCATGCCCCTCTTCTCGGATTCAGGCTCAACCATGGCCTCCGCCTGCTCCTACGGCGTGGGCGTAGCCCTGAACTTCCTTTTGACGCCGCTTGCCGCCACGTCCACCCTGTCCGTGCCCATTGCCGAGCTGGCAACGCAGCTGGGCATGGACCCCAGGCTGCTCTACTTCTCCTTCCAGTACGGGCTGGACAACCTCATCTTCCCCTACGAATACGCGCTCTACCTCTTCTTCTACAGCTCAGGCTACATCAACTTCAAGGACATGGCCCTCGTCATGTCCCTGCGCATCATCATGTCCGGCATCTTTGTAGCCTTCATAGCCGTGCCCTGGTGGCGCTTCATGCTGGGCTAGACTGCGCGTGCGCAGGCGGCACGCCGTGCCGCTTCCCCGAAAGTTGTAGAATAACAGAGATTTAGAAGGAGACTGACATGGGTATCACCCTGTATACCGCACCTGACTGCATCCGCTGCCGCATTGTCAAAGCGTACCTGCATGACAAGAACATGCCCTACGACACCGTTGACTTCAAGGAAGATGCGCAGGCATTCAACACCTTTTACCGCGCCAACCGCAAAAGCATCTACCGCAACCCCGAGGGCGTGGAGTTTCCGCTCTTTGACGACGGATCCGCCATCAAGCAGGGATCAGGCGAAGTGACAGCCTACCTGCTTTCCGGGCATGAGATGGAGTGCTGCGTCACCCGCAGCGACATGCTGCACGGCAAGATTTCCGGCCTCTATCCCTCCCAGTGCCCCGACTCCCAGGACGACAACTTTGTGACCCTGGTGCAGTACCTGAGCAACGGCGGGCTTGAAGTGTGGCTGCAGTCCGACGGACGCAAGCCCGCCCTGCTGAAGCGCCTGCTTGAAATCAAGAACGTCCACGTCATTTTGAACCTGGTGGGCGGGGCGGAACTTGCCGCAGCCCTCCTGGGAGGCTCTCCCTCCAAGGAAGAGCTTGCTGAAAGCCTGAACCTGGTGCTGGGCACATCTGACGGCATGGTGCGCTTCCTGGCCATGCCCAAGGAAAAGGACGGCGCCTATGTCTGGGCTGAGCCCGCAGACGCGCAGGCTGCCGCCAAGATGGCTGCCGACGCCTATGGCAAGCCGACCATGCCCTTTGCGGTGATGGCTGCAACCAAGGAAATGCCCCTTGACCTGCACGGACTTGAGCCTGTGACGGACCAGCAGATGCTGGCCTACCGCTCTGCCATACGCAGGCACCTCTTCAAGGCTGACATAGTCAAGAACTAAAGAACCAGCCAAACAGCGCTGGATTTTGGGAGGCTTCTTTTTCGGGCGACCGGAGGAAGCCTCCTTTTTTTGCGCCGGGCATAGGAGCGTCAGGCAGCATCACAAAGTTTGCGGCAAAAAAGCGCAAATCTCTTTACTTTATGTGCTGGACAGCTTAGCTTGAAATGTTGCAGGCAGTTGCCATGCCGGGAATCTCACGTTCCTCAAGGCATGTGCCTGCTGGTAAACTTGCAGACTTTTTGGATGAATTCGTTGGTTTGATGGAGGAGCAATGGCTGAGAAAGATATACAGGGAAGACCTCTGGAAGAGCAGAATGAGGTCTTTGCAGACATCATGAACGGACTTCTGTTCAACGGCAGGCAGGATGTTGCGGCTGACGAGCTTGAGACGCCGCCGAACAGTTTTCTCACGTCGGCGGACGGCATTCACACGCTGCCGCGTGCCGTTGTCAAATTTTGGCAGGGCGTTAAATTCCGCATTGCCTGCATCGGCATGGGGAATGAGGAAAAGGAGGGCTCTCCTGATCCCGACCTGTCGGTCCATGTGCTGAGGGATGACGGGCTGGAATACGAAGCCCAGCTGGAAAGCAGGGTTTTCTATCCGGTCATAACGATTGTTCTCTACTTCAACTTTGAGAAGGCGTGGGCAGGTCCGCTCTCCGTCAAGGAGCGCCTGGTAAAGTCCGATGATCCCTTTG
The DNA here is from genome assembly GCA_964633375.1 of uncultured Desulfovibrio sp. Lineage (GTDB taxonomy): Bacteria > Desulfobacterota > Desulfovibrionia > Desulfovibrionales > Desulfovibrionaceae > Desulfovibrio. The sequence goes on from CAZWGJ010000119.1 coordinate 5,099, forward strand.
AGCCGTTTGTCAATGACTATGGTGTCAACCTGTACCAGATTGCCGAGCTGACCAGCGAGCAGGTCAAGCTCTTCCGGAGCGATTTTAGGGACGTCGCCGACTTCTTCGTGCAGACAAGGCAGAAAGGCTGCTGCGAACCGGAAGACCGGGAACTGGCTCATCCGCAGGAAGTGTGCCAGATGCTGAGCGACATGACGAATGACCCTCGGTTTATCAATGCGTACAACCAGAAGGATCCCAAGGGTTTTCCGCGTACTCTGAAGGACGTGCTTGCCAGAATCAAGGATGGCGCCCGCAGCGAAGGCTAGGCGGAGCTGGCATCTGTTGGGAAGTTTTTGAATTGGGGAGCATCTTTGGGTGCTCCCCTTGCTGTGTGTACTCAAATGGAGCTCTACGTACTATGATAGACGAGTTTGCCCGAATCAAAGATATAGCCCGTGATGAAGGTCGTCGGGAAGGCCGTTATGAAGGTCGCTATGAAGGTCGTCAGGAAGGCATTGTTAAAGGTATTGATAAAGGCGAGACTAACTTGGCTGCATTGGTAAACAAACTATTTGCTCTGAACCGCATTGAAGACGTAAAAAAGGTAGCTGAGGATGCAGAGTATCGCAAGCAGCTTATGAAGGAGTTTGCCATCTGCTAGGCAGCTTCTGTAGTGGGGAAGCGTCCAATGGATGCTCCCCTTGCTTGTGTCCAAGGGACTGGTGAATTTGACGGGGCAAAGTCCTGCGAGGAAGTACTTGGCACACAGGCAACGGATGCCTGCCTGGCAGGATGCCATGTATCTCTGCTCTGCCATGGGGGCAGAGTGAATCACCCTGCCCCCATGGATATTGCTAAGTCAGTCATCAAATTTGAAGTCTGTAATTTTCAGCGTCGTGCAGTTC
>CAZWGJ010000120.1:0-5984 GCA_964633375.1 uncultured Desulfovibrio sp.
CGTCTCCTTTTTCAGCCTGGGCATACCCGCCGGCAAAATCGATATCTTTAGCGTTACTATTATAGGTGCCGCGTGTTATGTTCAGCGTGTTGCCTGAAGCAGTCGCTGGTCCGCTTTCAGACGCAGCAAAACCGCCATATATTTTGGTGATGGAAGAAACAGCGGCATCCGTTAGAGTCAGCGTGTTGTAGCTGGCAGAGCTTGATGTTCCGCTGCTCTTGCCGCCTGCGAGCAAATTATCGCTTCCGCAAGAAATCTCAACAGATTTAAGTTCAACGTTGTTGTAGTCTGCTGTACCTGATGTCGTTCCTTCTGCAAAGCCGCCGATTATTGTTATGCTGCTGTCTTCATATGTTCTGCCTTCTATCTGCAGTTTATTATGTGTTGCAGCAGCTTCATCTTTCGTTGATTTTCCGCCTATAATCTCTTCTTCTTCATCAGCAGGAACAACGCCAGAGAAATTACATCCTGTTTCTCCTGTTATGCTGTCGTCACTGCCTATCCAGGCATGGGAGCCTGTTGCAGCGGCAAGCTGCAGGGAGCAGATGAGCGTCCCAAATAAGACGGTACGCCCAAACAAACCTGGTGCATAAAATGTTCTTTTTTCTTCTTTTGCTTTGTTTTCTGTTTTTGGGCTCAGAGAAGAAACTGAGCTGCAATTTGCTAAATCATTGTAATAGTTATTAGTTTTTGAGTGATGAGGGGGGGGGTAACATGTCAAATTTAATCCTTTTTGTCTGCGCATAGGCAGCAGTAGAAAGCGGTGTATAGATAAGACGTGTTCAGTTTGATTTAATAGTTCTCTGCTATACAATCGTTTTTCTGAGAACTATTGAACCTATAAAGCCATATACCCATAGCTGCAAAGGAAAGCAAGCAGAAGACGGGGTAAATTCCTAGGGAGCGCCGGCAGCCTGCTCCCGCCGGCCGGGCAAGGCTGGATACAGCCTGCGTGCGGCAGATCCCTTTCCTGCATGGCTGCCTGGGCTTTGGGCGGGGAGAAAGGAAGGGGCTCTTCCCTGCCCCCGCCACGGATGGCCAGGGAAGAGCCCCATATCGCTTCATGTCTGCCAGAGGACTTGGACAATCTGGAGCCTTCATTCCCCCTGCGGTGTACCTTGCCCCAAAGCGCACGCGGGAGGAGTCCATGCCTTCGAACTCAAGCTTGCCGCCCGGTGACGGGCGTCTCACCCGGGCCCTGTCTTCTGGTTTTGCAGACAGGGTAGAAAACTTTTTTAGCATCCAACTCTTTGCAATTATTATCTCTTTTCACAAAGCATGGAAAGAAGCGATAAAAGTTGTTGACATACCAGACTGAAATACATATCTTCGCCAAGGCAGGATGCCTCAGTGCCTTAGCAGGCTTCAAAAGAAGCAGGAAGCCCAGGGCGGACGGCGTCTGCCTTTTGCCCGTTATGACAGTGAAACCGCAAAGGAGAAGGGAGGAAGGAACATGAAGGGAGCGCACAGATCCAAAAGGGATGCCCTGCATTTGGACGGAAGCCGCCAGCCGGCATTCCAGGGAAAAGGATGGAAGCTTGAGCCCTGCGCCATGGACTGCAGCACATGCTGCCGGACAGGTCCCCTGCCGCAGAGCGGAGCCTTTTGCCGTCCCAGCAAGGCCTTTGGGGCGGGGTGGAGAAAAGCGCCGCTTCCTTGTACACTGCACGCAGCCTGCCGGGCAGGATTCCTTCTGCCGCAAGGCCCTGCCATTCAGCCCGGCACCCTGGGGAAAGCCTGTCTTTTAGGAGGGGGCATGTATCAATACGCTGAAAAAGCTGCTTACGCCTTTGAGCCTGTCTTTCAGGAGCCAAGGTCCTATACGGTCTCCGAAGTCAACCGCCTGGTGGCGGGCTCGCTTAAGAGTCTTGGCCAGGCGGGAAGGATTTCAGTTACAGGGGAGCTGGGCAGCGTGTCCTTCAAGACCACGGCCCAGGGAAGCCGCATCGTCTACTGCTCCCTGAAGGAGGGGGATGAGTGCCTCAGCTGCGTAGCCTTTGAGCAGAGCTTGAGCCGCATGCTGCGGATGGATGCCCTGACAGGGGAGGTCTTTGATCCGCCAAGGCTCCCTAGGGAGGTCTTTGCCGACGGCAGAAAGGTGCTGCTGGACGGCGTGCTTGGCGTCTACTCCAAGGGCAGGTCCAGCACCTACCAGCTGAACATCTTCTCGGTGACGGACATCGGCGCCGGGGACAGGGCAAGGAAGCTGAAGGAGCTCACATCAAGGCTGGCAAAGGAAGGCTTCTTCCTGGAGGAGCGCAAGCGCCCCCTGCCGCCCAACCCTTCCTGCGTGGCTGTGGTGACCTCGCCGACAGGCGCAGTCATTCATGACTTTCTGCGCACGGCAAAGGACAGGGGCACAGGCACGCGCATGATCCTCTATCCCGTCCCTGTGCAGGGGACTGGAGCCGCCGCCATGATAGCCGAGGCTGTGGAGGCTGCCGGGCATGACGGCAGAAGCCAGGTTGTGGTGGTCATACGCGGCGGAGGCTCGGAAGAGGACCTGGCCTGCTTCAATGAGGAGGTCCTGGCACGCGCCGTCTATGCCTGCCCCGTCCCTGTGGTGGCGGGCATAGGGCATGAGAGCGACCACTGCTTAACAGACATGACGGCGGACAGGAGGGCGCCCACGCCCACTGCCGCAGCCCAGTACCTCTGGACGCCCAAAAGCGATCTGAGGGATGAGCTGGATGTGTATGGGAACAGCCTTGCACAGATCATGCGCCACCGCCTGGACAGGGCTGAGGACGTCCTTGTCCACTATGAAAAGCTTGTGCGCAGCCTTGAGCCCTCTGCCAGGCTGAAGGAGCAGCAGCGGCAGGCCGATGAGCTTTCCTGCCGCCTGCACGGGGCCATGCAGCGCCTTTTGGCAGACTGCGGTGCAAAGGTGGACCAGCTGGCAGAAAAGGCCGGCTTGAGCATGGACAGGCTGGTGGAAGGATCCGACCTGCAGCTTGCCAGGGAGGGCCAGGCGCTGAAGACTGCAGGCGCCTCCCTGCTTGCCAGGGGCCAGGGCGAGCTGGACAAGCTTTCCCTGAAGCTGGAAGGGCTCAACCCGCTTGCCCCCCTGCAGAGGGGCTATGCGTACCTGGAAGACGACAAGGGGCACGTGGTGCGCTCCGTTGCCGCCCTGTCGGCAGGGCAGCGGCTGGTGGCGCATGTGGCTGACGGCTCCATTGCTGCCAGGGGGGAGGATGTGCGCCCGGCACAGCCTGAAGCTGCTGATGCCGGCAAAGCCCGCAAAGCCTAGGGAAGAGCAGGACCGCCTGCAAAGAAATGCTATTTTTTAGGCGGGCCGCCGCTTGCGGTTGGCCTGCCGGGGAGGAGAAAGCCATGAACAAGGAAGCCAAGGCTGCCAGGGAAGACCAGAAGGACGAGAGAACCTTTGCCCAGCAGATAGAGCGCGTCAGGCAGATTGTGGAGGCGCTTGAGGGCAACAGCGGCGCCTCTGTCGACCTGGAAGAGGGCGCCAGGCTCTACAAGGAAGCCAGCGCCTGCCTGGCCTTCTGCCGCAGCCGCCTGGATGCCGTGCGCAATGAGATAGAGCGTGCCGACACAGGCGAGGTGGAAGAGGACGAGGCCTTCTTAAGCAGGGGGAAATAGCCCAGGGGGGCAGGGAGCCGGCTTGAAGGTTTGTCTTTGTGCAGACAAGACAGCGCTGCCAAAAAAGTGTATAGGAATGCAGTTTAGTGCCTGAAGCAGAAGCACTGGCCCTGCGCCCTGCCGGCTGCACCGGCCTCCATCCCCGCCCAGGGGAAGGTCCGGCTGGAAAGCTGTGCACTTTAGGCGCAGGCGTGCCCTTCAGGCGGCAGTCCTGCGGCCCAGCTGCCGCATTGCGGCTGTCTTGCGGGCGTCTTGCAGTTTAAGGAGTCAGGGCTATGGATTTGCGTGCAGTCAAGGCAAAGCTTATTGAAACAGGCAGGCTGGTTGAAGAATACCTGCCCTCCTGCCTTGAGACGGAGAATGCACCGGAGCGGCTGCGAACATCCATGCGCTACAGCCTGCTTGCCGGCGGCAAGAGGGTGCGTCCCGTGCTCTGCCTCACCGCGGCAGCCCTCTTTGGGGCAAGGATGGAGGACGTCCTGCCCTTTGCCTGCGGCATAGAGATGATCCACACTTATTCGCTCATCCACGACGACCTGCCGGCCATGGACGACGATGACCTGCGCCGCGGGCGTCCCTCCAACCACAAGGCCTTTGACGAGGCGACGGCCATCCTGGCAGGGGATGCCCTGCAGGCAGACGCCTTCTGCCGGATGACGTTGTGCCCCCTGCCGGCTGAGCTGGTGCTTAAATCCGTGCGCACCTTTGCCGAGGCTGCAGGCTCAGGCGGCATGTGCGGAGGGCAGGAACTCGATATGCAGGCGACAGGGACAAGCATCTCCCTGCCTGAGCTGAAGCATCTGCATGCCTTAAAGACCGGCGCCATCCTCTGCGCCTCAGCCGTGACCGGCGGCATCCTGGCAGGAGCCTCCGGCAAGGACCTGGAGGCGCTGACTGCATACGGCAGGGCGCTGGGCGTCGCCTTCCAGATAGCCGACGACATCCTGGACGTGGTGTCCGACACCGAGACCCTGGGCAAGCCTGCAGGATCGGATGCCGAGATGGACAAGAACACCTATCCGTCCCTGGCAGGCCTTGAGAAGAGCAGGGAGCTTGCCCATGCCTATGCCGCCCAGGCTGAAAAGGCGCTGGCGCCGTATGCGGGAGAGCATGCAGAGTTTTTGCGCGGCCTTGCCCTGTACACAGTAGAGAGGGTGAACTAGTGAACACACTGACATCCTATTTGCAGAACCTGGATCTTCCCGACGGCATCCACAACCTCACCAATGCCGAGCTGGAGCGCCTTGCCAGCGGCGTGCGCGAGCACATCGTCTCGGTGTGCGCAGCCAACGGCGGACACCTTGCCCCCAGCATGGGGACGGTGGAACTGACGCTGGCGCTGCTTGCCGAGCTCAACCTGCACGAGGACAAGGTCGTCTGGGACGTGGGCCACCAGAGCTATGCCTGGAAGATTTTGACGGACAGGGCCGAGCGCTTTGCCACGCTGCGCCAGAAGGGGGGCATTGCCGGCTTCCCAAGACGTTCTGAAAGCCCCTACGACGCCTTTGGCGTGGGGCATTCCTCCACCTCCATCTCTGCTGCATTGGGGCTTGCCCAGGCCAGGGACATGAACGGGGAGAAGCACCATGTGGTGGCTGTCATAGGCGACGGAGCCCTGACCGGCGGCATGGCCTTTGAGGGGCTGAACCTGGCAGGCCACCAGGCAAGGCGGCTCATCATCATCCTCAACGACAACGAGATGTCCATTGCGCCCAACGTGGGCGCCATGTCCTGCTTCCTCTCAAGGACGCTGAGCAGGCGCTGGATTCGGCAGGCACGCAAGGATGCGCTGGCCTTTCTGCGCACCATCCCGCGCATCGGCGGCAACCTGGCCCTCTATGCCGAGAGGGGTGAGTGGAGCTTCAAGTCCTTCTTTACGCCCGGCATGCTCTTCGAGGCGTTCCGCATAGCCTACATAGGTCCTGTGAACGGGCATGACATCCCGTCTTTGCGCCAGCACCTTGAGCGGGCCATGGCTGTGGAGGACGGACCTGTCCTGCTGCATGTCAGAACGCAGAAGGGGCACGGCTACAAGGCGGCTGAGCAGGATCCCACCCACTACCACGGCGTGGGGCACTTTGTGCCGGAGACAGGGCTCATCATCCCTTCCAGCAACCCCTGCCCCTCCTACACCAAGGTCTTCTCCAAGGCTTTGGTCGACCTGGGGCGCAGGGACCCGAAGGTGGTTGCCATTACGGCTGCCATGCCCGACGGCACCGGCACCACGGCCTTCCAGCAGGAATTTCCGGACCGCTTCTTTGATGTGGGCATCTGCGAGCAGCATGCCGTGACCTTTGCGGCAGGGCTGGCCTGCGAGGGCTACAAGCCCTTTGCCTGCCTCTACTCCACTTTTTTGCAGAGGGTCTATGACGGTGGTGCAC
>CAZWGJ010000121.1:0-3549 GCA_964633375.1 uncultured Desulfovibrio sp.
CAGGACTGGAACAGGAAATCGCCTATCCTGCCTTAGGCCTGCTTGTCTCAGGCGGGCACACCAACATCTACCACTTCTCCGGACCCGTCTCGGCAGTCCAGCTTGGACGCACCCTGGACGACGCTGCAGGCGAAGCCTTTGACAAGTGCGGCAAGGTGCTGGGGCTGGCGTACCCCGGCGGCAAGCTCCTGGACGCCCTGGCAAGACGAGGAAAAGCCGACAAAAAGCTCTTCCCAAGGCCGTATCTTGACAACGACAACCTGGACTTCAGCTTCAGCGGGCTGAAGACGGCGCTGGCACTCTCTGCCAAGGAGCTCTTGTCCGATGTCAGCTGGCCAAGGCCTTTGCAGAACGTGGAGGATGCGCCTGCAGAGCTCTGCGATCTTAGCGCCTCCTTCAACCTGGCTGTGGTGGAAACGCTTGCAGCCAAGACAGCCCGCGCCTTGAAGCGCCATCCGGACGTCAAGACCGTCATCACCGCAGGCGGCGTGGCAGCCAACTCGCTTTTGAGGGAGCACATGCACAGGCTCTGCGAGGAGTTCGGCGTGCAGCTCTGCATGCCCATGCCGTCCAGATGCACGGACAATGCCGTCATGATTGCCTATGCAGGATGGCTTCAGGCAAGGGAAGGGCATGTGCACGACCTGACCCTTGAAGCCATTCCCAGGGGGCGAGCCCTGCCAGAGGACTGGCACCTGGACGCCGCCTTGAGGGGCGCATCTAGGCCTTCTTGACAAGCACCTGCCCTGCCACTAGTTTTCAGGCAGATTCGGCGCAGCTTTTTTGCAAATTTCCTTTCCCTCTGCCGCAGGTCCGCAAGGCTGTGCAGAGGGGTCTCATAAAACAGTATCTTTTGCTGCCGTCCGGCCTCATTTGAAGGCTGGCGCAGGATGTGATACTCTGCCTTGTCTATTCTGCCGGCTCCCCATAGCGGGAGGCAGCGAGGAAAACAGCTATTTAAGGAGTCTACCATGGCCGAGCCAATTACTGATGCCGCCTTTGCTGAGTCCGTCTTGAAGTCGTCCCTTCCCGTCCTCGTGGATTTCTGGGCTCCCTGGTGCGGACCCTGTCGTGCCATGGGACCGGTCGTCGATGAACTGGCTGCTGAATACAACGGCAAAGTGCGCGTCTTCAAGATGAATGTCGACGAGAACGTCGCCACTCCCGCCAAGTACGGCATCCGCGCCATCCCGACCCTGATTTTGTTCAAGGACGGCGAGGTCGTGACCCAGCACACCGGCGCCCTGCCCAAGCAGAGCCTTGCCGAGATGCTCGACACAGTTGCACAGGACTAGGACGTCATGTTTGATGCCGTGGTTATAGGCGGAGGGCCTGCAGGCCTTGCCGCTGTGCTGTATCTTGTGCGCTCGGGATGCAGGGTGCTGCTCTGCGAGTCCATGACTTATGGCGGGCAGGTCCTGCAGACAGCCGACATTGCCAACTACCCCGGATTTCCCAAGGGAGTGAAGGGCTGGGAACTTGCAGATCTTTTCAGCGCCCACGTGGAAGGCCTGGACTTTGCAAGGAAGACCTGCGAGGTCCAGTCCATAAGCGGCAGCGCAGGAAGTTTCTGCGTGCACACCACAGGCGGGGACTTTGACGCAAAGACTGTCCTTGTCTGCACAGGTGCTGTGCACCGTCCGCTTGGTGTTGAGGGCGAGCTCCGCCTCAAAGGGCACGGCGTCTCCTACTGTGCCGTCTGCGACGGCAATTTCTTCAGGAACCAGCCTGTCGCCGTCGTCGGCGGCGGCAACTCGGCGCTGGAAGAGGCGCTCTACCTCTCGAAGCTTGCCTCCAAGGTGTACCTTGTCCACAGGCGCGGCGCCTTCAGGGGCGCCAAGGTCTACCAGGACAGGGTATTGCAGGCTCAAAACATCGAGCCTGTCCTCTTCTGTGTTGTTGACAGCCTCATAGGCGAATCCGAGCTTGAAGGCGTTGTGGTCAGCAATGTCGAGGACGGGTCAAAGCGCACCCTTGACGTGAACGGCCTGTTCATCTTTGTGGGCATGCAGCCGAACAGCGGCTTTGTGCCTCAGGAAGTGGCAGCAGACCACGGCTTTATAGTTACTGACACCGAAATGCGCACCTCCGTCCCCGGCATCTTTGCCGCCGGCGATGTGCGCGCCAAACTTTGCCGGCAGGTCATCACTGCCGCCGGGGACGGGGCAACCGCCGCACAGGCAGCCTTTCTCCTTCTGGAACAGCTCAATGCATAAACTGTTACGATCCCTGATACTTGCTCTGTCTCTGGCCGGCTTCGGCGGCTGCGGCATTATCGATATGGTGTATCTTCCGCCTGCTGAGGACACGGCCCAGGAAATCTATGAAGCCGCAACGGACGCCATGGCGGAGAAGAACTATGTCCGCGCCGTTGAACTGTACAACAAGCTGAGGGACGCCTATCCGTTCAGCCAGTACATCACCGACGTGGAGCTTGGCCTCGCCGACGCCTACTACCTGGACGGCGAGTACGCCAACGCCCATGAGGCCTACAAGGACTTCGAGTCCCTGCATCCCCGCCATGAGGCCATTGAATACGTGCTCTTCCAGCTTGGCCAGTCCAAGCAGAACCAGTTCAGGTCCATCGACAGGCCGACAACGGAACTGGCCGAGGCCATTGCCTACTACGACCGCCTCCTTGCGCAGTATCCCAATACAAAGTACGCGGACGCTGCCAAGCAGAAGAAGCTTGAGTGCCGCAGGTACATGGCCGAGCATGAGCTCTACATAGGCAACATGTTCATGCATATGGAGAAGCCCGGTCCCGCCTGGCACCGCTACACCTACATCGTGGACAACTTCCAGGATGTGCCCGATGTGGCGGAGATTGCCAAGTCCAAGGCTGTTGCCGCCTACAGCGAGTACTCCGTCCAGGTCAACGAGGAGCGCCGCGAGGACCGCGAGGGCACCTGGAAGAAGTGGTTCCGCTGGCTGTAGTCCAGCCGGCTTGAAAAGACAATAAGATAAGCAAGAGAGGGGGTCCCAGCAATGAGGCTCCCTCTTTTCAAGTCATTTCCCCTTTGCGGGAGCAATAAGGAGCGGCCAAGTGGTCCAGCCTGAACTCATCTTGGAGACGACAGCCTATACTATCGATCAGCTGCTCGGCATTGAGACGCCCCAGCTTGCCCTGGCGGGCAGATCCAATGTGGGGAAGTCCTCCCTCATCAACGCCCTGGCAGGCAGGCGCAGGCTGGCAAAGGTCAGCGCCACGCCCGGCAAGACAAGGTCCGTCAACTACTACCGCGTCTCCCCCTGGAACCTCTGCCTGGTGGACCTGCCGGGTTACGGCTATGCCCGCGCCAGCCGCTCTGAGCGGGAGCAGTGGGCAAAGCTCCTTGAAAAGTACTTAAGCGGCTGCTCATCCTTAAAAGCGCTGGTGCTCCTCATAGACTCAAGGCTCACCCCCCAGGCGCTTGACAAGCACCTTCTGGACTATGCCAAGAGCATAGGGCTGCCTGTGCTGCCTGTCTTAACAAAGACCGACAAGTGCCGGCAGCGCGACATCGCCCAGCGCCAGGCGGAGTGGACTGAGCTTGCCGGCAGAAGGCC
>CAZWGJ010000121.1:3649-5939 GCA_964633375.1 uncultured Desulfovibrio sp.
ACGGCAAAAAAAGTCTGTTAAACAGGATAGTTGCCGCAATTCACCCTTCTTGCCAACCTTGACATGGCAGGTGAATTGGGTATCTTTAAAAACTCAGCTTTACAATTTCATGCCCTTTTTTGGCTGCAAGGACCAGACAGGGCAGAACACATTAAGGAGAGACAGATGTACTCAACTACGGATTTTCGCAAAGGCCTCAAAATCGAGGTGGACGGCACCCCCTACGAAATTGTCGACTTCCAGCACTTCAAGCCCGGCAAGGGCGGCGCCATGGTGCGCACCAAGCTGCGCAACATCCTGACCGGCCGCATGCAGGACATCACCTTCCGCAGCGGCGACAAGGTGGGCAGGCCCGACCTTGAGACCAGGGACATGCAGTTCCTCTACAAGGAAGGCACCGACCTCATCATCATGGACATGACCACCTACGAGCAGATCCAGATTCCTGCCGAGAGCACCGGCGGCAAGTCCGACTTCCTGATGGACGGCCAGCAGTGCCGCGTCCTCCTCTACAAGGGCAGCCCGCTGGACATCGACATCCCCGCCTCCGTGGTTCTGACCGTTTCCAAGACCGAGCCCGGCGCCAAGGGCGACACCGTGAGCAACGTCACCAAGGCCGCCACCCTTGAGACCGGCGCTGTCGTGCAGGTGCCCCTCTTTGTCAACGAGGGCGACAAGGTCAAGGTGAACACCATCACCAAGGAATACCTGGGCCGCGAGTAGTTTAGGGTGCGCTGATGACCGGGGAACCCGATTTCAGAGAGCAGTCCGGCGGCTTCAGGATAAAGGAGCTGCTGGGGCTTTTCCTTCTGTTCTGGCTTTTTCTTCTGGTGCTGAGCCTTTTGTCCTTCTCTGTTGAAGACCCAAGCCTCAACCATGCCGTGAACAAAAAGGAGGTCGGCAATCTGGGCGGCCTTATAGGCGCCTATATTTCCGGCTTCCTGAACGATCTCTTCGGGACGGGTTCTTTGGTCCTGCCAATACTGCTTGGCATCTTCTCCATCCGCTGCATCACCCGCAAGCCGCCGCTTGCCTGGTGGCGCTGGACAGGGCTTGGCTGCCTCACTTTTGCCGGCATTGTGCTGGCGTCTGCCGTCGACTTCCACATCGGGGATCTGCGCGGCGGCGGCATGCTGGGCGGCCTCATCCTGGCAGGATCCAGGAGGCTTCTCTCGCCCTTTGGCTCCACCCTGTTCTGGCTCTTTGTCTTTGCCCTGGGGCTGCAGCTCTTTGTCAATGTCTCCTGGAAGAGCATGGCGGAGCGCCTGTCCGTCCTCTTTTCCAAAAAGGAAAAGGACGGGGCTGAGGACGAACCATCCGGTCCCGCTGCCAGCCGCCTCTTTGACGAGGATGCCCAGCCCAAAAGCCTCGGCACCCGCCTTCTTTTGAAGGCAGCCGTCTTTGCGGCGGGGGCAGGGAAGAATTTGTGGGACTTTGCCGTCACCCTTTTGGGCAGGAAGAAGGCAGGGGAGGAAGGCGGAGAAGCCGCGGATGCATCCGAGGCCGGTCCAGGCAGGAGGATAGCAGCCAAGCTGACTGCCTCCATGCCGCTGGTTGAGGAGAACCTCCCCTTTGCCAGGGCTGAGGAAGGCGGCGTACCCTTGGACTACACCTATGCCGAGCAGTACGCCAGCCTGGAGACGCTTCCTGTCTATGCGCCCGGCAGCGTCCTGACCCTGGACAGAAAGGCGGAGGGCTCCGAGGCTGATGCAGACGATTCCTCCTCCCGCAGCGCAGAAAAAGAGAAGAAAGGCAGGAAGCAGCGCGGCAGAAATGCCGGCAAAAATCAGGAAGGAGGCCAGCAGGAAGGAAGCCTGCTGGACAGCCTGCCCTCAAGGGTGAAGAGCCTTGAGGAAGCTCAGGATGCATCCCCTGACGCCGCCGCACTGACTGAGGCAGAGGATGTTGAGCTTCCTGCAGCTTCAGAGGAGGCTCACGAGGCGTCCGGCACAGACAGTGCCGAGGCACCAGCTGCCGTCGAGGCAGAGGTTGTGCCGGAAGATGAACTTCCTGACAGTGAAGAGGAGGCGGCGCCTTCAGAACGTGCCGTGCTTTTTGGAAGCATCGGCACGGAAGAAGAGGAGCCGGCCCCCGCAGAAGAAGAGGAGCAGGACCTTCAGCTGGATGAGGACCTTCAAACAGAAGAGGATGTTCTGGACGATCTTCCTGAAGAGGAAGAAGCAGAGCCTTCAGCTTTCAAGCCTGAAGGGAAGGGCGTGCAGGAGCCTGCTGAAGAAGGCGCAGCAGCTGAGGTGCAGCCCGCAGCACAGCCTGTCGGAAGCTCATCAGC
>CAZWGJ010000122.1:0-5921 GCA_964633375.1 uncultured Desulfovibrio sp.
AAGGTTGGAGGTCTTCAGGCGCGAACGGTAGCCGGGAAAGTCCAGCAGGTCCGTATGCTCAAAGAACGGCGCCGGCTTTTCGGGCATGTAGATGGTCAGCTCTGCAGTCAGGGCTGTCACCAGGCGGCGCTTGAGCCGTATGGACTTGCCGTCGTCTGCCTTAAGCAGCAGCTCTTCCTCGGATTCTGCCGAGACTTCGCCCGTCTTGGGCGGAATGAGCAGCGCCACGTCGATGATGCTCTTTTCTCTTGGCAGGAGGGCGTCCAGGGGGCAGCTCACCTCAGGGGCGCTGCCAAGCTCCTCCAGGGCCGTGATCAGCACCTTGAAAAAGTTGTTGAACTGCGGAATGGAGTTCCAGATGAGCCCGAAGAGGCGGGTGCGGTCCTCGACATGCAGGTAGGGGACAATCTCGGTGGCCTGCTTCCAGTAGACCGTATTGAGGAGCTGGATGCGGACGTCGCTTTTGAACTGCTGCATGTACTCGCGGATGTCTTCCATGTCGTCGCGGGTGATGCTGGAGACAGGCGTGGGGCTTTTCTTCTGCGTCAGCTCCTTCAGCTCGTCCAGGATGTCCTGCTGGCTCGGCGTGTCCTCGTGCTGGCTGTCGTTGTAGTAGGTGTTGGCAAAGACGCGGACCAGGTCCTTTTCCGAGAACAGCCTGAGCCTGACCGGGCAGTCCTTGGAGACATTGGGCGGCGGGGTCGTCGTAAAACGGGTGACAAGACCGGTGGATTCCTTGCCGCCCTCAGGATTGATTTTGGTCACGAAGTCAACGGCTTCGCCGGCAAAGTCCGCAATGAGCTGGTCGTTTTCGTCTCTTGCCAGGGCGGAGATGAGGTAGCTCTTGCCTGCCTGGCTGGGGCCGAAGACGGCGATGCACATCTTGCGGGACGCCGCCCGCGACAGGCGCTTGAAGGTCCTGTTGGCGGACTGCATCGTCTTGATGAGGGAAGTAGCCTCCCCGCCAACGACATCCTTGTTGTCGCGCAGCCACTGTTCGGCATCAAGAGCAGCCTGCCCAAAGTCCAGACACTGCTGGGACAGCTTATGGTCTTTTTCTCTCATGATTATCCATCACCTTGAATTAATTGCTTGTTCTGTGATTTTGACTAGCGCTCGCTGATGACGATGCCTGAATCCAGCCAGTAGCCGTCCAGGGTCGGCATGGTCTGCAGCGTGGCGGACAGGCTGCGCATGTTGATGGGATTGCCGTCGGGGCCGGTGACTTCCAGAATTTCAATGGTTCCTTCTGCCTGCTGATCCTCGTCGGCATTGCTTGCGCCCTTGGTGCTGCCCTTGGAGAGAGAGAGCTTGACTGAGTAGGGCCCCCTGCCTGTTTTGTCCTTCATTTCCAGCTTGTAGTAGACGGACGCAGGCCAGCGGTCGACTGCCAGCTGGCGGTAGCCCACCATGATGGGGCTGTGGTAGGTGATGGTCTGCTCTTCAGGCTCCACGCTGCCGTCGGGGTTGACTGTGAACCAGATTTTGGCCTTTTCCAGCTGCCCCTGCAGGTTGAGCTCGCCGACAAAGCGTGCAGTCGAGGTCATGCGCATGCTGGAGGAGTCAAAGTTGATGCCTTCCAGGTAGCCGCAGGACAAGGTGCAGAGGATGGCGCCCACAACAACCGTCGTCTTGGGGTCGGCAATATAGCCGTACAAGTCGGCGCAGGGGTACCAGCTGCCCACGTGGTAGTGGCGCATGGAGATGATGCGGGACGGAGGCAGCGGCGCCATGGCCATGACGGTCTGCATCACGCCGTTCCAGGCGCTGGGGCGCCCTGTTATCAGCAGAATGTCTGCATCATAGAGTTTTACCATTTCGCAGAGGCTGGAAATGGTGCCGCCGAGGGTGCGGCTGATGCAGCGGGTGATGAGCTCCTGGGAGAAGGTAATGGGGATGGACCAGATGTCGACGTCGCGGCCTGCTCCGCAGTCGCGGAAGACGTTCTGCACAAAGTCCAGGACGCGCTTCTGCGGCATGGGCGACTGTGAAGGCGGGGTGAAGGCCGTGTGGGTTCCCTCCGCCGGAGCTGCTTCAGGCTGCCCTGCCGCATTGTCTTTGCCTTTTTTGCCTGCCTGCAGCTCGGACAAGTCGAAGAATCTGCCAAGCGGGCAGGAATAGATGCGGTTGTCATCCCTGTCCATATGCTCGCAGCCTTCCAGGATGCTGAGGGCAATCGGAATGGCGACCTGGCGGACAAACTGTCCCTGGCGCGTGCGCATTTCCTCGGTCTTTGCCTGGGTGTAGCGGCCGAAGAGGGACAGCTTGACGTTGCGCGGCTCAATGTTGAGCCTGGCCATCTCCTTCTCGAAGGCGTGGACGACGATTTCCTGGAGGATGTCCCTCACCACTTCGTCGCCTGCCAGGTTGAAGCCGTCGCGGAACTCCATTTTGGGCAGGATGCGGGCTGACTCAGAGGGGTCGCTGGTGAGGACGTGGGTTGTGATGGAGAGGTCCGTTGTGCCGCCGCCGATGTCGATGGAGGCTATGCGGACAGTCGGGCGCTCCTCCCCGTGCTCCCCTGCCGGGCGCATGCGCCCGTAGAGCTGGAAGCACTGGCTGGCGTCGCCGATGTGCTTGACCATGATTTCATTGTAGAGAAGCACCAGCTGGGAGCAGCTGGCCTCGTCCCATTCGCAGAGGATCTGGGGCTGCTGCTGGTAGTGGAAGTCAACATTGGCATTCTGGCTGCTGCACCATCCCAGGGCATTCCAGATGAGGTGGACTGCCAGCTTGACCCATCTCTCGAAGATGTGCCGTATGGCAACCGGCATGGCTGTCGGGACGGTCAGGATGATCCGGCGCAGGTGGCGCGGCTTGTCGGAGAGCTGCCTCTTGCTGCGGCTGGCAGGCGAATTGATGTTGACCAGGGCCTGCGTCACTATTTCCGCAAACATGAACATCATGAGTGAGGAACGCGTGAAGTAGGAGCCGAAGAGGGCGCTGTCCTTCTGGGTCTGGAAGATGTACTTGGGCAGCAGGCGGCGCAGGTTGTCGTCCTTGAAGCAGACCAGGGGCGTTCCTTCCTCATTGAGCTGGCGCGGGAAGAGGCCGCGCGTGACCATGGGCTCCTTGATGCCGCCGGTGTTGAAGCGCCAGCTCTGCGTCCAGCGGGTTTCGTCCCAGAGATAGCGCTTGGGGCTGGACATGCCGGTGTTGCCTTCGGCGCAGGTTGCATAGGTGGAAAGGCGGGTGGCTTCAGGGCCGACACGGACGCAGCTGGGCCAGGCAAAGGCTGCCGTGCGCCGTCCTGAACGGCGGGAGAGCATGTCGTTGCCAAAGGAGGCGTCAACAAATTCCACCCTGGTGGAGAAGGGATCGGTGTAGACGTTGTTGAGGTTGCTCAAGTCCCTCAGTTCCAAAAGATAGCTGTCGTTCAGATCCGTCTTCTTGGCGGAGGAGGTCTCCACCAGAATGCCGGTGGTGCGGGAGTTGCCGATGTCCAGGATCATGTCCACATCGACCATGTCGGACCTGTTGGAGTCGGTCACCTTGACGTGGATGTCGTCTATGGCGCGCGCTGCGGCGTCAAGCCAGGTCATGTAGCAGGCGATGTGCTTCAGGCAGAACTGCTTGCCGTATTCCTCCTCCCTGATGCCTGCTTTTTCCTTGCCGGCGTTGTAGCGCTCGACAAGCCATTCATTGATCCACTGCTCGTTGACGAACCAGGAGTTGTCGCGCACCTTCCAGGCCAGCAGGAATTCCGAGGCTGCATTGAGGTCTTCAGGGGAAAGCGCAAAGTAGCGGCCGCTTTCAGCGTCGGGGTTTTCCTCAACCTTTGTGTCGAAGGCAATGCACAAATGCCAGATGGAGGGATCTTCCTCTGTGGGGATGAAGATGCCTCTTGCCCAGTTGGACGGACCTCTGGCCACGCGGCTCATGCCGTCAGGCCAGGGCTGTCCTGTCAGACGCAGGAAGGGGATGGGAAGCCAGGAGCCTTCAAAGCAGTCCAAGGCCTGCTGGTAGGTGAAGGTGTATTCTTCACTGAGGCTCTCAACGGACATGGAGCTGTTCTTGCCGACGGTATCCTTGGCGTAGCGGGCGTCTATGATGCGTTCGTCTTCTTCCACAAGGCAGCGAAGGTAGTGAGGATATTTTGCATCCTGTGCTTCTTCTGCCATGTCTTCACGGAAAAGGCGCAGTCCTCTGCGCAGTTCTTCTACATTGAGGGAGAAATCAAGAAACTGCAGACAGCCGCCTGGAATGAGATTGATAAGACGCTTGTATTGAGGAAATTTAATCATAGGGAGGATCCCGCAAATTTTTTCACGACAAGGGATGCTTGGCTGCCGCACATAGTGCGCGGCAAGAAACTTCTGCCTGATGGGAAGGAAAGGAGTTCAGGCAGAATCATACGAAAAATGCTGCTGAGAGAAAAGATTCTGAAGTTTAAGAAGAATCTCCTTTCCTGCCCGCCGTGAAGGCGGGCAGGGGAAAGGAGAAAAAGGGAGTGCGTTTTGTACTGCGTATGGCTGTTAGGCCGCCTTGTTGCGTTTGCTGTCGCTTGAAGCAATCACTCTGGCGTAGTCAACGAGGCTCTTGTCGGTGTCTTCCTTGACTGTCTTGACTTCGTTCTTGACAGTCTTGCGCTTGGATACACGAGTTTTCACTTCGTTGTATGCCTTCTTGTTCTTTTTCTTCACTGCCGGAGCTGCAGTGGGGTCTTCCAGGAGGGCCTGTTCGTATTCGGCGTCCTTGGTGGACATGTCGTCGTACTTCTGCTGCAGGATGTAGGAGATTTCCTGCAGGCCGGAGCGGATTTCAGCGTAGCGCTTGTCGCGCTCTTCAGCAGTTATAGCGCCTCTCTTGTAGTCTTCGATGAGCTGCTTGAACTGCTGGTCATAGCACTGTCTGGCAACCTTGGCAGCCGCTATGGTGCGAGTCATGCTGGTAATATCTTCATCAAGGGCAGAAGCATATTTCTTGTAGAATGCTTCGTCACGTTTCTGCTGCTGGGCCTTGCCGTAAGCGTAGCCGCCGGCTGCGCCAGCTATGCCGCCGGCTGCGGCACCGGCCACGGCGCCTTCAACCTTGCCGGTGGCAAGACCGCCTATAACGGCGCCGACCAGGGCGCCGCCGACGGCACCAGTTGCTGTGGATTTGGCGACGAGATTTTCGTCTTCACGCAGCTGCTGGATGGGCTGGTAGCACTGCGGGTAGTAGTGCACCTTTGTCTGCTGTTTGCCGAGTTTGCTGCCGCATCCGGGGAGCATGAGGGTTAAGGCAAGAAGAGCGATGAGAAACAGTTTCAGATGGGGATTTTTGAACATGATTTTCCTCATAAGTTTTGAGAGTGTGGTTGCTCAAGCTTCTGTCCCGAGGTTTTTCTTTTTCTTCCCTTCGTTACAGAAACACTGCCATAAGAACTTTTACCATATCTGCAGGCGGATTTCAATTTGAGAGAAAGCTGAAAGCCTCTATTTGCGGATGAACGTAGCCTTCCAGCGGCGATCGGAGCCTCCTCCAAATAGAGCACCGATGATCTGTCCTAGGAAATTGCCTCCGCCGCCGTGTTCTTTGCCGGAGCAATTTGTAGACGAACCGCTTCCATTGCACTGCACGTCCTGGGGAACAAAGTATCCGCCTGAGCTGCAGTGCGCTTTGCCGGCTGAGATGTCGAGCCTTGCTCCGGCAAAGTTTGCTTTTACCGATCCTGTGCATATGCCGCCGCTGTGCTCAAGGACGCGGCGGCGCCCGCTGCCGTTGGGCTGGAAGCAGTACTCAACTTCGACGAGTTCGCCGGTAGCAGAACTGTGCAGATCTGTGACGGAGCGCCAGCAGCCCTCAAGGAAGGAGAGGTCGTTGTTCCTGGCTGCATCCTTTGGAATCTGCATGGCGGATCCTTTGGGCGTCTTATTGGGAGTTCTATCGGCTTTCTTGTCGGGCTTTGGCGTCTGCTCAGGTGCGGCGTCAGCCTGCGC
>CAZWGJ010000123.1:0-5837 GCA_964633375.1 uncultured Desulfovibrio sp.
CGTGCTCAATCGTGTACTTCAGGTCGGATGCGGCCTCGCCGACAACCGGCTTGATTCCCTCGATAAACTCCTCATATCCATACGACTGATGGAAGGTTGTGAACTCAATTCGGTGCTCTTTCTTAAGCGCCTCATAGCGGTCCATAACGGCTGAGTAGTCTTCCGCCTGCACTGCTTCTACAGGCTTCCCTTCGCAGAGAGCTACGGCGTAAATCGCAGTGTGGTAGGTCTTGCCGGTCCCTGGAGGGCCGTAGAGGATTAGATTCTTGCTAAGCTCAGCCGCCGCCTCATGAGAGGGTTTTATCTCCTCTGCCGCCTCTGTGCTCTGCTCCCATTCAGGCAAGCGGCCTTCTTCCCTTACCGCATGGTCATAGTACGGAAGAACCCTCTCAACTGCAGCAAGGATGGACTGCTTAAATTTGGCTGGCGTCTGAACAAAATATCCGGCAATTTTGACTCGACTAACCCTGCCGGCCTTCAATTCATCTCGGAGTTGAGCATGCGATTCCGTACTCGTCCTCCACTTGTTGGTTTCAGAATCACAAACCTCATAAATCAAACCAGCATCTTGATCTAATGGCAAATCTAAATGGGAATGATATCGTTCTATCGTCGCTTCATCTGCGTTCGCTTTCTTTAGCTCCAGCTTAATTCGATATGCAACTTCAGTTGTACTTTTTATTCCAACAGTGATAGAAATACTAATAGGTGTATCTTTCCTGTTAGAATATTTCATCAGAACAAAGAAACCACCTTTGGTTTTTTTTGTGCCAGCTCCGTTAAGCCATAAAATACGAGGCGGCTCATCTAGCCCAAATTCCCGCTGGCAAATCGCAGTTAGTTTATTAAATTCCTCAACTGCATCATGCCCTTCATAACTTACTTTCTGAAGACGATTCTCTTCTTCTTGAGCCTGTTCTTTATCAGGACTGAAATATGGAACATTGCCGTATTTAATTAGGTAATTGATAATCTTCCCATAAGCTTCTTTTCCTACCACGTGGTTGTAGTATGGAAGAATCGCTTCCACTGAGGCAAGAATTGTCTGCTCAAAATATTCATTCGTTTGACCAGGCTGCTGATCAATATATTTGACAATCTGGATTCGCTTAAACTTACCGGCATTCAAGTCATCTCGGATTTGCCCATGAGAGTACATGGATATCTCTTCAGTTTTTTCAAAGTTATAAGCCGAATAAATATCAGCCGAATAAATTAAACCTGCATCCTGGTTTAATGGAAAATCTAAATGGCGATGATACCGTTCAATAGCAGCATTATCGGCGTCATCATTGATTTCCAGGCTAACTTTATATCTGGCTTTCTTTGTGTTTACTATTTCAATAAAAATAGAAATGCTAATAGAATCGTATTCTCTATCGGAATATTTCATCTGAGCTAATAGATAATTTTTTGTTCTTGTACTTAAGCGCTTAAGCTGTTCAATAGGAATGAAGCACTTGTCTAGTCCAAATTTCTGCTGACAAAGCGCAGCTAATTTTTTTAGCGCAGCAACTGCAGTCAGTTTTTTCTTCTTTACGTCACTAGAATATGGAGTATTTCCGTAGTTCTTGAGGTAATTGAAAATACTTCTGTAATTGATATTTGTAGATATTATGTGTTGATTTCCCACGATAGAAAGATTCCTTCTAAGTAATTTTTTAGCCATAAATCAATAGACTGCCATTCGCTGCGGCAAACGTCAATCAAAATGTAGTAAAAATATCAACTCTTTACATGATCTGCTTATAGCTTTCCAAATTTGAAAAGGCTTCCTGATTTATTGAATACGCTATCTCCGGAAGGTCGGCCATATCATCAGCATTTCCTTTGAAGACATCTTTCACCCTTACTTCCTCATCAACGATGAACTTGGTGCTGGGATCTGTTTTGCCATTGTCCCCCAGCACAAGCTGAATCTTTTGATAGTCCTCATAGAAGTATTCCTGAAGCAGCGGGATGACAGAGTTCTTGAAGATGCCCTGCAGCGTTTCAATCGTTGGCTTGCCTGCCAGCTTCGTAAAGAAGGCATGCCCGATCGTATGCTCGCGGTCGTACAACAGGGCAATCCTCTTGTTGATTGTCTCAAGCATCTCGGCAACATCCAGATCCGCAACCTTGTCTGCATGAATTGTGCGAAGCACGTCGGCGTCAGGCATCATCTCAACAAACTGGAAGCGGCGGCGCAGAGCTGTATCCATAAGCGCAAGGGACCTGTCTGCTGTATTCATGGTGCCAAGAAGATAGACGTTTGCAGGCACGCTGAAGTTTTTCTTTGAATAGGGAAGCGCAGCAGATGCCTGCTCTTTCATGCCCTCCCGCTTTGTATCCTCAATCAGGGTGATCAACTCGCCGAAGATCTTGGAAATGTTGCCTCGGTTGATCTCGTCCACGATAAAGACATACGGCTCAGCCCTGCCCCGTGCGGCATCGCAAAAGCGCTTAAACACGCCGTGCTCAATCGTGTACTTCAGGTCGGATGCGGCCTCGCCGACAACCGGCTTGATGCCTTCGATAAACTCCTCATACCCATACGACTGATGGAAGGTTGTGAATTCAATGCGGTTCGCTTTCTTAAGCGCCTCATAGCGGTCCATAACGGCTGGGTAGTCTTCTTCCTGCACTGCCTCTACAGGCTTCCCTTCGCAGACAGCTACGGCGTAAATCGCAGTGTGGTAGGTCTTGCCGGTTCCTGGAGGGCCGTAGAGGATTAGATTCTTGTTACCATTAGGCGTGCTGTCTTCTTCCTTTAGCACATAGTTGTAGTATGGGAGAATCGCCTCTACAGCAGCAAGGATGGGCTGCTCAAAGCAATCAGGCTGCAGATCAATATCTCTGACAATCTTGACCATAAGCTTGCCGGATTTCAAATCTCCTCGGAGCTGAGCACGCGGTTCCGTAGTCGTCCTGCACTTGTGAGTTTCAGAATCACAAACCTCATAAATCATGCCATCATCCTGCTTTAATGGCAAATCCAAATGGGAATGATATTGTTTTATCGTAGATTCATCGGCGTTTTCTTCATTTATGTCCAGCCTAATTCGACATGCAACATCAGTTTGGTTTTTCATTTCAACAGTGATAGAAATACTGATAGGATTATCTTTCCTGTCAGGATATTTCATCTGAATCAAGAGATTACGTTTTGTTTTTGTGCCGGCGCCATTAGAATCCGCCTTAAGCCATGGAATGCGAGGCCCATCTATTCCAAATTTCTCATGGCACTGCGCAACTATTTCATTAAGAGCTGCAACGGCAGCCATCCCTTTCTGATTTATTTTCAGGAAGTATGCTCTTTCTTCAGAAGTTGACGCTTTGTCTGGATCTGAATATGTAAGACCATCGTAATTCTTGAGGTAATTGAGAATATTTAGGTAATTGATATTTGCAGTTTCATGGTATTGATTTTCCACGATAGAAAAGCTCCTTCTAAGTAATTTTTAACCATAAATCAGCAGATTGTCATTCACTGCGGCAAACGTCAACCAAAATTTAGCAAAATATCAAATGCTCTACATAATCTGCTTATAGCTTTCAAAATTGGAAAAGGCTTCCTGATTTATGGAATACGCTATCTCCGGAAGGTCAGCCATATCATCAGCATTTCCTTTGAAGACATCTTTCACCCTTACTTCCTCATCAACGATGAACTTGGTGCTGGGATCTGTTTTGCCATTGTCCCCCAGCACAAGCTGAATCTTTTGATAGTCCTCATAGAAGTATTCCTGAAGCAGCGGGATGACAGAGTTCTTGAAGATGCCCTGCAGCGTTTCAATCGTTGGCTTGCCTGCCAGCTTCGTAAAGAAGGCATGCCCGATCGTATGCTCGCGGTCGTACAACAGGGCAATCCTCTTGTTGATTGTCTCAAGCATCTCGGCAACATCCAGATCCGCAACCTTGTCTGCATGAATTGTGCGAAGCACGTCGGCGTCAGGCATCATCTCAACAAACTGGAAGCGGCGGCGCAGAGCTGTATCCATAAGCGCAAGGGACCTGTCTGCTGTATTCATGGTGCCAAGAAGATAGACGTTTGCAGGCACGCTGAAGTTTTTCTTTGAATAGGGAAGCGCAGCAGATGCCTGCTCTTTCATGCCCTCCCGCTTTGTATCCTCAATCAGGGTGATCAACTCGCCGAAGATCTTGGAAATGTTGCCTCGGTTGATCTCGTCCACGATAAAGACATACGGCTCAGCCCTGCCCCGTGCGGCATCGCAAAAGCGCTTAAACACGCCGTGCTCAATCGTGTACTTCAGGTCGGATGCGGCCTCGCCGACAACCGGCTTGATTCCCTCGATAAACTCCTCATATCCATACGACTGATGGAAGGTTGTGAACTCAATTCGGTGCTCTTTCTTAAGCGCCTCATAGCGGTCCATAACGGCTGAGTAGTCTTCCGCCTGCACTGCTTCTACAGGCTTCCCTTCGCAGAGAGCTACGGCGTAAATCGCAGTGTGGTAGGTCTTGCCGGTCCCTGGAGGGCCGTAGAGGATTAGATTCTTGCTAAGCTCAGCCGCCGCCTCATGAGAGGGTTTTATCTCCTCTGCCGCCTCTGTGCTCTGCTCCCATTCAGGCAAGCGGCCTTCTTCCCTTACCGCATGGTCATAGTACGGAAGAACCCTCTCAACTGCAGCAAGGATGGACTGCTTAAATTTGGCTGGCGTCTGAACAAAATATCCGGCAATTTTGACTCGACTAACCCTGCCGGCCTTCAATTCATCTCGGAGTTGAGCATGCGATTCCGTACTCGTCCTCCACTTGTTGGTTTCAGAATCACAAACCTCATAAATCAAACCAGCATCTTGATCTAATGGCAAATCCAAATGGGAATGATATCTTTTTATCGTCGCTTCATCGGCGTTTGCTTCTTTTAGCTCCAGCTTAATTCGACATGCAACTTCAGTTGGTGGTTTCATTCCAACAGTGATGGAAATACTAATAGGTGTATCTTTCCTGCTAGAATATTTCATCTGAACAAAGAAACCACCTTCGTTTTTTGTACCTGGTCCTTTAAGCCATAAAATACGAGGTGGCTCATCTAGTCCAAATTTCCGCTGGCAAAGAGCAGTCAGTTTCTGAAGTTCTTCAACTGCATCATGCCCTTTATAATTTACTTCCCGAAGGCGATCCTCTTCCTCTTGGTCCTGATCTTTGTCCGGACTGGAATATGGAACATTGCCGTATTTCATGAGGTAATCGATAATATCCCCATAAGTAATATTTGTAGATTTTTGTTTTTTATTTTTCACAATAGAAAAACTCCTTTTTAGTGAGTTTTAACATTAATGTAGATTGTACTTCACTTCGAAAAAAGCGCCAATCAAAACGTAACAAAAATTTCAACAAGTTATATACTGTAATTATAGCTTTACAAATTGAAAAATGCTATCTTGTAATTTTTGAGTGTATTCCATGATAATTTTCTGTGTTTTAAATGAGTTATAACAAGCAATTCCGCTTGTTTTCGACACATATGTTGGGCGATGCCGAAAGATAGGATATGTCCTGCCCTGAGTCCACACCTGGCGTGGCAGATGCGGGCTGAAAGCAGATCGCCCGAAAAGATGACGACGTTTGAACGACGTGGCAGAGGAAGCCTGGCGCTGCCTGAAGGAGAGCTTCAGGCTCTCTTCCCTATTCCTGCAGCATTTTGTTCGTCTTCTTGAGGAACTTGGCAGGGATGGGGTGTTCCAGCTCCCAGATGATGCTTATGGGGCGCGAGCCTTTATGGCTGTAGTACCTGACTGGTCCAAGGAACGTATACGCCTCAGCCTTGTCCGACAGCCTGTCGAGCTTGTACTCACGTAAGAGAGCATCACGCGGCTTCCAAGCTCCTGGTG
>CAZWGJ010000124.1:0-5810 GCA_964633375.1 uncultured Desulfovibrio sp.
CCACCATGTCCCAGCCTTCTTCCTTGAAGGTCTTCAGGCAGATGCAGGCGCACGGTCCGCAGCACATGTGCACAAGCAGGCGTTTTTTTGCAGGCGCCTTTGCGTCCGCGCCGGGCCTGCTGTCGCATGGGAAAGTCGAAGGCGCCGCAGGGGCGCCTTCCGTCAATTTTTCTGATGGCATGTTCAATGACATAAAAGCAGTTCCTGCCGGGCTGCCCTTCAGGCAGTCCAGGGCAGGATTTTGGCACTATGGGTGAATGGCAATTTCAATGGTCTTGCCGTAGAGCGTTTCCAGTTCCTTTAAGGCGTCGCGCTTGTGGTTGAGCACATAGATGCCAAGTTCCTGGTTCATTTCATAGCGGCAGCAGTCGGCGCTGCGGTTGCGCATCATGCGGGCGATGTCGCGCAGGGCCTGCAGGGACTGCCATTCAAGGTTGCGGCGCAGGCCCGTGCCGCCGCAGGCAGGACAGGGCTCCATGGAAATGGAGATGGCCGAGGTTGCCGTGCGCTGGCGCACCAGCTCCAGCAGTCCGAAGGAGGACATGTGCTGGATGTCGTGCCTGGCGCGGTCGTTCTTCATGGCATTGCGCAGCGTGCGCTCCACTTCCTGCACATGCTTGTGCTCCTTCATCTCGATGAAGTCGATGACCACCTGGCCGCCGACGTCGCGGAGCTTCAGCTGGCGTGCTATCGTTTCAGCCGCCTCCATGTTGGTCTTGAAGGACATGTGCTCAAAGTTGCCCTTGCAGGAAATCTTGCCTGAGTTGACGTCAATGGCCATGAGGGCCTCAGTCTGGTCAAAGACCAGCCTGCCGCCCGAGGGCATGAGCACCTCGCGGCTGTAGATCTGGTCGAGCTGGCGGCGCAGGTTGAAGCGCTCCCAGAGGGAGTGCCTGTTGTCGTTGTGGATGCGCACCAGGTCCTTCTTGTGCGGGAAGAGCAGGGCCACGGTGTTCTTGATGCGCTCTGCCACGTCGGCATTGTCGACCCACAGCTCGTAGACATCGTCTGTGAGGTAGTCGCGCACAGCGCGCTCCACCAGCCCAGGCTCCTTGTACACGCAGGCAGGGGCGGTTACGCCGGTGGCGTGCTTGCGGACCTCGTTCCAGGTGCGCTTCAGGTAGGCAAGGTCGTTCTGCAGTGTTGTCTGCGTCACGCCGGCGCTGACGGTGCGCACGATGACGCCCAGATCCTCGCCTGGGTCGATGCCGTTCATGAGCTCGCGCAGCCTGCTGCGCTCACCCTCGTCGTTGACCTTGCGGGAGATGGCGATCTGCTCCTGTCCTGGAGTCAGGACGAGGAAGCGTCCTGCCAGGGAAATCCAGGTGGTCAGGAAGGCGCCCTTGCTGCCGTTGGGCTCCTTGACGACCTGGACCAGCACTTCCTGCCCCAGGCGCAGCACCTTCTGGATGGGCGGGGTCTTGCGCCCGCGGACGTATTCCTGGGCAGTGACAAAGTACTCGGGGTGGACTTCGTCTATCTGCAGGAAGCCGTTTTTCTCTGTGCCGAAGTCAACAAAGGCAGCCTGCAGGTTGACATCGATGTTGACGATGATGCCGCGGTAGATGTTGCCCTTGATTTTCTTCTGGTGGAGCATGTCCAGATAGTATTCATCCAGGATGCCGTTGGAGGTGAAGGCCACTTCCACCTGCTCGCCTGGCAGCACGCTGATGAACATGCGCCTTTTGTTGGCTTTGCCAGGGGCGGGTTCGTGGACCGGCTTGACGTTTTCCGCAGCGGCAGGGGGCGTGGTGAACTGCGGCATGCCTGGCTGGGCGCCAGGCTTCTTGTGGCTGCGTCCGCCCCTGCGTCCGCGGCTGCGCTGCTTCAAGAGGTCGCTGCCCTCGTCCTCAAAATGCTCTTCGCCAGGCTCCTCGCCTGCAAATTCCTCAAAGTCCGCGGGTTCATAGTCCGCAGCTTCAAAGCCTGCTTCGGCGCTGTCTGCGCCCTCATAGAGCGCTTCGCTTCCAGCAGCCATGCCAGGTGCTGCTTCAGTACCGGGCATGCCGGCTGCAGCTTCTGCTTCGGCAGGGACTGTCTCAGCAGGCGCTGTTGGGGGCACGTTTTCGGGTGCCTGAAGCGGAGCCGGCTGCAGCTCCCTGTGGCCGTGGCCTGGGATGCGGTTTATGACAGGACCGCGGGCTGTTTTCTTATGGCGGGAAAGATGCGCTGCCGGCTGCACCGCAGGCTGGGCTGCCGGCTCTTCAGGCTTTTCAGCCGGCTGGGCTGCCTCTGCGGCTGCTTCAGCCTTTTTGGGGCCTCTGCCCTGGGACTTTTTCTGTGCGGCGGGCCTGCCTGCGGAAGCGTCCTTGCTGCCTGCCTTGCCGGCTGCGGGGCTGGATGCCCCGTCGGCGGTGCCGGCTGCTTTGCTGTCATCGTCGTCGTCATCGTCGTCCCAGCCCTTCCAGGAGCTCCAGTCGCGCTGCGCTTTGGCAGCTGACTGCTTTTCTGTGGCTGCGGCGCTTGTCAGGGCTGCAATCTGCTCCTTGATCGTGGCTGCCAGTGAATCAGGGCTGTCTTCCTCTGCGGGCTTGGCAGAAGTGCTTTCCTTGGCAGGGGCGCTTTCCTTTTCAGGCGTCTGGGCTGCGTCAGACTGCAGGGGCAGTTCAAGGCCGGCTTTTTCAGCCGCAGCATCCCTGGAAGCCTTTGTCCTGCGGGAAGGCTTCTCAGCTGCAGTGTCTGCGGCAGCGGCCTTTGTTCTGGTGCTTTTGCGGCGTCCCCTGGAAGAGGCCGTCTTGGCGGGAGCCTGCTTGGCAGAAGCTTCCTCGGCTTCAGCTGCCTTGGCGTCGTCTGCAGCAGCGTTTGCAGTTTCGTTTGCAGCATCGTCTGCTGCCGCGTCCTTGGCGGCAGTTTTTCTGCTGCGGGTGGTCTGCCTGGGCTTCTTGGTTCCCTGGGCAGTGCTGCGTGTTCTGCGTGCCTTCTTGGCAGGGGCTGCCGGCTCAGCCGGATCAGCGGAGGATGAAGCCTCCTGCGCAGCAAAGGACGCAGGGAGATCGTCGTTGGATACGTCAGTCATAGAAATTCCTGTACAGCTCCCCATTGGGGCGCTGAAAAAAAAGTGAGAAAAGGCAGCCTTATTGTTTTCCCCGGCTGGAGGGGAGAGGCATGGGAGCCCATGGGCTGAATTCATTCAGCGCTGAGGGCCGTCCCGGCCAGAAGGACCGACCTCGCACCCTGGCTTTTTTGTAAAGACATGAGGGCGGAGGAAAAGGATTGTGAAACGGAACCTGGCACGGGGGAGCGCAGAGGCGACTTCCTCAAAACCGTTGCTGTACCCTACGTTTTTTTTTAGATTTTGCAAGAACAGATTTGATTTTCAGTGCTTGAAAAGCAGCTTTTTCGTCTGCAATAACAAGAACTTGCCATATGTCTGACGATGTTGGCGGCGCTGTGCTGCCCGTTATCCCTGAAGACGGCATTTCCGCAGGCTGCGCCTTGTTGTCGCCTGGTGCTGAATCCTGTAAAATCAGCCGTTCTCCTGCCCTGGCTTTCGGCTGCCATGAGGCAGGCCGGCGGGCCGGGACGAGGCGGATGGAGGTGCCAAATGGAAAACAAGTCTGCGCAGCAGGCAGAAGCAAAAAAGGCGCTGCGGGCGCGTATGCGCAGCCTGCGGACAGCCCAGGATCTTAAGACAGCCAGGCTGGCCTCCCTGGCAGCCCAAAAGCACCTCCTTGCGTCGCCCCTATGGCAGGAGGCGCAGTCTGTGGCCCTCTATCAGGCAACACAGGGTGAAATGGAGACAGACCTTCTTTTTGCAGCAGCCCTGAGGGACGGCAGGAAGGTGTGCTTTCCAAGAGTCCGCCGCAAGGAGCCCGGCATGATGGACTTCGTGCCTGTCAAGGCAAAAGAGGACCTTGTCCCAGGAAGCTTCGGCATCCTGGAGCCTGCAGAAGACCTTGTCGGTCTTTCCTGTGAGGACTATATCTGTGATGTTGCTGTCATCCCCGGGGTGGCTTTTTCCGCTGCGGGCTTAAGGCTTGGCTTTGGCGGCGGCTTTTACGACCGCTACTTTGCAAAGGCCAGGGCCGGGGCGAGAGTGGGGTTCTGCTTTTCCTTCCAGCTTGCCCAGGATTCTGCCATGGAGCTTGTCCGGGATCCGTGGGATGTCAGCATGACGCACGTGTGTACGGAAAACGGTCTTCTTGCCGCTGTCCGCCAGTCGTAGATTAGGTCGTCTTTTTCTTCTTGTTTTGTCGCAGGAGTTGCTTTCGTGGCTGTCAAGGTTCTTCCTTTTTTCTTTCCCGGCGTTCCCAGCGTCGGATGCCTTTTCCAGATGCGCTCTGAGGAGCGCAGCCCCGCTGTCAGCCCGGCGCTGGACGGAGGCACCATCAGCTTCTGCGGCGGCATTGCCGCTGAGACGGTGAGGGAGAACAGGGCGGCGCTCCTGGCAAAGACCGGTGCTGCCTCCTTTGCCGAGGTGCACCAGGTGCACGGAGACAGGATCCTCTTTGAGCCTGAGCCCGGCAGGATAGAGGAGGGGCCGCTTCCCGAGGCGGACGGCCTTGCCACCTCTGCAGAGGGGATGGCGTTGATGATCAAGACAGCCGACTGCCAGCCTGTGCTCATCGCCCACAAGTCGGGGCGCTTTGTGGCAGCCCTTCATGTGGGCTGGCGGGGCGACCGGCAGCTCTTTCCTTTGACGGGCGTGCGCAGATTCTGCGAACACTACCGCATACGTCCTGAGGACTGCCTGGCTGTGCGCGGGCCAAGCCTTGGCCCTGCCAAGGCGCAGTTTGTCCACTATGCCGCTGAATGGGGCGGCTTTTTCTACAAGTACCTGGACACGGGCGAGACGACCATGGATCTCTGGAGCATGACGAAGGATCAGCTTCATGCGGCAGGGATACCGCGCCGCAGCATCTTCGGCATCGACTTGTGCACCGCCAGCATGCCGGAGCAGTTTTTCTCCTACAGGCATGACCACGGCACAGGAAGGCAGGCAAGCCTCATCTGGATAAAAGGCAGTCCTGCCCGTGTTTAAGGCCTTTTGCCATAAGGCCCAATTTTCAGCAGCAGCCGGCCCTCCTGCGGACCGGATAAAGATACGGACCAGATAAAGGAGTCCCCTGATTATGAAACGTCTTCTTCTGGACGCCGGCAGCGGCGGCCGTGCTTCCCAGCGTCTTATCAGTTCCTGCATGGGGCAGCATTTTTCCAACCCCATCCTGGACACCATGGACGATGCGGCCCTTCTGCCAAAGATAGACGGGCCGCTGGCCATGTCCACGGACAGCTACACGGTGACGCCGCTGTTCTTCCCCGGAGGCTCCATCGGCTCCCTTGCCGTGCACGGCACAGTCAACGACGTCTCTATGCTGGGGGCTGAGCCTTTGTACCTCACCTGCGCCATGGTGCTTGAGGAAGGGCTTGAGCTTGAAACCCTGGAGCGGGCCGTATCTGACATGGCAGAAGCTGCCGCCAAATGCCATGTGCGCATCGTGACGGGCGACACCAAGGTGGTCCCCAAGGGGTGCTGCGACAAGATGTTCATCAACACCTCAGGCATAGGCAGGCTGCGCCGCCAGCCGTCCCCCTCCGGCCATTCCGCCAGGCCTGGCGACGTCGTGCTGGTCAGCGGCGCTGTGGGCGACCACGGCCTGACCATTATGGCAGCCAGGGAGAACCTGTCTTTGGACGGACAGGTGCGCTCTGACTCCGCCCCGCTCAACGGGCTGGTCGCCGCCGTCATGGAAGCCTGCCCCGATGTCCATGTGCTGAGGGATCCCACCCGCGGCGGTCTGGCAACAACCCTCAATGAGATAGCCGAGAGTCCAATGTGGGAATAGCGCTTGAGGAGTCCATGATTCCGG
>CAZWGJ010000125.1:0-5805 GCA_964633375.1 uncultured Desulfovibrio sp.
AAAACGTCTTTGTTCACTTTATCATAATACAATTCCAATAGACCTGAAAAGAGGGTCTTCCCAAAACGACGAGGCCTGACAATAAAAGCATAATAGTATTTCTCAAGCAGTTCAATATACTTTGTCTTGTCAACAAAAGCATACTTTCCCTGACAAATTATTGAATAGTCTGAAATACCACATGGGAGTGCTTTCATCTGCATAATACTTCCTCCTGCCCTGCTTTCCTGGCAAATTCCTCAAGAGTGTGCGCCGCACCTGCATTAACAAGCAAAGCTGCCATCCTTTTGGCGTCAGTCACCTTTCTGATGGAGTCCTTAAGGCTGTCGGGAATGCCGGAGAAACGCTGCTCCAGGGTGGATATCCGGCATTGAGACAGAGTGCCTGAGTATTCCTGCCTGCCTCCTGCCTGCCTGGTGCAGTTTTTCAATCAGCAGCTGGGTGCTTTTTGATGCCACGTGCCTTCCCTTCCCGACCCCTTGCCGGCTCTGCATGATTCCAGCCAGCCCCACTGCCGCCCGGCTTGCAGCAGGACGACAGCGGGACGATGGACTGTCAAATCGATGCGGCTACATTGCCAGCTGCCTGGCAAATTCCTCAATGGTCTTTGCCGTAAAGGCACAACCTGTAAGGTTGTACAGTCTTTTGGCGTCAGTCACCTTTCTGATGGAGTCCTTAAGGCTGTCGGGAATGCCGGAGAAACGCTGTTCCAGGGTGGAAATCATGCATTGAGACAGTGTGCCTGAGTATTCAGTTTCCTTTTTCCGCATGCCTTCCTGCATGCTGCATGCCTTCCTGGTGCAGTTTGTCAATCAGTACCTGGGTGCTTTTTGATGCCATGGCGGTAGCCTCCTCTAATGTAGTGAAGTCCAGTTCGTCTTTATCAGTTCCAAAGCATTCTAGCTTATGCCTTACCAAATACACAAGGTACTCTTTGAGTGCCTCCGTATCGGGCATGCCTTCTATTTTTTTGCAGACATCCCTATGTGCGTCCTCCATTTCAAACGTATCCTGAGAGCTGATCAGATTGAAAACCTTGAAAGCAACGCTGTCAAACAGAGCCTCCATCGAAGGAGTCTGCATGGAGGACGGCTGGGCGTCACAGCTTCCCGGCATCCAGCCGGGCACGCCTTCTACTCTCCTGTGCCTTACATCTACCAGAAGGTAGTTGTTGGTGGGAAAGAAGCCTACGGGCAGCTTCTTGACGACATTGGGATCAAACAGGTCAAAAACATTTGTCGGTGCCGTCCTGTAACGCGTCAGCTGCTCTTCCCCCTTAAATTCTCTGCAAGGCAGGAGCAGGCGGCCTGCAGCCACTGTATCCAATCCTCTGCCCAGGCGACGGGACTCCCGTCATGGCAGACGACGCCACAGGCTTGAGCAGGCAGACGCCAAAGACGCCCAAATTGATCAGACGCCGGCATATTCATGCCCGCCAAAATTAAGAAGGGGCTCCCCCTTCCGCCCTGCGGCAAAAGGGAAAGCCCCGGCTGATGCATCAAGGTCAGGCTGGACGATGCCGGCCTGACAGTCTGTTAGAAGTCATACCTGAAGAACACATTTCCGCTGACGCCGTTCTTCTGGCCGGTGAAGCCCTGCACGCCCAGGTTGATGGTGAGCGGCAGATCCTTGGTCGGCACGGTCCTGAGGCCGAGCTCGCCCATGAAGCTGTCCCCGTAGAAGGAAGGTGCATCCACATCCCTTCCGGTGGTTGTTGACTCGCACCTGCCGCTGTACTCATGCTCGCAGGCGGCGCCGACATACGGCTTGAAGAAGGAGTTTCCCTTGTAGGTGTAGGTCGCGCCCAGGCGCAGGCGGTTGGAGTTCATGTCGTCAAACTGGAAGATGTTGCCGGTGCTGATGTCGACGTTTGAGCCCTCGACCTTTGTCCAGATGTGCTGTCCGTACAGGTCGATCAGGCGGCGGTCGCCTAGCTCCAGCTCATAGCCCAGAGTGCCGTTGATGCCGTAGTACGGCGTGTCGGACTCAAAGGCGGCAACCCTGCCGTCAGAGTCGGTTATGTCATTGCTGTCATAGCTGGTGTGCATCGTGCCCATGTGGGCTGAGATGTCGGCATGGAAGTGGCCCGGACCTGTGTTCTCAAAGTCCATCTTGGCAAAGATGCCGCCGCCCATGTACTTGCTCTGGCCGTCGCCGTCCACGTCGGTGCGCTTTTCAAAGCTGTTGTGGGTGGTGAAGGAGCCTGTGCCGTACTCGAAGAAGCCGCCCACAGTCAGCAGGCCAGCCCCAGCGTCCATGCCCCTGCCGATGCCGGCAGCCAGGGAGAGCGAGTTCATGTCTATGTTGGAGCCTGTTTCATAGCGCATCTTTCCGCCTGAAACACGTCCAAAGGAAAGCCAGCCCAGCCTCTTGTCTATGGCCCTTATCGACTCAACCACGGAGTCCGCAGCTGTGCCTGCCAGGGCAAGGCCGCCGGCAGCGCCCTCGGCAAACGCCTTGGATCCGCTGCGGGCAATGTCAGGTGCCGCTGTAGTCAGATAGAGGGACGTTGCATCCGACTCCATGACCAGGCCTTCGGCCATCAGTGCGCCGTCGCGGCTGATGACGGGCCCGTCGGTGTAAATGACAGGCAGCTTGGTCAGACCCTTCGAGTCTATGCCGTTGACATTCTTCTTTTCTTCCAAGCTCTGTCTCAGGCCCGCCTGTTTTGCCTTTCTGTCCTGCCTTGAAACCAGCCTGCCGCCTCTTCCCTGCCCGCCCTCCCGCACCTCTTCTGTCACTCCTTTTTTCCTTCCTCTCCTGCAGCATGCAGCAGTTCCTGGATGATCTGCTCTGTCAAATCCTCCTGCCTCTCATCCTGCTGCACCTTCCCGTCCTGCGGAGCCAGATACTTTCTGCGCTCAAGCTCCCCGCGTATGCTGCCCTCAGGGTAGTGTTTTTTCAGCAGCTGCAAGGCCTTTGCGCAGCCAAGCTCACGGTAGAGGGCGTTTCTGACGCGCATGTCCTCCGCCGTGGTGGTAAAGGCCCATCTGGCTACGGAGCCCGCCGTGCAGGTCAGCTTCTGCAGGCACTCCCCCTCGGACGTCCTCTGCAGCGCCACAAAGGACGCCCCAGCCTTTGTCGGCTTGGGTGTACGGCGCAGGGCGTGGACGGCGGCCTGGCTCAGGCCGAACCTTGCCCCTATTTCCTCGGCCTCCTGGGCGTTGCCGGCGCCCATGGCATAGACGTTTGTCGCCAGATCCACCAGCACCTTGGGAAAGTCCGCCAGCTGCTGGGAGTAGAGGCAGATGGCCAGGTTCTGCTTGCGGGCCTCCCTGCTGGCGCAGGTCAGATCCGCAATAATCTGCCTTGAGAGCGGGTTGTTCATGTCCGCGCAGCTTGCCCTGTGGAACTCGTCGTAGCAGAGCCGCTTGGGCAGGGCGGCAAGGTCCTCGAAGCGCGCCCGGTGGTACTCCCTGGCAAAGGCCGGCACAAACTCCAGGTCGGCCAGGGTGTTGAAGAAGTGGGCAGCCCCCACAAAGCGCGCCAACAGATACATGATGCCGGACTGCCGCTCGGCAGCAGGGCCGCCCCTGGGCGTCACCTCGGTCAAATCCAGCCCCACGACCCTGGCCTCGCCCAAGGAAAAGGCCGTCGGCGCCGAGAGGATGGGGTACTCCCGTATGGCGGTCGTCAAATGCCTGGCGCAGGCTTCAGGAACAGACTCGCTGGACCCTGAGACCAGAATGCCGGCAAAGCGGTTTTTAAGCAGGGGGTTGCTGAGCTCCACCATGATGTCCGTCAGAAGCGGGACGGCATGGCGCTGGGCAAGAACTGCCAGCGCCGTCTCATCCGCTGCAAAGAGGGCGCGCACAGCCTCCCACCAGGTGCCGTCGCAAAGAAGCTGCGGGGCATTTTTTTCAAGCCATTCCGCAACCTCGGGCTCTGCATGCGCATCTATCCTTCTTGGCTCCTCCCCCTCGGGGCCAAGCCTCCTGTAGACGGCATCAAGCGCCTCGCGCAAAAGGTCCACCACACCGTCCTGCGGTGACGTCTCGGAGAGCGGCGTGCACAGAAGCGACAGCAGGTTGATCAGAAAGTCGGCATGCGTCTGGGTGGGCTTTGGGCAGCAGAGCAGCGTGTCAAAGGGGTTGACGGCGCAGCTTTTGGTGTTGCGCAGCCTGGCAAAGACAGCCAGATGCTTTTTTTTGAGCGGCAGGGCGGATCGGACAAGCTCTATCACTCCTGCGCAGGACTGCCCGATGTCGATCACGGTCAGCCAGGGCAGGCGCACCTGCCCTGCCCTGAGCAGGAAGAAGAAGTTGAGGGTGTTGAGGAAGAAGGACTTGCCTGCGCCCATGCCGGCAAAGCAGATCTCGTTCCAGCTGGCCATGTTTTTGGAAAAGAGCGCCAGCGGCATGAAGAGCCCGTCGGGCGTCCTGAGCGGGACGTCCGCCTCTGTCCAGGGCGAGCAGGGGCGGAAGAGCGGCAGCATCTGCACAGCCTCCGAAAGCGGGCAGACGGCGCCCACTGCAGGGGATGCCTGGCTTGCTGCC
The DNA here is from genome assembly GCA_964633375.1 of uncultured Desulfovibrio sp. Taxonomy (GTDB): domain Bacteria; phylum Desulfobacterota; class Desulfovibrionia; order Desulfovibrionales; family Desulfovibrionaceae; genus Desulfovibrio. Next base: position 4,497 of record CAZWGJ010000125.1, read on the forward strand.
GGCACAGTCGCCGTATAGGCAAGAAGCGGGTCCCCTGTCAGCAGCGCGGTGTCGCAGGAGCCCCAGGACTGCACGGCCTGCGACAGCCGTGCCAGGCGCCTGGAGAGCTTCTTTCTGGCATCAGCCAGATCCTGGCAGCCATCAAGGCGCACCCAGGTCACAAAGGCCATCTTGAGGCCGACGCAGATCTCTCCTGAAAGCTCAAGCTCCTGCAGGGCGGCATAGGATCTTCTGAGGCGCTGGTTTGAGCTTGAGGCAAAGGACAGGATGGAGGCTGCCGCAGACTTCAGCCCCTGCCCGTGCATGCCGTCCCCGTCCAGCAGCACGGCCATCCTGAAGGGCAGCTCCTCGGAAAGCAGGGACTTGAAAAGCGAGGAGAAGGGCTGCACGGTCTGGGGCGGCATGCTCATCACAAAGGGGGCGTAGAGCCTGTCGTCAACCTCCACAAAGCGCCCCTCATAGACCTTTGCACCCAAAGGCCAGATCTGCCTGGCAAGGGTGGGTGCCGCAAAGGTCGTGGCGTCGCCAGGCTTGGATCCCGGCAGGGGCTTTCTTATGGGCAGCCTGTCCCCGGGCAGCACCGGCTTCCAGTCAGGTGCTGTCCAGTTGGGGAAGATGCAGCTGCGGATAAGCCGCACGCTCTCATGGCTGTCCGGCTCCTGCACCATGTAGCTCATAGACCTGAGCGTTTCGGCAAGCTCCCGGACCACAGCCCTGTGGGCGTCCTTGAGCCTTGGCTGCGCACTGGTCCTGTTCATGCCCATGTCCGGGCGTACAGGGCATGAGGCAGTGCCCATCCCTGCAAGCTCCCTGCGCTCGGCCCTGCTCAAAAGCTCAGGCTTCGTCCAGACTGCCAGATACAAAGACTCCTCTGCGCAGTACATGGCCAGGGCGTCCGCCCAGTCGTCCAGCACATCGTGCAGATCAAGCCCCACGTTTTCGCAGGTGCGGTGCAGCGGAAGCATTTTGCGGCGCATGTTCGCCTTCATGTCCTCAGGATCGCAGGCAAAGACCGCCTGCAGGGAGTGCCCGCGCCCCGACAGCGGGGCTGCCAGGACCCTTGCCAGGGCCTGGCAGGTCTCGGCGTATTCCTCGCTGCCTGTCATGCGCAATGATCCGCGCACTTTGAGCAGCGAGACAAGCGCCCCGCCGTCCGTCAGCAGGATGCCCTCCTCATCCGTGCTGTGCAGCTGGCAGAGGGCATGGGGAGAGCTGCCGAAAAAATCCTGCACCAGGCTGCGTACCTGGTCCAGGGAAGAAAAAAAGGATTCTGCATTCATAAATTGCCTCATTCCTGGCTTGCGCTGCG
>CAZWGJ010000126.1:0-5741 GCA_964633375.1 uncultured Desulfovibrio sp.
TGAGATGTGCCGGGCAGTGGGGAGAGGTATTGTGAACATGGCAATAGACTTCCTTTGATGCTGTCATAGAAAGCCAGCAAGGCTCTGTGTCGGAATGCAGACTGCTTTTGTCGGAAAAGGTCCATGCTCTGCTGACTATGAAGAGAGCGTGCCATCTATTGCAGCCCTCTCTTCTTCTTGTGCACCTTGCTGGTGCCGCGTGGGCAGGAACCTTCCTTTGGCTTAAGAGTGGTGATCTATCGTCTGATAGCCCTCTCACCGGCTTGAGGTCAAGAGTGCGCAAAAAGCCTGCAGCAGGGCATTGCGCTTGCTGCAGGCTTCCATGCATGAAAAGTGAAAGGAGGATGTCCCTGCCTTTGAAGAGGGCTGTGAACGCCCTCTACTGCTGCCTTCTCTTCTTGTGCACCTTTTTGGTGCCGCGTGAGGCTGGAGCCTTCTTTTTCTTGGCATAGGCCCTGGTCTTGATGCCCGTTCTCTTCTTGGCCTTGAGGTGGCGCGAGGAGCCGTCAATGGTCCGGCGGATGAGGTTGGCGTCTCCAGGGTATTTCAGCCCCAGCTCCAGCAGCGTGCTTGCCGCTATCTCGCGGCGCGTCTTTGACTTGCCGCCCATGACCACTATGAGCAGCCTGGTGGGACCTGCCGTGGTCAGGATGATGTTGTACCCTGAATCCACGGTAAAGCCTGTCTTCAGACCGTTGACGCCCCTGGATCCCAAGAAGGGGTTGGTGGTGGTGAGCGTCCTGTTCCTGTGCTCAAAGGAGCTCAAGGAATGGATTTTCAGCACCTGCGGGTAGTTGGCAAGATAGGACAGGCACAGGCGCGCCATGTCCCTGGCAGTGGTCACCTGCCCTGCAGCCGGAAGTCCAGTGGGGTTCTTAAAGCGGGTGCGGGTCATGCCAAGGCTTCTTGCCTTGGCGTTCATTCTGCCGACAAAGTTTTCAATGCTGCCGCCCGTGCGTATGGCAAGCGCTGTAGCAGCGTCGTTGCCGGAGGCGATGAGGGCGCCCTGAAGCAGCCGCTGGACGGTCACCTTCTCCCCTGTGCGCAGCTTCATGGTCGAGCCGCCGGCCCTGACTGCCAGGGCTGGTATGCGCACCTTCGTCCCCATGCTGAGGCTGCCCTGAGCCAGTGCGTCGTGCACGATGTAGGAGGTCATGACCTTGGTCAGGGAGGCAGGCGGGATGGGGGTGTCTGCGTTCTTCTGATAGAGTATGCCGCCTGTGTTCATGTTGAACATGATGGCGGCCCTGACAGGAAGCGCAGCCCCTGCCTGCGCAGGAAGGCTTAGGACAGCCAGCAGGGCAGAGCAGAAAAGCAGCAGACAGGAAGACACTGCATGCGTCAGCGCCCGGGAGAGAAGAGTGCGGCCAGTATGCCAGGAATGCATTGGATAAAGCCTTTAGCCGTTGGGGGGGGAGGGAAGCCTCAGGCTTCCCGCTTCCCCTCTGCCTGCATGGGCGTCTTTTCAACGGCCATGGGTTTGAAGAGGGAGGGGTAGGCAACGTTTCCTTCTTCCAGCGCCTGGATGGAGATGGCCAGAAGGACGGGACCGAGGATGATGCCCGCGCTGCCGAAGGCGGATATGCCGCAGAAGATGACCAGGATAAGCACCACAAAGGAGGCGTTGATGCCGGTCCTGAGGAAGAAGGGCCGAAGGACGCTGTCAGCCATGGACACGATGCCGACGCCCCAGATGATCAGCGTGACGGCTGCCATGGGGCGGTCTATGAGCCACAGGTGCACCGAAAGGGGCACCCAGACAATAGCCGTGCCCAGCACGGGGATGGGGGCTACTATGGCAGCCAGCAGGCCGCAGAAGGCATATTGGTTGATGCCGACGATGGCAAAGCCTATGGCGCAGAGGAAGCCCTGGATGATGGCAACCAGGACGACGCCGAGCAGGATGGCGCGCAGCGCCTGGCGGATGGCAACGGAGAAGCGGTGCAGGACGAGCGGCTTGACGTTGAAGATCCTTGAGGCCGTGAGGCGGATGCGCGGCGCATGGATGATGAAGACGACGGACAAGGCCAGGAAGAGCACCATGTGTCCGGCCACGGAGGAGGCGCCGCCAAGCAGGTCAAAGCCCTGGTTGGCCAGGGCGACCAGCGAGTCGGAGGAGAAGGTGCTCAGGTAGTTGTAGAGCGTCTCCTGATAGCCGGCCACTTGGTGGGCCACAGTGTCCAGGCCTGGTATGGCCTGCATCTTTTCCACAATGACGTCGAGCTTGGAGGCCAGTTCGTCGGGCAGCTTGAAGTTGTCCATCCACATCCGGCGCAGCAGGGCTATGCCGCTGGCAATCTGCGGCGTAACCATGCTGACGAAGGTCGTCACGGGAATGGTGATGGCGAAAAGCAGCGTCAATATGGTCGCCGTCATCGGCAGCATGTTGTACAGGCCCTGCCTGAATCCCAGGACAAAGCGCGTCGTAAAGGGGAGAAGGCTGCGCTTGCCGAAGCGCGGCTGCTTTCCGCTGTCCTTGTGCTTTTCCCTTGCCGCAAGCAGGAGGCTGTTCCTCTTGCTCTCCATCTGGCGGCGGTGGCGCCTGGCAAAGGTGCGCAGACGCTTGTAGAAGGGGACAATCAGGCAGGCAAAGCAGGACGCCATAATGACCGTATAGGGGATCGGCCAGAGCAGAAGCCCCCAGGCGGCAGCACAGAGCAGATACATAATGCGTGACACAAGGCGCCTGTTGTCTGAACTGGAAAACGGCATGCATGCCCTCCGGCGTAATGAACAGGGAGACGGCAGAACGTATTTGGCGGAGCTTTCAGGGGAAGGGTGCGCAAAAAAGGTCGGCGTTCCATCCAGTGCGGCGTGGAAGGCCGGCCGGCGCCTTTAGCCCTCAACCACCTTTGAGCCAAGGAACTCAATCTTGGTGACTTCGTAGACGACGTTGCCCTTTGGAATGGTGACGGTGACTTCCTCGCCGACTTCATGGCCCAGCAGGGCGTGGCCCACGGGAGACTGGTAGGAGATGGAGCCCTTGCTGTGGTCGGCTTCATCGGGTCCCAGGATGGTGAAGGTCTTTTCTTCGTCTGTGTCTACGTCGACGATGGTCACAGTGCAGCCGAAGACGACCTTGTCGCCGGTCAGCTTGTCCAAATCTATGATGTTGCTCTGCTGCAGGCGTGCCTCAAGGTACTTGATGCGGGCTTCAGACATGCCCTGCTTCTCGCGGGCTGCGTCGTAGCCGGCGTTCTCGCGCAGGTCGCCCTGCTCGCGCGCTTCCTTGATTGCCTGAATGACACGGGGACGATCTTCTTTGAGCTGGGCCAGCTCTTCGGTGAGCTTTTTGTATCCCTGAGCCGAAATAGGAATCGCCATGATAGAACCTCCAAAGAAAATGGACTATGCGCCAAGCCCTTGCCGTTCAGCAAGGGATGAAGGACGCAGAAGCTTCCTTGCCTTTTACGGGATGAGGGCAAGAAGGCCTGGTGGGTGGTGAAGTGGTTTTTGTGACGCCCTGCAAAAAGGGGTTTCCTTAGTGCCGTATGATACGTCTGCTTACGTCGTGCAAAGCAGTACCAGCATAAAGGATGCTCCAATGTAGATGACAGTTCAGATGGCAGAGTGCCAGGTGAGAAGGAAGGATAAAAAAATATCCGCTGCCTGGAGCAACGGAAAGCATGATACTGGATGCCCAGTTATTTAGCGCCACGTTGCCATGAGGTCAAGGGCAGGGCGGCATGAGACGGGCGGCAGGGGCAGTGCGCAGAAACCGGCAGGCTGGCGCCCTGGCATCAAGGTTGAGCCCGGCAGCTGCGCCCTTGCTGGGCTGCGTCTTTGCAGCCGGCAGGCAAATCGTCTTTTCCATTGCTTTTTCATCGGCAAAAAGGGGATTTTGCCTCCCCCAAAAGGCTCCTTTTAAGCTGCTCTTTAAAACTGCCTGTCAGGCGGCATTTTGGGGCGTTCTCCCAGGGCTTTGCCCGGGGATTCCCACTTGCGCAAGTTGTTGCAGGTGCCCTATATTTGAGATACTGAAAATTGTCTGGGCTTTGCGCCCGGCATGTCATGGTGCCTCACGGACCATGTACGCATCTGAGAGGAGCTCCGGCCGAGATGAAAAAATATATGCGCTATCTGGGACCCCTGCTTATTGCAGCCATCTTCTGCCTTGCGGTGTACCTTCTCTACAACAAGCTGCACCAGTATTCCCTTGCAGAAATACGCGCCAGCATAGACATGATACATCCTCTCGGCATCGTCCTGTCCCTGGCTTTTGCAGTCATCAACTACTGCATCCTCATCGGCTACGACTGGCTGGCGCTCAAGGCCATCCACAAAAACCTGCCTCTTTCCAAGGTGAGCCTTGTCTCCGTCATCGGGCAGGCCGTGAGCTTCAACTTCGGGGCGCTGCTGGGCGGGACAAGCGTCCGCTTCCGCTTTTACTCGGCGTGGGGCTTTTCCATCCATGAGGTGCTGCACCTCATCCTCATCCTGGCTGTCGCCTTCTGGATAGGCGCTCTCGGGCTGAGCGGGCTGGTCTTCATTGTGGCGCCGCCGGAACTGCCGCCGCAGCTGATGTCTGCCATGCCCCTCCACAACGTGCGCCTGCTCGGCGTGCTGCTTTTCGGGTGCGCCTTCATCTACATGGTGCTGTGCTTTGTGATGCGCAAGCCCCTCACCATCTTCGGCAAGACCTTTGTCTTCCCTGCTCCCAGAATTGCCGTGGCGCAGCTTGTCGTCTCCTGGATCGACCTCATTGCCGCAGCAGCCTGCATGTGGGTCCTTCTGCCGGACGGCGTCGACGTCTCCTTTGTGCAGTTCCTGCCTGGCTTCCTCATGGCGCAGGTGGCAGTGGTCATGACCCATGTGCCTGGCGGCGTAGGCGTCTTTGAGCTGGTCATCATCCATATGACCAATACGCCGCATGAGCAGATGGTCTTTGCTGCAGTGCTCATCTTCCGCCTCATCTACTACATCCTGCCCCTGCTTGTGGCAGCCACGCTGCTGGCAGGCTATGAGGTGCGCCAGGGCAAGTTCCAGCAGGCAGGGCGCTGGCTCTCTGTCCTGAGCCCCGTCATCAACTCCTATACCAGCTTCCTGGCAGGCGTCATTCTGCTGGTCTGCTCGACGCTTCCCGGCTCGCTTGTCTGCTCCCTTGGCTGTCTGCCTGGCATCTGCGGGGCTGCAGCCCATACGGTCTGCGCCGTGTCAGGCTGCATGCTGCTCTTTGTTTCCTACGGGCTCGGACAGCGGCAGAAGCAGGCGTTCTACTACGCCGCCACTTTTTTGTGCCTTGGCATAGCAAGCGTCCTGCTCCGCGGCTTTTACTGGCAGGCGGCCCTGATGGTCTTTGTCCTGCTGCTGCCCCTGCTTGCCGCAAAACACAGATTTTACCGCAAGTCGTGGATTTTTGGCGAGCGCATAGCCGCCTACTGGATCCTTGCCGCCGTCTGCGTCATCCTCTGCAACTTCGGCCTTGGCTGGGCCATATACGAGTGGAAGATAACCGGGCTGGCGCTTCCTGAAAACGGCGGTCCCGTCCTCTGGGTGGACATGGCGCTTGTCGCCCTGCTGACTCTGCTTGTCATCGTCAGGTGGCTGCGCAGAAGAAGGCTGGAAGCCCAGGGCGTCCTGCATGACGGCCAGGACCAGAACGAAGAAGCTGACGGCTGTCCGAAGGAATAGACCGGACGCATGAAGGAAGGCGCTGCCGCAGCAGCGCCCCGAACAATTTGCGAAAGACAGATCACAAAAAAGAGACCTGCTCCTCTCTGCAAGGGGCGGTCTCTTTTTTG
>CAZWGJ010000127.1:0-5732 GCA_964633375.1 uncultured Desulfovibrio sp.
GGATGCGCGTTTCAGCCGTGGTGCAGATGCCCTTCAGCGTGGTCTGCAGCGCCTGCCTGAACTTTCTGCCCTGCCCCGACGGAAGAAAGATGAGCACCGGCTGCTCGGTGTCGGCAAAGTTGTGCACATAGATCATGTCCGGCGGCGTAGGCGCCTTCTTGGCCAGCGGCGCCAGATAGTTGCGCACAATGAAGGACCTGCCCAGGTTGGAGGATCCGGCCAGGTAGACGTTAAAGCCGCTGACCTTGATGTTGAGGGCCAGATCAAGCGCCTTCATGGCCCTGTCCTGATAGGGCACGCGCTGAAGCACCTGCCCCTTGAGCTCGCTGCTGCTGTCAACAGGGATGAGGGCGGGGTCATAGGTGGCATGCAGCCTGGATGAAGGAAGCGGATTAATAGTCATAGTGAAAATCCATTAGAGAAAGCCATGAAAAATGGCATCGGGTGTCCTGGCTTGCGCTGCGGCTGGCTTTGCCTGCGGCTACCTGCTGGCCGTGCCGTCGCTGTAGAGGCGCGCCAGGATTTGTTCTGCTCCTGCCTGAAGCAGCTCTTTGGCAAGGGAGAGCCCAAGCTCATGCGCCTCTGAGGCCTTTCCCTGCTTCTGCCTGCGCAGAATGGCTGAGCCGTCCACCTCTGCCACCAGACCGTCCAGTTCAAGGGCGCCGTCTTCCAGAAGCCTTGCATGGGCGCCGATGGGCACCTGGCAGCCGCCGTCAAGCCCCAGCAGGAAGCCGCGCTCTGCTTCGACGCAGGTGCGCGTGTGCCCGTCGTTGAGCTGGGAGAGCAGGGAGAGCACAGCTGCGTCGTCTGCACGGCACTCTATGCCAAGGGCGCCCTGGCCCACGGCAGGCACAAAGCTCTCAGGGGCAAGGGCGCACATATGCGCTGCAGAAAGACCCAGGCGCTCCAGTCCGGCAGAGGCCAGGACGATGGCGTCAAACTGCCCTTCCTTCAGCTTGCGCAGCCTGGTGTCCACATTGCCGCGCAGCGAGACAATCTTCAAATCTGGGCGAAGCCCTAAGAGCTGCGCCTGGCGGCGCAGGCTGCTTGTGCCGACAACTGCACCCTTGGGCAGTGCGTCCAGGCTGTCGTATTTTTCAGAGCACAGGCAGTCGGTAAAGGGCGCGCGCCTGGGAACGGCGCCAAGAGTCAGCCCGTCCGGCAGCACCATGGGCACGTCCTTGATGCTGTGGACCGCCAGGTCCGCCTCTTTTGATAGCAGGGCCTCCTCTATCTCCTTCACAAAAAGACCCTTGCCGCCGACCTGTGACAACGGGACGTCCAGTATCTTGTCTCCTTTGGTGTGGATGATGGAGAGCTCTATTTCCAGGTCTTGGTTCAGGGCAAGCAGGCAGTCACGGATGTGGTTTGCCTGCCACAAGGCAAGCTGGCTGCCTCTGGTTGCGATGGTAAGTCTTTGCATGGGTCTTCCTTGAAGAAGGAACAGGATGGCGGATGAACAGGCGGCAGAAAGCCCGCCGGGTCTTCCTGGACTAGTGGCCGCAGGTGGAGCAGTGGCCGCCGGAGCAGCCTGAGCAGCCGCAGGAGGAGGAATGGGCTGAAGATCCTGCACCGCTGCCCCCGTCGCCTGACATGCAGCAGCAGGCGCTCATGAGGCGCTCGGTCTCATGGCTTCCGCAGTGGGGACAGGGCACTGTCTCCGTCGTGGAGGCAAGCTCCTCAAAGCTCTCTCCGCACTTTTTGCACTGGAATTCGTACATGGGCATAGCTGTATCTCCTAAAACAGTTCATTGCAGCTTCCGGCGCGCCTCCCTGTACTTTCACGAAGGAAAAGCGCCGGAAAAACAGGGGGACGCACTGAACTACTTTGCGTCCGGGCTGTCCTGGTCCGGGATGTTCTGAAGCATTTCCTTCAGGATTTCAGGCTTGCAGGACAGATAATAGTCAACCAGTTCGTCCAGGAGGCAGACAAGCCCCATGTGGACTTCATGTATCAGGGGCTCCTCGATGCTGGGCACTCTCAGCTCAAGGTCAAAGAGGTCCTTTTCGGCAAGGGTGCCGCCGTCGCCGCCGCTGATGCCTAAGGTGAACATGCCCTGCTCATGGGCTGCAGCGGCAGCCTGGACCAGTGCCGGATGCATGCCGTCGTGGGTGAAGATCACCAGGATGTCGCCGTCACGCCCCAAGGCCTCAAGCTGCCTGGCAAAGGCTGCGTCGCCGGCTGCCGAGGGATCGCCTGTGGCAAGGGCGGGGGAGAGCGCAGTCGCCGGGAGGGGCAGCCTCCCTGAGGCCCTGCCGCCTGCCAGAAGATCAGCCAGTGCTTTTGCCATGCACGCGGAGAGCCCTGTGCCGGCAGCAAAGAGGCGCTGCTCATTGGCAAAGCAGAGAGCCAGCGCCTTGGCAACCTCCTGGATATCCTCAGAGAAAAGGTCATAGAAGTCGCCTGTGACGTGCAGTGCATCCTGACCGCGCTGGGCGATGATTTCCGGACAGTCATCCTTGAGTGACAGTGTAAAGGGCATGGGCCATTCTCCTGCTTGTGTTGTGCGGATTTTTCCGGCTTTTGGCAGACATTAAGGAATGCAGCCGGAAGGAACCGCAAGGGAAAGTACGTCAAAGAAGGCGTTGCGACAAGGCAAGAACGGTTGTGACAGAAAAAAGCCTTGCCCCATATAGGGGGCTCAAAGAGGAAGCAGGGCTTTTTGCGGGCTTTGGGCAGGCGGCGGACAGCCCCCTGCAAGCCCTTGCGTCCATGCAGAATGGACGCAGAATACCACAGGAAAAGCTAGCATAGAGCCCATCTTTTTTCAAATGGACGGGGTTGCAAAAACATGTCCGGCTGGGCTTTAAGGCAGTGCGACTGCAGCCGTCGGGAGGCATATTGCCGGGTGCATCGGGTTCTCTGTCGTGCGGTTCATCGTAACGTGCATCGTGCGGCTTGCCGTGCGGTGCAGCGAGGCAGGGTTGCTGCCGCCAGCCCCTTGCGCTCATTGCCCGGGGCGGCTTTTTTCTGTACGTTGCAGGCTGCATCAAGGAGGCGTTTTATGGCTTATCCCAAGGAACTTAAAGAGAGCGTCACCGCCAGGCTGCTCTCCGGCGAACTTACTGTTCTGCAGGCATCTGAAGAGTACAGCATTTCCAGGGCAACGCTGCATGCGTGGAAGAAAAAGGCAGAACTCGACAAAACGAAAGAGGAGGCAGGCTTAGCGGCATGCAGGCCGTCTTGTTCTGACAAGCTCAAGCTTCCAAAACATATAAGCTATCTTGATGCATATGGCGCTGTTTATTTAATGAAGTTTCTTTCTAAAGATAATTTTGCCGAATACTGCAGTGAAAAGAACATTACCGTTAAAGAGGTACAAGCCTGGAAGAGCTGGTTCAACGTTCATGATGAGGCTGTCTGTGCTGACGAGCTGTCCGCTGCGAAGTTGTATGCAAAGGAATTGGAGTCAAAGCTAAATGATGCTGTTTCAGAATTGCAGAGTATAAACAAGGAAATAGCTAAAACTAAAATAATGATAGAGCTGTCAAAAAAAGCTGCGGCGATTTTGGGAAAAAAGGAAAATTAACCAGCCCGGAAATTGCAGGCAGAACGTTGCTGGAAGAAAGGAAATGGACTGCTATGGGAGCCTTGGGAAAGACAAAAGCTGAGTATCTTGCCGACCTTGAAGAGGACGGAATGAACTTGAGGTACGTCCCCTTTGCCAGAAGGACGCGCCAGATCTGTCTGGCAGCCGTGCGCAGCAATGGTCTTGCGCTGCGCTATGTCCCTCCTGCCATGCGGGACATCGTCGTCTGTCTTGACGCCGTGGACAGCGACGGAATGGCCCTGGAATATGTGCCTGAGCCTTTGCGGGAGCGGGAGCTGTGCTTTGATGCAGTGCACAGCAGCGGCGAAGCCCTGCAGTTTGTGCCTGAGAATCTGCGTGACGAGGGTTTGTGCGCAGAGGCCCTGGACAACTGTCCAGGTGCAGTCAGGGATGTGCCGGACAGCCTGAAAGGCCTCTTTGTCAAAAAAGAGGGTTAGGACTGCCTGGGGCGCACAGCAGCGGCAGGTGCTAATGCATCAGCGTGGCTGCCTTCCAGCACCCGTCTTCCTGCACGAAGACCCAGATGATGCGGTCATGCCCGACGGGCTGGACGTCGTCCTGGCTTGTGCCTGGCTCGTTCTCCTGCCAGGTGTAGCAGACAGCAACCCTTGCCGTGCCGTCCTTTTCAAGGGCGCACGACTCTATGCGCAGCTCAAGCAGCTTTTTGCCGGGCTCGGTCTCTTCATCCGTCCTGTTTGCCTTCAGCATGGCGGCGATGGGGCCTGTCACCTGGTTTTCAATGTGCTCCCAGTGGCGGTAGTCCCAGTTCCAGACAGCCGTCAGAATGCTGCGGGCTTCCTGCATCAGACAGGCGCAGAGTGTGTCCGCCTTTGCTGCCGGCTCTTCTTTGTCCATGCCGGGGCTGTCCTGCCGGACAGCGTCTGCCTTGTCTGCCAGATCAGCGGGCATGGCTTTCTTTTTTGCTTGCCCTGCGCAGCGCCAGCCGGATGTTGGTCTCTGTCATATGAAATTTGGCGGCAAGCTCTGCTATAGAAGCACCTTCATTGTACAGCTTGGCAAGCTCAGCCATCCTGGCTGTGCTCAGTCTGGTGGCAAATGAGACTTCTAAGTGTTCCTGTTGTTCCATGAGTGAAAATCCGCAAAGTCCCTGAGAGGGGTGTGGCAAAAGCGAAAAGGTGAAGCGGCGTGAAGGGGGAAGAGAAGGGAAGCACAGCGCGCACGGCAGGGTGTGCTTCTTGAGCCCGCAAAGCGGAAATATGCCCGAAATTTACGCCGGTTTCAAGCGTCCAAAAGACGGCAGATCAGGCTCCTGCCGGTGCTTTCAGCGGTGCTGCCGGACCTTGTCCCTGCGCCATTGCTCAAAGACTTCCGCTGCCAGCCTGGCAAGCTCCTCCTCGTCCGGCATGAAGGCTGCCTGTACTGCAGAGGCCAGGCCATGCTCTGCGTGCCTACTGTTTTCTGGAAGTGTACTTGATGGGGCGTGCACTGTAGACAAAATCCTCTTCAATATTCAGTTCATAGCACAGCAGGAGCTCCCTGATGATGCGGATGCATTCAGAGGCTGAGGAACCGCCTCTCCGTATGTATATTCCGCTGCCCTTCTTCAATTCCAGCGGATTCCTGACAGCCTTTTCATCGTAGGAGAACAGGGATGCCAGCAGTGAACGGCTGTCATCCTCAGCCAGTCCCTCAATGATGCCTGGGTCACGCTCATAGAGCTTTGCGGCCACAGAACGAACCATTACGGCAAAAGTGTCAACATTCTCACGCTCTCCCAGCAGCTCATAGTAGTTTGGCAGCTTGTTGGTGGCATATTGCGGGCAGGAGGCACTGTATTCTTGGTACCTGTTGTCGGTAAACTCAATTTTTGTTTCCGGCTCTTCTATGGGGAAAAGCTTCAGTATCATCTCTGAAAGCTCCTCTGCACGCGCCTTGATTTCTACTTCTGTCCAGGAATCATTGCTGATGACGCTTTTGTTGAGAATTGTGATATGCGTATCCGGCTTTTCAAGCAGCTTCTTTTTCTCTTCAAATGACTTTGAGCCAAGTTCGCTGTTGTAGCCGGTAAGCGTCAGATTGCCAAGTGTATGCAGATATCTTTCATTTACTTCCTTCCAGTTTTCTCCGAGCATATTTTGCCAGCTCTTTGAAAGCTTTTTGGTTTGCGGCATAATGTGCTCAATGCTCAATGAGCCTTCATCAAGCTTTTCTTTGCCAGTA
>CAZWGJ010000128.1:0-5727 GCA_964633375.1 uncultured Desulfovibrio sp.
GAGCAGGAGGGCGTGCAGCAGCGGCGCACCCAAGAGCACCCCTTTGAGCACAAGAAGGGCTGAAATGCACCCCATGGCGCACTCCCAGACAAGGGACGCCCTGGGGATGGGGGCCTGGCAGAAGGCGCAGCGCCCCTTTAAGGCAAAAAAGCCCAGCACAGGCGCCAGCTGCCAGGCGGACAATGTCTTTTGGCAGGAAGGGCAGCGGGATCGCCCGGCAAGGCTCCTTCCTTCAGCCAGCCTTTCCCCTGTGCAGGCGGCAAAGGAGCCGAGGACGGCGCCAAGCCAGAAGGCTGCAAAGAGGACAAAGGGCAGGGGAAGGCTCTCCGGGACGGGGCTGTCAAGGATGTATTGTACGGCAGGCATAAAGGTTTTCTCCTGGCTTCTTTGAATGCGGCATTTTGCGGGATGCAGCCGGCAGCACTGAGCGCAGCCTGCGGCACCTCTCGGCGACCTTGGCGATGTAGACCCTCTGCCTGGCCTCCTTCTTGCTGTGGTAGGCGCCGACTGCCTTCCAGCCTGCGCCGCAGCGCTTCATTTCCTGGTGCAGTATCCACAGGCCTAAAAACACGTTGTTTTTGGGCGCCAGGACGGCTGCAGGCGACAGTTTGAGCTCCTTCAGCCACCAGCTGTTGACCTGCATCAGCCCCAGATCAACGCTCGCCCCCTGGGCTATGGCCCTCTGGGCAAGCAGGACGGCCTCCCTGTCCGTCTTTGGGCGGTATTCTTTGCCGTTGATGGTGACGCACCTGGGGTTCAGGTCCGACTCCACCGAGGCTATGGCCAAGGCCAGGACGGGCGGGATGCTGAAGAGCCGGCAGGGCCTGGCAAAAAGCGCCTGCAGCGAGTGCTCAGCAGCTTGGACGGACCTGGGGCAGAGGAGGATGGCGAGGATGAGGAAAAGCCATGGCAGCAGGGCTGCTTTGTTGATGGGTGCATCCTGCATGGCTACTCCCCCTCTTTGGCGGCGTCTGCCGCCTCCTTCCTGGCGCACATGGTGAGCACCAGGGCGGATCCGTAGTAGGGCGCAAGCTCGCTTCCCTCCTCAAGGGCTGAGTACCACTGCTCTGTGCCTGCATGCTCCATGTTCTTGATTTTCAGATGGATGCGCCAGGCCTGGCTTCCCTCCTCCTCTGCCCAGGCCCGAAACGACGCCATGGCAGGAGATTTGGGTCCGGATGAGGCGATGGCCGGAGCCAGGAAGACGGCGGGCTGCATGCCGGCTTCGGCCGAGCAGTCAGGCTTCTGTATAAGGGACTGGTCCGTGGCAAGGGTTGCCGCACTCACGGTCTGCCCGTTGCCGCTGTCGTTGAGGAGCACAAGCTCAGGACTCGTCTTTCCCGGCAGCTGCCGGCAGAGGTAGAGCCCGTAGCTCTCGTCTAAGAAGAGGCGCCCCAGGTCCTCCTCAGAGCAGCCCTCGCCGGCCTTGATGGGGCGGCGAGGGTCGGACTGGCTGAAGGAGACAAGCTGCAGGGAACTTGCGTTGTTTATGGCATTTTTGGTCATGTCCAGATTGACCGTCATCTGGTTGAGCTCGGGGTGCCCGGGGACTGCCACGCGGTGCAGCACGTCCTCATTTGAAGAGGCTGCGTCAAGCAGGCAGTACGCGCCAAGGTGCCCGGGCTCAGGCGCTTCCAGCCCAAAGTCCGCCAGGTCCAGGTCGTAGCCCCCATATGCGGAGACAAGATGCCCCGCACCTGCTCCTGCGGCATTGTTCTCCCCGGCGATAAAGCCGGCATAAGCGCCTGCCTTCCTGGCTGCCGAGGGCGCCTCAATGTTCAGGAAGGCGGCATTGCCCGCATCATAGTCCGCACCCCTGCCGCCGCAGGTTAAGGCAAGCAGGTAGAGGGCCGTCTCCCCCGAGGGCAGGGTGCGGCTGCGCACATGCAGGATGGGCGTCTGGTGCCAGGCGTTTTTTTCAGCAAAGCCCTCAGGCAGCAGCTCTGCCTCCTTCAAGTCTTCAATGGTTATGGCAGGACCGCTTTGATCTTTCGCCTCCTGCTGCAGGGAGACATAATTTCCCTGGCAGAAGCGCAGCCCAGCCTTCATGACTTCAGCAAGATGCCTGCCTGCGTGCACTTCCTCGCTTTGTGTGACGCCCTGCCGCCACAAGCCGGCAAAGGCTGCCAGCATCAGGCTCGACACGACAAGGCAGGCCAGGACTTCCAGGAGCGTAAAGCCCTTTTCACCTTCGGCAAAGCTCATTCGTTTGTTTTTTAGCCGCATGTATCTGCCCTCCCTCCTTTTTTACGGTTTTTACGGCGTCTTGTTCTGGTTTAAGTCCGTCAGGACGACGGCGCTGTTTTCAGCTATCGCATCAGGTGCGGCAATCCCTGCCGGTATGAGCAGGCCGCCCCTTTTGACTGAGGTCCGCCCCGTCTTCTGCGATCTCTTGATGACGGCAGACCAGGAAAGCTCCTCAGTGCCGTTCAGGCTCTTTCTGCCGTAGACGCAGAGGACGCCGTTTGCGATCAGAGCCTTCCAGTCCCCGGCCTTCTGAAAGCCCGGCGGAAGATAGGCCTGCAAATCCTTGTCGGACAGGGCTCCTTCGGACAGTCCGCCCCCGTCCTGCTGTGCTGCCTTTGCCCTGCACGCTTTTTCTGCCGCCTGCTGCCAGGCAAGGAAGTTGTCTGCCAGCGCCAGATCCGCCTCCTCCCCTGGGGCGCAGAAGGAGATGAGCGCTCCTGCCAGGGCCAGGAAGGCTGCCAGAAGAGAGGTGCATGCCATGATGTACATACCAGCCTCCGAATTATGAAGTCTTTCAAAAGTCTGCTTTTGCTTTTGGGAGCGGCCCGCTCCTTTGCCTGCTGCCAGCCAGGCGCAGGGGCGGGCCTGCAAGTCTTAGTGTTTAGTGGGCGGTGAAGGCCATGGTGTTGGTGCCAAGGCCTGAGGAGTCCTCGCTGCATGCCGTGGTGGGCACGCTCTCAACAGCTTCTCCGTTGACAGTCAGCTTGTCCCAGTTTCCGGCCTGGGAGGAGGCTATCTTGCGGCAGATGTCCTGGGTTATGGCGTCTGCCGTGATCTCGAAGTTGGAGAGGGTGCCTGAGACGGCCACATTGCCCCCTAAGTTGTGGACGGGCGTGCTGGAGTCCTTGTCCAGCCAGGGCTGGGGTATGGCGCCGGCATCGACCAGCTTGTCCGTGATGTCCACGGAGGCCGTCGAAGAGGAGCCGAAGCCGTTGGACGAGGCATAGACCTCATGCACGTTGATGCGCAGCAGGGCGAGGTTTTCCGTAAAGGAGGAAACCCTGGCCGACTCAATGGCCTTGGAGATGGCAAAGGCTGCGAAGCTGAAGACAAGGGAGCCCACAACCAGGGCGCCCAGGACTTCTATGAGCGTGAAGCCGTGCTCGTGCTTTTTGAAGCGGCGTTCAGCCGCAGTTTGGTGCTGGTTTTTGATCGCGTTTCGCATAGTTTCTGCCTCCTGGACGGCAGCCTTCTGGGCGGCCGCCTTCTGTGTGCCTGAAAACAGGACCGGTTTGATGGTGAAGGGTTTCTGGGTTCTGCTTGCTCTCATCTTTTGTCCTCCGTTTTTTTGGTGTCTTTGGGTATTGGCGCGTGCTGCTTCATGGAGCGGGCTTTGCCTTTTCTTTTGGCAGCCGCAGCTTCAAGCTGGCAGGGCGGCACGCAAAGGCTGTGGTTTGGTTTCTGCTGCTTCCTCCTTTTTTTTAGGTGAATAGTTTTGGCGGCTTTTGCTAGAGGCCGCCCATGCTGCCGACAGCCGAGGTGACCTGCTCCTGGATGCCGAAGAGCCCTGCGACCACAAGGCAGAGGCAGGCTGCTGCAAAGAGCATGGCGCATCCGCCCATGGCGGAGGCCGTCCTCTGCACCCGCTCCAGGCCTTCCTGCAGCAGCTCGTCGGCAAGCCCTGCCAGCATGGCGTTGAAGCCGGGCAGGGCGGAGTAGGTGCGCAGGTCGTCTGCCATATGGGCGTCAGGCCAGCGGTCCTTGGTGCGGCAGAGCGCCTCGCCCAAGGTGAGCCCTCTTCTGTCCGCCGACGCTAAGGGTGCAAGCCGCCAGCGCAGGTACGGAGTCGTCGAGGGCGAAGAAAGAATCAGGTCCAGGACCTGGCCAAGCTTTATCTCGCGCTGCTGCAGAAGCATGGCAGTGGCTGAAAGCCAGCTGACGCCCGTGAGCAGGCGGTAGACGGACCAGGGCGGCAGGCGGTCCGCCAGCATGCGCGCGGGTCCGGTCCACCTGGGAAGGCTGGCAAGGCAGGCCGTGCCAAGGCATAGGATCCCTCCTGCCAGTGCTGCCCCCTTCCAGGAGGCAATAAAGTTTGCCGTGGAGTAGAGTGCTTTCGCCGCGCCCTTCCAGGTGTCGGGATTGGAGAGGACGGCAAGCCTTGGCACCAGCACCAGGGAAATCATGGCCAGAAAGGCTGCAAGCAGAAGGACAAGGACTGCGGGGTAGGCCAGCTCCTTGCTTGCCGCCCCCTGCAGCAGGCGCTTTTTCTCCATGAGTCTGGCTGCCTGCAGAAAGCCCTGGGCCAGCGCCTCCCTGCCGCTCATGGCCCCTGCCTCGATGAGCATGACCTCCTCCGGTCCTGCATAGGGGGCTATGGCCCTGCCTATGCTCCAGCCGGCATTGAGCTTGAGGGTGATGTCGTGGAGGACGTGGAAGAGAAGGGAGCGGTCCTCTCGGGCTCGCTGCGCCTGCATGGCAAAGCACTGCTCAAGCGGCAGCCTGGCTGCGGCAAGCTGCCTGCCGATCTTCTTCCACAGGCGCTCGCGCACCCTGGCCGTGCAGGCCAGGACCGCAGCCTTTTGGACAAGTGTGTGCATCAAAAGGGCCATCCTCCTTCATCGTCAGGAAGCCCGCAGCCGTCCTGCGCACTTTTGCTCTGCCCGGCACCTTCCTTAGGTGCAGGCACATCCTTTCCAACGGTGCTTTTCTCCATATCGCTGTCTTTGGCTGCGCCTTTTTTTGTCCGTTCCCGACAGCTCTTTTCCTTGGACGCCTCTGCCAGCAGGATGTCCTCATCCTCTTCGCTGTCCTTCAGGTCCGCATCAAGCGTGGTGCCCAGGCGCTCCTCGCAGAGCAGCGGGTCCACCTGTCCTGCCAGCACCATTTCCCTGGCCCTGGCAAGGTAGGTCTGGCCGTGCATCCTTGTCGTCCAGTACTGGTACGCCTCCTGCATCTTCCCCTGGCTTAGGAGGGAGCGCAGGCGGGGGTTGTCCAGAGGCACGACCTCAGCCGCCACCTTCTGCCCTACGAGGCCTACGCCATTGCAGTGCGGGCAGCCCGGGCCCCTGAGGTAGATTTTGCGGTAGGACCCGAAAACCTCCTTTAAGCGCTTCAAAAGCGGCGCCGGCAGCTTCTTTCTCTCCTTGTGGCTGGTGGTCATCCTGAGGCGGCAGTGCGGGCAGAGTATGGGCAGAAGGCGCTGGTAGGTGAGCCCTGTCAGCACGTTTTCGTCGCAGAGGCTGTGCAGTGAGACGCCCATCTCCCTCAAGCGGCTGATGATGCCAAGCGCCGATCCGGCATGCACCGTCGTCCACACGCTGTGCCCTGTCAGCGCCGCCTGCACGGCTGCCTGGGCCGCCTCGCGGTAGCGTATCTCGCCCAGCAGGATGACGTCCGGGTCTGCGCGCATAAGCCCTGCCAGCGCATCCATAAAGGTGCGCCGGCGCTCCTCCTCGGATGAGGACCTGGTGGAGACGTTGAGCTGGCGCACCCCGTTGACGGGGTACTCCGGCGGGTCTTCCAGGGAGTAGTAGGAGCGGG
>CAZWGJ010000129.1:0-5670 GCA_964633375.1 uncultured Desulfovibrio sp.
CTGTCGTACAGCCAGCGCAGTACCAGCATATGCGTAATGACCGCTGCAGGCACCTATGCAGCATCGATGTCTATGCCTGCCATTATAAGCCGTTGGCTGACTGCTGGCAATCTCTTTGCATGGTGCCGCGGCGCTTCAGCAGAAAGTCGTCGTCCCTGCCCATGATGCGGCACATGGTGCACAGAGAGGAAAGGGACTGATGTCCGTTCAGGGGGATGAAAGCCGGGATTTAAGCCAGCATCAGCCCTGAACGGGTACGGCCAATCAACACCTTTTCACCGCAGCCTGAACTGCTTTTGGGATGTGTTAATTGAGCTGGTGCCATGAGCAGTTTCAGGTGGGTCAATTAACACATTTTCACCATTGCGGGACGTGCTTTTCAGTGTGTTAATTGGTCTGATGCCGAAAGCAGATTTAGGTGGGTCAATTAACACATTTTCGCCGTCGCATGAGCTGCTTTTGTGTGCAGGCTGGTCTGGCGCAGGCAGTGCTTTCAGGCGGGGCAGGAAGCCTCTTTTCACCGCAGCAGAAGGTGCTTTTCAGTGTGTTAATTGAGCCGATGCCAGGAGCAGATTTAGGTGGGTCAATTAACACCTTTTCATCGTCGCAGGAGGTGCTTTCTAGTGTGTTAATTGAGCTGGTGCCAGGAGCAGCTTTAGGTGGATCAATTAACACCTTTTCATCGCCGCAGAAGGCGCCTATGGTGTGCTGGCGCCCTTGCGCACCGCCTGATGCCGCCAGCTTCTGCAGAAGGGCAGCTGCGTGCAGGCCCTATTCTTCCGCCAGGATGGCTTCAACACGCTCCTTTGGAAGATCTGCAAAGGGGATGAGCGGCGAGGGCGGCAGGGCGTCATCGACCAGGGGAAGGGAGAACCAGACGACGTCGTGCCAGGCATTGTTCTTGTAGCCTGAGCGCTCAAAGCGGGCTGCCTCCTTGAAGCCAAGGGAGGCATGCAGCCTCTCGGAGGCGGCATTGGGCACGGTCACGCAGCCAAGCGCACAGCGCACGTTCTGGCAGGCAAGCAGGGAAAGCATGGCTTTGTACAGCCGCTTGCCCAGCCCTTTGCCGGCAGCCTGCCTGTCCAGATAGATGGAGAGCTCGGCATTCCACTGGTAGGCTGCCCGCTCCCAGGGGCAGTGGGCATAGGCATAGCCCAGGATTTTCCCGTTCTCCTCTGCCGCGAGCCAGGGATACATGGCCTGGACGCTGCGCATGCGCCGGGCGAAGACGTCGGGGGCTGGAACTTCAAGCTCAAAGGTGATGGGGGTGTCCATGTACTGGGCATAGATGTCCAGTATGGCAGGAAGGTCGGACAGGGAAGCCTGGCGGAGCAGCATGTGCATCTCCCCGGCCTGCGGCATGGCGGGCCAAAAGACTGAGTGAACTGGTGAAGACCGTGTGATAGCACCGGACGGCTGAAATTGAAAATGGGGGCAAATTGAAACAAGCCCCTGTCTGTGGTAGTCAGGGCGTCAGTCCGGCACGCCCCCTTTCAGCGGCTGCGTGCCGCAGCGTCCTGCGCATCTGCGCAATCTTTGGATTAGGAGGAAGACGCCATGATGGGCGACACGACAGTCAAGCCGGATGCAACCAGCCGTCCTGCCGACATCGTTATAGAGACAATCAACGGGGTCAAGGGGGTTATGCTCCTGAACGCCGACAAGGAGCCTGTGCTCTGGATGCGCGGGGAAGCCCTGCAGAACCTTGAGCTGCGCCTCAACATGCAGCCCATGAAGGCCTTCTTTGACGGCGCCATGAAGCGCGGGGAAGAGGGTGCAGCAGACCGGCAGTAGGCTCTGTCAGTCGTCCTGGCCAAGCAGGGCATAGGTCTGCCGCACCTCCTCGGACAATTTGTCCGGAGAGATCCAGCCGTCTTCATAGAGCGCCAGCTCCAGGGCGTTGACGGCTTCCGTGACGTGCGGCGCCTCAATGCCCCCGGACTGGGAGTCCAGCTGCGCCAGGGCGTTTTCTGCCTGGTAGTGGGCCCAGGCGCCGGCAGTTTCGGGCCAGGCCGTCCTGCGCCCCATGTTGTTGCAGAGGTAGTACAGCTGCCTGTTGACGGGCCTCAGCCAGATGAACTCGGCTGAAGCCAGGACGCCCCTTGTCCTTGCCAGCTCATAGAGGGAGAGCAGGGCCGGATCCTGCCAGATGCCGTGCCTTCTGACGGCTGCGCGCACCTTTTCCTCTGCCAGGGCTTTGCTTACGGCCTTCCTGGCGTCCTTGTCCATGTGGGCGTCTATGAGGCAGCCGTGCGCCTTTGCCGCCGGATGAAAGAAGGGCGGAGTACGGACGAAGCGGGCTTTTTTTGCAGGCTCAGGCCCCCTGAAGGAGAGGCTCATCTCATCCATGAGCTTCTGCGCCAGATCCTTTTCGTCCACCGCAAAGAGCGCCCAGGCTCCTGCCAGCTTCTGCAGGTACGGCGGCAGCGCCTGAAAGCCCCGCCAGCGGCAGGAGAGCTGGGCTGCGTAGAAGGCGTGCGTCCTTTTCCTGTCCAGCTGCAGTCCGTTTTGGGAGAGGCCAAGCCAGGGGGAGTCCTCCCTGGGCAGGGCTCCAGCAGCCAGAAGCTCGCCTGCCTGCACGCGGACTGGAGGATCGGCAGGCTTCAGCAGAAGGCCCTGCTCGCAGGCAAGCTGCAGCGGCTGCCTGCCCGCCCGCCACGGCCCCTTGTCGAGGGGCTCGGCCAGAATGCCGCCGGGCCAGTTCAGGGCCGGTGCAATGCACGGGGCAAAGGGCACGTTTTCCTTGAGCAGGGTCTGCATGGTGAGGCTGCGCCTGTAGATGTCCGCAACAGAGAGCGACCTGCCCCTGTAGAGAAGCCACAGGGACAAGGGCAGGCAGAGAAGCAGCACATACCAGCGCGCTATGGCATTGAGCGCCTGCCAGGCAAAGGAGAGGTCCTTTTGCCCAGGTGCGATGTTGGCAAGCGCAGCAGCCGCAGCCTCATAGCGGGGGCTGACAAGGCCGAGCGGTTGGCAGAGCAGGCGGCAGACAAAGAGCAGATGGTCGGCAAGGGCCTGCCCGTAGAGGGAAAAGAGCATCCCTGTGCCCAGGGCCAGCACCAGAAAGACTATCATGGCTGTGGGAATGCCGGCGTCTGCCTGTGTTTTTTGGTCCATCGTCTCCTCCTCTTTTTTGTCTGCAGCCTTCCTGCATGATCCGTTCTGAAGGCGGACAGATGCCTGTCTTCGCCTCATTGCTGAGAAATATGCCTGTGTGCTAGGATTATGAAAGCTCAACCCTGGCTTTGCCGCATTGAGCTTTTGAACAGAACCCTGGAATTGCAGCTCTTGGCAGGAGGCTGAGACTATGCTGAAAAAACTTGTGTGCGCAGCAGTTGTTTTGCTGTTGGGTTTTAGTACGTCGGCGTATTCGTATCCCAATACGCCTGAACTTCAGAGCTATCTCAGCAAGGCTGTAAAAAGTGAGCTGAAGGCAAGTGTGCGTCCGCTGCTTGCAGAGCAGTGCAGGCTGAACAAGCTGCCTGTCCCCAAACACATATTGGCAAATGTCCACCTTGAAATGGACAAAAGCTCCTGCATAACTTTTCTGTTCTTCTCTTCAGATGTTCCGCCGAAGGCGGCACGCAAAGCCGCCGGTCTTGTGGCAGGCAAGATTTTGGTCAATATGAACAAATATGGGATACCTTTCGATCAAATTGAAAAGTCACAATATATAATAACGGTTATGGCCTTCAATATGGCGCACAACACCATTACTCCGTATGAGGGAGTGGCAGTGCAGATGAAGAACGGCATGCCGTCTCCGGCAACGCTGGCAACAGATTTTGTGGAGAGTATTGCGCTGGCGCCGGATCAGAGAGCCGCTTTAGGCGGCATGTACCAGGCGCTCAAAAGCGGGCGCTCTGTAGAGTAGGCTGCGTTTGGCATCCGTTCTGGGGGCCTGCTGCCTCTGCCTTAAGCTGGCAGAGAGAGGCTGCGGGACGCCCCTGAACGGATGCGTTCTTTTTGCAAGGTGATGGAAAGAAGAGGGAAACAATATGCTCAAGAAGATGATAGGTGCCCTGCTGGTTCTTCTGCTTGGATTTAGTGCACCAGCTCCTGCTTATTCGGAACCAAGCATGATTCATAAGCAGCTTCAAAATAGTCTGTCATATGAGCTTGTTGACTGTGGCTATATGAAATTGATTGAAAATGACTGTATAAAAAATAATCTTCCTGTTCCAAAAAAAGTAGTAGCAATAGTAGCTAAATATACTAATAGTGAATGTCTAGCTTGTATATCATTTTCTTCATATGTTCCACAGGAAACAGTCTCAAAAATTGCTGATTTTGCAGCTGATTCAATTGTGAGAAATATTAAAAATTTAGCATATGATACATTAGAAAATTATGAGATTTTCATTGTTCCATTTGAACTAAGGAGTAAAAAATTATTGTATGACGGAAGAGCTGTAATATTTGAAAATGGAAAAGAAAATTATTACATTTTACCGAAAGAGATGGTGAATGATTTGGTAACTCCTCGCTTAGATTGGCGTTGACGGCACTGCCGACGCCGGCTGCACCTGCCCTAGGCTGGCAGAGAGAGGCTACGGGACGCTCCTGAACGGATGTTTCTGGGATTCTTCGCAATGGCGTCATTGACAACAGCTTCCAGATCAGCTCCAGTAAAGTCTTCCGTTTTCTTGATCAGCTCGATGGTGTCAATGGAGTTGTTCCACTTCCCCTGCTGCTAGAGCGCCCGGATGAGATAGCGCACTGCCATGTTGGCAGGGCGTATTTCCACGTCTGTGGGGACAGTCCTCTGGGAGTCGAAGTACGCCTGGGCGCTGGTTTTGCCGGGGGCGACCTCAAAGCCTGCCGAGCGTGTTGACAGGGTGCCGAAGACGCCGGTCAGATTGGCGTTGACGGCGCTGCCGACGCCGGCTGCACCGCCGACCGGCAGCGTGCCGTAGAGGCGCCTTGCGGCATCCCCCTGGACGGCAAGAAGGGCGCCTGAGGCATGAGTCGTCTGGGTTGTGCCGACGGCTGTGCCGTTGGCCTGGGAGACAACCTGCTGCCCGTAGCCCCTGAGGAAAAGCCCCCTGAGGTCCGGGATGACAGCCTGGGAGGCACTGTCTCCTGCCAGGACTGCCGTCAGCTTGGGATAGTCGGCGGCAGAGATGGTCTGCCCATTGCAGTCAAGCCAGGCCTTGGGATTGTCGGGATCCTTGTCCGCAGGCCAGGCAATGATGGTGCCTATGGGCACATTGCTGGAGCTGACGTCAACCGAAACCTTTGTGGGCACAATGCCGGTCGCATCCAGGGCAGAGGATGAGCCTGGCGCAATAAGGGAAAGAATGAGAGCCAAGGCTGGAAAAGCCAGGGCGTGCAGTGTTTTGGTGCGCATAGTTTTGAACCTCCGTTGTCTAGAACAAACCCTGCAAAAGCACTGCCAGGCAGGTTCCTGCCGCAAGGAAGGGACCGAAGGGCAGCGGCCCGCCTCCTCCGTCTTTTGGACAGCAGCCTGCAGGGAGTGCCTCCTTAAGCGGCCTGCACCTGGCTGCGGCAAGGGCTGCCAGGGAGGCTGCCAGGACGGCGCAGAAAATGCCTGGCCCTGCCGCCAGCCCTGCCATAAAGATGAGCTTTATGTCGCCAAGCCCCAGGGCCTCTTTTTGCAGGCGCTTCTTCCAGGCAAGGCGCACCGCAAAGAACAGGGCGGCTCCTGCA
>CAZWGJ010000130.1:0-5460 GCA_964633375.1 uncultured Desulfovibrio sp.
GCCAGGCAGGATGCCGTAGCGCTCCCTGTCCAGCTTGACAAAGCGCCCGGAGAGCCCCTCTGCCGGCGTGGCGATAAGGGTGAAGTTCAGCTTGGTCTTTTCGGACTCCTCATCCATGCGGTCGCGCATGTGCTGCACGATGCGCAGCCCCAGTTTCTGGGACTCCTCGCTCTCGCCATGGTGCTTGCCGGTCAGGGCGACCAGGGTCTCGGCAAGACCGATAAAGCCTGTAGTAAGCGTTCCGTGCTTGAGGATTTCGCCTATGGTGTCATCCCAGCCAAGCTTGTCTGAGTCAAGCCACACGCCCTCGCCCATCAGGAAGGGGTAGTTGGCGACCTTGCGTGCCGACTGTATCTGCAGGCGATGCAGAAGCTGGCGGATAACCAGGTCAATGGTCTCATCCAGCCGCACGAAAAACTTGTCTATGTCGTGGCCCGCCTCAATGGCCAGGCGGGGCAGGTTGATGGATGTGAAGGAAAGGTTTCCGCGCCCGCAGGTGACCTCCCGCTTGGGATCGTGCACGTTGCCCATGACGCGGGTGCGGCAGCCCATATAGGCGACTTCGGTGTTGTAATCGCCGGGCTTGTAGTACTGCAGGTTGAAGGGTGCGTCCAGGTTGGAGAAGTTGGGGAAGAGGCGCTTGGCAGAGACCTTCATAGCCAGCTTGAAGAGGTCGTAGTTGGGATCCCCCTTGTCGTAGCTGACGCCTGACTTCATCTTGAAAATCTGCACAGGGAAGATGGCAGTCTCACCGCCGCCCAGCCCTGCCGCCGTCGCCAGCAGAAGCTGCTTTATGACCATGCGGCCCTCGGGGCTGGTGTCCGTCCCATAGTTGATGGAGCTGAAGGGGACCTGGGCGCCGGCACGGGAGTTCATGGTGTTGAGGTTGTGCACCAAAGCTTCCATGGCCTGGTAGGTGTCGCGCTCCGTGCGGCGCAGGGCCGTCCTCTCCACGTAGCGCGCCATAGCTGCGACATTGAGCCCTTCGGCAATGCTGCTTCCCTGCTTTTTCATCTGATCGACAGCCCTGGCAAGACGGGACTCCAGCTCTGGGAGGGCGTTCATGGCAACCGGCTCAATGGAGGACCAAAGCTCCCTGCAGAAGGCGACGGCATCCTCATGCTCCAGGGAGGCCTCCACCTCCACATAGGCCGTCATGGCATCCTGGTAGGACTTGCGGAAGGTCTGGGCCACGCCCGGCGCCATGGCAAAGTCAAAGTTGGGTATGGACTGCCCGCCGTGCATCTCGTTCTGGTTGGCCTGGATGATGATGCAGGCAAGGGCTGTGCGGGAGACGATGTTGCTTGGCGGACGCAGGAAGCCGTGCCCGGTGGAGAAGCCGTGCCTGAAGAGGCGCAGAGGGTCTATCTGGCAGCAGGTCTCCGTCAGCATGTAGAAGTCTTCGTCATGGATGTGGATGTCGCCGCAGACATGGGCTGCCGCAATGTCCTGGGGCAGGATCTCATGGTTGCAGAAGTACTTGGAGCCCTCGGAGCCGTACTTGAGCATGGTGCCCATGGCGCTGTCGCCGTTGACGTTGGCGTTCTCCCTCTTCATGTCCTCAGTCCTGGCAGGACTGAAGGTCAGGGCGTTGTAGATGTCCATCAAAGCCCCGCTGATGTCGCGGCGCCTGGCGTGCTCCGCCCTGTAGAGGATGTAGCTCTTGGCCGTGGCTGCAAAGCCGTACTCAATGAGCGTGGACTCAACCAGGTCCTGGACATGCTCCACGGTGACGGCATGCTTGCGGGGATTGAGCTGCTCCACCACCTTGGCGGTCACATACTCTATGTCCGTCTCGGACATCTTCTTGTCCGCATCCCTGACATCTCTGGCTGCGCCCTGAATGGCGGCAAGTATCTTAGAACGGTCAAAAGCAACGATTTTCCCGTCACGCTTGGTGATGGTTTTGGGGATCATACGGACAGCTCCATTGCCGGCGCCCTTATGCAGGGCACCGTTTAAAAGTGCGTACAAAAGGCGGCAGCAGACCTCTTTGAATACAGGGAATGCGCCAGCCAGAAAGACTCAAAACAAAGCGGCGCTACTATACTCACAGGCAGAACTTTGTCCACAGCGCCCTTGTCCTTCTTTGCAAGTTACGCCTTCTTCACGTATCCTGTTCGCCGCGTATGCCGCAGACTTACGGAGAGTGAAAAAAAATTTTTGTCTTTTTCACCCCGCAGCCGGCACAGCCTTTTTCCCGCAGGCAAAATGACGTGTAAAAAACAGCATCTGCTTGTTTTTATTGTCACTTTCTGATTTCAGCCCGCCTTTAGTTCCGGAGCTAACTGGTGTATCGGAGGATTTTTATGGTGCAAATGAAGACAGGACTTCTTATCGGGTGCCTTGGCGCATCCCTCCTTCTGCCAGGACTGCTCGGCGGCTGCACTGCCGCCCTTGAGCGCGGCGTCAACGCCCAGGGGACAGCCTATGTCTCCACAGCCAGGCCGGCCATACAGGTGGGCGTGGCAAGCCTTCCCCTCATCACCCACGGCAGGGGCAAGGGAACGCTGAAGGATGCAGGCGTGCTTGGCGGGCTCAGCGCCGACACATGGCTCTCAGTCTACGGACAAGGCGCGCAGGGACCAGTCGCCGTCATAGCGCACAGCGAGCTGCAGGACTGGATCTGGGCAACGGTCTGGCCAGGTCCGGGCTCCATGGACTCCCGCCAGGAAGCAATCGGCGGCATCTCCTTTGCTGCCTGCACCTACGCACAATTGGTGCGCAATGACCCCTTTGCCGGAATAGCAGGCGAGGACGTCTCAGACAGTGCTGTGGAGGCAAAGCCCAGATACTGGCTGGTCCGCTCCATGGCGGCAGTCCTGGGGCACAGGGATGAGAAGATCGTGCTTCAGTACAGAGAGCCGCTGCCGGACGGCGACCTCTCTGACGAGTTCCTTGCCGCCTTCAGGAAAAGGGCGCTTGCCGCCTTCACAGTCAGTGCCCCCGACGGCAGGGGCGTCGTCAGCGGCTATCCCAAAGGCGTGCGCTGGCAGTTCATCGACGATGCGTTCTTAGGCTCCGTCATGCCCAAAAGACCGCACCTGTAGCCCGGCTACGTCCTGGTAAAAAAATATCCTTGACAGCCAAGGCATAGCCAAGAGAAGATAACAGGTTCAGGAGGCAAAATATGGAAGTTGAATGGAAATACTACTTGGGCCAGGGGCCCGAGGTTGAGGCTCTGCTGGCACAGGCCGACAAGGCCAAGGCGGATCTTAAGGACGCCAGGCATGCCCTGATGGAAGAGTACGAGGCCAACGGCGTCCTGCCCGGCGACAAGCTGGGCTACACCATAACCGGCCTGCTCTACTACGAAAAACCGGGCTTTGACTTCATGAAATACAACAAGGCCGACGGCACCACCAAGGACGGCCGCTCCTACTATATTGCCAGGCCCTTCCTGCGCCACGCCAAGGGCAAGGAGCTGGCTGAAAAGCTGGCTGCGCCCGAGGTCACCTTTGAGGCAAAGAACGAGCTCATCAACCTGCTGGGCATGCAGTGCATGGCCTCAGTCAGGAGCGACGCCCCCCAGGGCGGGCAGCAGGTGGTCTGGTCCAAGGCCGACAGGGCAGGCTCCATGGTCCTCATCAAGCTGCCTGCCAACGTGAGAAGGCAGACAATCCTGGGCAATGCCCCAAAAATCCCCAGATACTTCAAGCTCATCAAGCAGGACAAGTATGAGGCGCTGCTTGCAGGCGACCTCTCCGTCCTGGAGAAGCCTGCCGCAAAGCAGGCAGACTGAACAGGCTTTTCATTGCCGGCATAACTTTTGACTTCTTTCTGGGCCCATCGGAAACCTTCCGGCGGGCCCTTTTAGCAGGGGCAGCCCTGCTGCAATTTAAGGAGCTCATCCCAACCATGAAGAAAACACTCCTTGCCTCCCTTCTGCTTGCAGGCGGCATGATCCTGTTAAGCCCCATCCAGGCAGATGCCGGCAGCGGCAACACCAGCAACGACTCCTTCAACGATGCCAAACGCATGCTGGAAAGGAAGGTCTACTACGACCACCGCGTCACCATCTACTGCCAGGCAGGTTTTGACGAGCACAAGAACACGCAGCTGCCGCAGGGCTTTTATACGCCGAAGCATGAGAAGCGGTCCGCCAAGATAGAGTGGGAGCACGTCGTCCCGGCTGAAAACTTTGGCAGGGCCTTTGCCGAGTGGCGTGACGGCGATCCCCAGTGCGTGCACAACGGCAAACCGTTCAAGGGCCGGAAATGCGCCGAAAAGGTCAACATGGAATACCGCTATATGCAGTCCGACATGTACAACCTCTACCCTGCCATAGGCAGCGTCAACGCCCTGCGCTCAAACTACTCCTTCACCATGCTGGGCGACAGTGTGCCGGCAACCTTTGGATCCTGCCAGATGAAGATAGCCGGCACCAGGGCAGAGCCTCCCAAGGAAGCCAGGGGGCAGATTGCCAGGTCGACCAAGTACATGGCGGATGCCTACCCTTCCCGCTTCAGGCTGAGCAGCCAGCAGCAGAAGCTCATGGACGCCTGGGACAGGATGTATCCGGTGGATCAGTGGGAATGCACCAGGGCAAAGCGCATTGAAGCATTGCAGGGCAATGAAAACCGCTTTGTCAAAGCACCCTGCCAGAGCAGGAGCATGTGGTAGGCAAAGGCTTGTGCCAGGCCTAAATGCCAGGTATAGACCCAAAACCGTTTCGTCCCATAATCCCCCTCAAAGGGGCAGTTCACTTTCGAGGTCAACTTGAGCGTCAACGAACCAGATAAAGTCATTTACTCCATGGTGCGCGTCAGCAAGCGCCATGGCCAGAAGGAAGTCCTCAAGGACATCAATCTCTCCTATTTCTACGGTGCGAAAATAGGCGTCCTTGGTCTCAACGGCGCAGGCAAGTCCAGCCTGCTGAAGATTTTGGCAGGCGTGGACAAGTCCTTTGACGGGCAGACCGTCTTAGCTCCCGGCTACACCATAGGCTACCTGGAGCAGGAGCCTTTGGCAGCCGAAACCCGCACCGTCAGGGAAGTCGTAGAGGACGGCGTAGCCGATCTAAAGGCCATTGCCAGGGAATTTGAGGAAATCAACGCCAAATTTGCCGAGCCCATGGACGACGATGCCATGAACGCCCTGATAGAGCGCCAGGGCAGAGTCCAGGAAGAGATGGATGCCAAGAATATCTGGGATCTGGACGCCAGGCTCGACATGGCCATGGACGCCCTGCGCTGCCCGCCGCCCGACATGAGTGTTGCGCAAATCTCAGGCGGCGAGCGCCGCCGCGTGGCCTTGTGCCGGCTGCTTCTGACAGCCCCCGACATCCTGCTTCTTGACGAGCCCACCAACCATCTGGACGCGCAGTCCGTCCACTGGCTGGAAGACTATCTGCACACCTTCCCGGGCACTGTCATAGCCGTCACCCACGACCGCTACTTCCTTGACAATGTGGCGGGCTGGATTCTGGAGCTGGACAGGGGGCGCGGCATCCCCTGGAAG
>CAZWGJ010000130.1:5470-5597 GCA_964633375.1 uncultured Desulfovibrio sp.
CAGCCCCCGACATCCTGCTTCTTGACGAGCCCACCAACCATCTGGATGCGCAGTCCGTCCACTGGCTGGAGGACTACCTGCACACCTTCCCGGGCACTGTCATAGCCGTCACCCACGACCGCTACTT
>CAZWGJ010000131.1:0-5524 GCA_964633375.1 uncultured Desulfovibrio sp.
ACTTCCCCTCAATGAGCCTCTTTGGCTCCTCGCCTGAGGTCATGGTGCGCTGCGAGAAGAACAAGCTCCTCTTGTCCCCCATCGCCGGGACGCGCCGCCGCGGGCGCGACGCCTTTGAGGACCACAAGCTTGAGCTTGAGCTTCTGGCAGACCCCAAGGAGAGGGCTGAGCACGTCATGCTGGTGGATCTTGGCCGCAACGATTTGGGCAGAGTGGCAGTGAAGGGCAGCGTGCAGGTGGAGCGGCTGATGCAGATTGAGCGCTTCAGCCACGTGATGCACCTCACAAGCTCGGTGACCGCAGACTTGAGGGAAGGGCTTGATGCCGTGGACGTTCTGTCTGCGACCTTCCCGGCAGGGACCGTGTCCGGTGCCCCCAAGCTGCGCGCCATTGAGATGCTGCGGGAGATGGAAGGCAGGGCAAGGGGGCCGTATGCCGGGTCTGTAGGCTGGATTGGTCTTGACCATGACAGCGTCAACCTGGACATGGGCATCACCATCCGCTCCATGTGGACCAGACAGGGGCGCTTGTTCTGGCAGGCAGGGGCCGGCATCGTGCACGACTCCGTGCCCGAGCTGGAATGGAAGGAAGTCAACAACAAATCAGCCATTATGCGTCTTGTCTTGAACAGCCAGGAGGAAGCAGACCATGTTCCTGCTCATCGATAACTACGACTCCTTCACCTACAATCTGGTGCAGTACTTCCAGAACCTGGGCGAAGACCCAACAGTCCTTTTCAACGACGATCCAAGGCTTTTGGAGCTGGCTGAGTCGGGAGATTTGAGCAGGGTGGTGCTCTCGCCAGGCCCAGGGCAGCCCGAGCACGCAGGCTTCTGCCTGGAGTTTCTGCAGAGGCTTTCCCCATCCGTGCCGGTGCTTGGCGTCTGCTTGGGGCACCAGGTGCTGGGTTTGTTCGGCGGCGCAAAAGTGGAGGTTGCCCCGCGCATCATGCACGGCATGCAGAGCGACATTGAGCACGATAATAAGGGTCTCTTCCAGGGGCTGCCCAACCCCCTGCGGGTCGGGCGCTACCACAGCCTGGTTGTGACCTGCCCTGAAGGCGAGGAAGAAAAGCTGCCCTTTTATGTGACTGCCAGAGGCCCCTTGGGCGAGGTCATGGCACTGCAGTACAAGGACAGGCCATGGGCCGGCGTGCAGTTTCACCCGGAATCCGTCTTAACCCAGGAAGGCCTGCGTCTTTTAAGCAATTTCCCGGACGCACTGCAGGCAGGAGAGAAGAAAGCCATGATTACGGAAGTACTTGATGAAAAGCAGGAAAAGCCCGCCTTCAAGACGGTGCTGGAGCGCCTGGCGCTGGGGCAGGACCTTGAGGCCGACATGGCCCAGACAGCCTTTGACATGCTGATGGACGGCGAGCTGTCGCCCGCCCAGACGGGATCCTTCCTCATGGGGCTTAGAGCCAAGGGCGAGACTTCGCTCGAGCTTGGCTGCGCCATCCGCTCGGTTCTGGCGCGCGCCGTGGCCGTGCCCCCGCTGCCCCAAGGCTGCATAGACGTTGTCGGCACAGGCGGCGACGGCAGGTCCTCCTTCAACTGCTCGACCTGCACCTGCCTGACTCTTGCCGGCATGGGCTACAAGGTTGCCAAGCACGGCAATGCCGCAGTGTCCTCCACCTCAGGCGCAGCCGATGCGCTCTCCCTTTTGGGCATCCCCCTGGAAAAGGAGGCAGGCCGGGTGGTGGAGCAGATTGAGAAGACCAACTTCGGCTTCTTCTTTGCACCCAACTTCCATCCTTCCTTCAGGTTTGTGGGGCCTGCCCGCAAGGAGCTCGGCATACGCACGCTCTTCAACATCCTGGGGCCCATGATCAACCCGGCACGCCCCCCGTACCTTCTGATGGGCGTGGCGCGTCCTGAGCTTGTGCGCCTCATTGCCGACACCCTCTGCACCTCAGCAACCCTTGAGCGGGCTGCCATTGCCTACGGTGCCGGCGGCTACGACGAGGTGACCCCCATGGGGCCTGCCACCATCATCATGCTGGACCACGGCAGGCAGATCCCCCTGACCCTGGATCCTGCAGACTACGGCATCGGCCCCTGCACGGTGGAGGATGTCGCCGTGCACTCCAAGGAGGAGGCCGTGCAGGTTCTGAAGGACCTTTTGCAGGGCAGAGGCAGCAGCCACATGAAGGACATGGTTGTGCTCAACACCGGCCTTGCCATCCACATCATTGACGGGTCAAAGAGCCTTGCGCAGTGCATGAAGGAAGCAAGGGATGCCGTTGAGAGCGGAGCAGGCGCCTCCTTTGTGAAGTGCTAGGGCAGGAATGCCAAAAACAAGTGCAGGGGGTGACGATGATGACTGGACAGGAACAGCAGGGGCAGGCAAAAGGCCTTGAGCGCTTTGTCTGCGCCAAGCAGGAAGAGCTTGCCAGGCTTGGAAGAAAGGAAAGGTTTGTGCCGTATGAAGGATGCCGTCCATCCCTTGCAGGGGCGCTGAAGCAGGGCGGGCGCGGGGCTCTGCCCGTGCTTGCCGAGTACAAGAGGGCCTCCCCCTCCCGCGGGCGCATCTGCGATACGGTGGGCGTGCAGGATGCAGCACTGGCCTATGCCAAAAACGGCGCCTCGGCGCTCAGCATCCTGACTGAGGAACGATATTTTGACGGGGACATTGCCTTTCTCAGGCAGGCAAGAAAGGTGCTTGATGCCAATGGCTTTGCCCGCATCCCTCTTTTGCGCAAGGACTTCCTCTTTGATCCTCTGCAGATAGAGGCGGCAGCAGAGACGCCTGCCTCGGCCTTCCTGCTCATTGTGCGCCTGACGCCTTCTGTGCAGGCCTTGAAGGAGCTCAGGCTTCTTGGCAAAAAGTACGGCATGGAGGCGGTGGTGGAGGTCTTTGACGGAGACGACCTGGAGCTTGCCAGGCTGAGCGGGGCAAAGATCATCCAGGTCAATGCCAGGGACCTGGCAACCTTCAAGGTGACAAGGAAAGCCTGTCTGGAGCTCATTGCCCAGGCAGGCAAGAGGGACGATGAGCTCTGGATTGCTGCATCCGGCATGGAAGAGCCAGGGCACCTTGCGGAGGCCGCCCGGGCAGGCTTTGATGCAGCCCTGGTGGGCACGGCCCTGATGCGCCATGGAACGCCTGGACGCGACCTGGCACATCTTTTGGGGCAGGGAGGGTAGCTTCCATGTTCTACAAGATTTGCGGCATGACAAGGCAGCAGGACCTGGATGTGGCGGCAGAGCTTGGCTTTGCACTCTGCGGCTTCATCTTTCATGCCAAAAGCCCCAGAGGCGTCACAGTCAGGCAGGCGGCAGCTCTGGAAAGCCACGGCATGAAGCGGGTCGGGGTCTTTGTCGAACAGAGTGTCCAGGACATCCTGGAGGCCGTTGATGCGGCCGGGCTGGACCTGGTGCAGCTGCATGGAAGACAGGATGAAGGCTTTTTGCAGACGCTTGCAGCAAGCCTTGGCAAAGAGCGCATCGTGCGGGTCTTCTGGCCTGAGCGCTATGCAGACAAGGATCTCATGCTGAAAGAGATAGAGGCTGTGCAGCCCTGCTGCCGCCTGGTGCTTTTGGATGCCGGGCAGGCTGGCGGCGGGCACGGGGTGCGGCTGGATTTAAGCTTTCTCAAAGACGGGTGCTGTCCGGCCCCCTGGATGCTTGCAGGGGGGCTGAAAGAGGATGTACTCTCTGATCTCATCCATGTGTCCGAAGAGGCAGGGCCCTGCGGTCTTGACTTCAACTCCGGGCTTGAAGCAGCCCCCGGCTGCAAGGACGAGGCCCTGATGCGGAGCCTTATGGCAGAGGCAGAAAGAACAGGGCTTGCGCCTGAGCCTTTTTAGAGGCAGAGGGCGGTTTTACGTTGATGCTGACATTCCCCAAATACAGGGAGAGGAATAATGAATATCAAATACTATGGACGATATGGCGGATGCTTTGTGCCGGAACTGCTGATTCCGCCGCTGATGGAAACTGAAAAGGCCATGGAAGAGGTCATGCCGACCGAGGCCTTCCAGACTGAGCTGAACGAGCTTCTGACCAAGTATGCAGGCAGGGCTACGCCTCTGACCTTCTGCCCCAATCTCTCCAAGGAGCTTGGCTTCAACTTGTGGCTGAAGCGCGAGGATCTGGTGCACACCGGCGCCCACAAGATGAACAACACCCTTGGCCAGGCGCTGCTTGCCAAGCACATGGGCAAGACCTGCCTTGTTGCCGAGACTGGTGCCGGACAGCACGGCGTGGCGACTGCCGCCACCGCAGCCAGGCTTGGCATGAAGTGCATCATCTTCATGGGCGCAGAGGACGTGGAGCGCCAGGCCATGAACGTCATGCGCATGCGCGTCTTCGGGGCTGAGGTCCATGCCGTCGAAAACGGCACAAGGACGCTCAAGGACGCCATCAACGATGCCCTGCGCTACTGGATCAGCGCCCAGGAGACCACGCACTACTGCTTTGGCACGGCTGCAGGCCCCCATCCCTTCCCTGAGCTGGTTGCCAGGTTCCAGAGCGTGATCGGCAAAGAAGCCCGCGCCCAGAGTCTGGAAAGCTTTGGCAAGCTGCCTGACGCCGTCATTGCCTGCGTCGGCGGCGGATCCAACGCCATCGGCATCTTCAGGGGCTTTGTGGCCGACAAGGACGTGCGGCTCATCGGCGTCGAGGCTGCAGGCACAGGCGAGACCGGCTGCTTCAACTCAGCCCCCCTCAACCTGGGAACACCCGGCGTTCTGCACGGCAATTTGACGCAGCTTCTGCAGACGGCAGACGGGCAGATAGAGCCCTCCCACTCCATTGCTGCAGGTCTTGACTACCCGGGCGTAGGACCTGAGCATGCCTACCTGCAGGAGTCCGGCAGGGCTGAGTACGGCATGGTGCGCGACGCCAGGGCCCTGGAAGCCTTTGTGCGCCTGAGCCAGACCGAGGGCATCCTGCCCGCCATGGAGTCCTCGCATGCCCTGGCCTGGGCTTTTGACCATGCAGACCAGCTGCCCAAGGGCGGCAATGTCATCGTCAACCTCTCGGGGCGCGGCGACAAGGACATGGGCATAGTGAAGAAATACCTCGGCGCCCGCTTCGGCGTCGCCGGCACAACAGAGGAGGCCTAGGTTATGCATATTCTGGAAGAAAAAGTCCGCGCTGCTGTCAAGGAAGGCAGGCAGGCGCTCGTCCCCTTTCTGACTGCCTGCTATCCCGATGAGGACACCTTCTGGCAGTCCCTGGCCGAGCTGGATGAGAACGGCGCCGACGTCATTGAGATAGGCGTGCCCTTCTCCGATCCCGTTGCCGACGGTCCGGTCGTTGAAAGCGCCAGCCGCCAGGTTTTGTCCGACGGCGTCACCCTGAAGCACATCCTGGAAGGCCTGAAGCTGCGCCAGGGGATCTTTCAGGCGGGGCTGGTGCTGATGGGGTATCTCAACCCCTTTATGCAGTACGGCTTTGAGAAGCTTGCGCAGGATGCGCATGATGCCGGCGTGCACGGCATGATCATCCCGGATCTTCCCTATGACGAGGCAGGAAAGCTGCGAAGCATCCTGGCAGCGAAGGGCATTGCCCTGATAGCC
>CAZWGJ010000132.1:0-5509 GCA_964633375.1 uncultured Desulfovibrio sp.
TTTTGTCCCAGAGGGAGCCTGAGAGCATGTCTATGGATTTTGTCGGCTTGGTTGATGGCTGGTTCATAATGCGTACAAGGGGCCGGGATGGCGGTCTGTCTGAAAGAACGTTGGCTGCCTTCCGTTCCTTTTCAGGGCTGAAGGCAGTCATATAACCCAATGAATGAATAAGGATATGTAATTCAGCATAATGAATTGTCCAGTTGGATAGGCAGCATTTCTGCCATGCTGAACGCAGCCCCTCATGAACCTGCTTTGCAGGACCTTGTCCGCGGCCGAGTTGAAGCCTGCAGCAGGAGGCGGAAGAGGGCGGGGGAGCCTCCTACTTTTCTCTTTGAAGATTCGGGAAAAACAGGTAGCGTAAGGCGCGTTGAGCATCTGTCCTGCGAGGGACAGCCCAAAGGGATTCTGTGCAGCCTTCAGCCGCTCCTTGTCCTTTAAGTGCTGTCTTGCAGCAGGTCCTTTTCTTTTAAGGAAGCGAAGCAAGCAGGTATGAAAGAAGACATTTTACAACAAGCCTCTGCTGGGGACGAAGTCGTTCTCGGCATTGATGCCGGCGGCACGCACACTGATGCCGTCATCTGTGTCGGGGACAGGCTGGCGGCCTGCGGCAAGGTCGTGACGGAGCAGGACAATCTTCCCCACTGCATAGCCAATGTGCTGGACGATCTTGCCAGGGACGGCGGCAGCGAGCTTTTGTCCAGGGTGAGCAGGGTGACGCTTGGCACCACGCTCCTGGTCAATGCCTGCGTGCAGAACAAGCTGGACAAGGTCGGCCTGGTCCTCTCGGCTGGCCCCGGGCTTGATCCGCTCCGCTTTGCCATAGGCGGCAATGTCTGCGTTGTGGAAGGCGGGCTGGACCACAGAGGCGTCGAGGTGGCGCCTCTGCGCCTTGATCCTTTGGCAGCTCAGATCAAAAGCTGGCAGAAGGCGGGCATTTCCTCCATTGCCTGCGTCGGCAAGTTCTCCCCCCGCAATCCAGGCCATGAGCTGTCTGTGGGGGAGCTTGTTGAAAAGCAGTTCCCCGGCCTCAGCCTGACCCTTGGGCACCGCCTGAGCGGCGAATTGAACTTCCCCCGCCGCATAGCCTCTGCCTACTACAACAGCGCCAGCCTGCGTCTGCACAACGCCTTCCTTGACGCCGTGCTTGAGACGCTGGCGCAGAAGAACTGCCAGGCGCCTGTGTTTCTGCTGCGTGCAGACGGAGGCTCTGTGCCGCTTGCCGTCTCCCGCTCCCTTCCTGTGCACTCACTTCTCTCAGGGCCTGCAGCCAGCGTGATGGGCGTAATGGCCTTGGGAAAGGAGCTGGAGTCCCAGTGCACCCTTCTGCTTGACATGGGCGGCACGACGACGGACCTGGCCGTCTTTGTGAACGGCTCTCCCGTCATGGACCCCGACGGCATGCGCATAGGCGGGCGCCGCACCCTGGTGCGCTCCCTGGCTACTGTTTCCATCGGCGTAGGCGGCGATTCCGTCCTGCGGGTGCAGGACGGGCGCATCACGGTCGGACCTGACAGGCTTGGTCCTGCGGCTGCCTTTGGCGGATCGCAGGCAGCGCTCCTGGATGCTTTGAACATCCTAAACGAGCAGGGGCCGGATGCAGCGGCAGGATCACCTGCTGCCAGCAGGGAGGCTTTGGCTCCCCTTGCTGAAAAGCTCGGGCTGCCTCTTTTAGAGGCTGCACGCCTTGCCTGGCAGGACGCTGCCGGAAAGATTGCCAAGGCAGCAGACGGCCTTGTTGCCGACATCAATGAACGGCCGATTTACACACTGCGTGAACTGAAGGAGCACAAGGATGCCAGACCGTCCCGCGTCGCCCTGGTCGGAGGACCTGCGCAGTGCGTGCGCCGTCATCTGGAAGAGGCGCTGCAGAAGACGGTCTCGCCTGTGCCGCAGGCAGACGTCGCCAATGCCGTGGGCGCTGCCCTGACAAGGCCGTCGGCAAGGCTTGAGGTCTACGCTGAAAGCGGCAGGAAGACTTTGCTGGCGCCTGCCTGCGACATCCTGGAGAAGCTGCCTGCAGGCGCCTCCCTTGAGTATGTGAAGGAGAGGGCCCTGGCCATTCTGGGAGAAAAGCTTGCCGATGAGGGCCTGAGCGGCTGTCCTCTGCAGGTCGTCAGTGCGGATCTGTTCTCAACGCTGACAGATTCCGGCTACGGGTCCCGCGACATGCGCGTGACCTGCCAGACAGTCCCGGGGCTGACAGCAAGGATTGCCCAGGATTAAGGATGGCAAAGGCGCAGGCAGAAGCGAGGAAGCAAGGAGGGAAATGGTATGGAAGTTGTCCTGTATGAGCCGGAGATACCGCCAAATACCGGCAATATAGCCAGGCTCTGCGCAGTGACAGGCACAAGGCTGCACTTGATAGAGCCGCTGGGCTTCAAGATAGAGGACCGCTATTTCAAGCGGGCAGGACTGGACTACTGGCCGCATGTGCAGATGGACGTCTGGAAGGACATGGACGCCTTCCTGGCAGACAAAAAGAACACGAGGCCTGAGACGCGCATCGTCATAGCCTCCTCCAAAAAGGGCGGCTATGCCGTGCACCGCTTCGAGTTCCGCGCCGACGACATCCTGCTCTTCGGCAGGGAGACATCAGGGCTTCCGCCTGAGGTGCGCGCCCTCTCCGACCTGCATGTGCGCATCCCCATGCTGAGGGACCACGGCAGGTGCATCAACCTGGCGACCTCCTGCGGCATCGTGGTGTACGCAGCCCTTGCCAGCAGCGGAGTGCTGGAAAATGAAGAATGGTACTGAGGACGCCTGTCAAGGCGCAGGCAGCGCAGGTGCTGAGCCTGCGGGGAAGCGGTCGGGCTCTTCCATTCTGTATCTGCTGACGCTCCTCTGCATGACCGTCTTTGCCCTCAATTCCATCTTCTGCCGGGCGGCCCTCTCTGAAAGCGTCCTGGCAGGAGGCGGCATGGGGCCGCTCCTCTACAGCTCGGTCCGCTGCCTCTCGGCGGCCCTGATACTGGTTTTGCTGTGCACCTTGGGAATCATCCATGCCGGCCCAAAAACCGGCGGGGCGGATGCGCAGGGAAGGAAAAAAAGCGTGTGGCAGGAGGCGTGGGCGCAGAGCACCTGGCGCGGCGCAGTCTTCCTCTATGCCTATATGTTCTGCTTCTCTTTGGCCTATGTGGAGATAGAGTCGGCTCCCGGCACGCTCATCCTCAACATGTGCGTGCAGTTTGCCATGGTGGGCTTTGGCATGCTGCACGGGCTCTATCCCGGGCGCCGCGAGTATTTGGGGCTTGGCGCAGCGGCCATAGGGCTGTTCGCCCTCTTAAGCCCCGGCCTTACTGCGCCCTCTCCCGTTGGTGCTGCGCTTATGGCGGCAGCCGGCTTTGCCTGGGGCGCCTACAGCTTGTGCGGGCGCAGGGTGCTGGATGCCGCAGCCGCAACTGCAGGGCATTTCTGGCGTGCCTCGCTCTTTGCCCTTGCCAGTCTCTTTTTTGCGCTTATATATGAGACAGCGCCCCAATGCCTGGCAGTGCTTTTTGCCCTGGCAGGCGGGCTTGCCTCCTCTCTGGGATACATCCTCTGGTACGCTCTGGTGCCGCGGTATTCCCTGACTGGCAGTGCGGTAGTCCAGCTGAGCGTGCCCGTTTTGACGGCGCTGCTGGGTGCGTGTTTTCTTTCCGAAGCCGTCACGCTTCGTCTGGTGGTCTGTTCTGTGCTGGTGCTTGGCGGCATCCTGCTGGCACTGATGAACAGAAAGCATGGCTAGACGGCGTACCTTTTTTTGTAAATTCCTGCGTGAAACAGCCTTTTTCTTAAAGGCTTTGTTTAAAGGTCTGTTAAGGTCTTGCTATTATAAGGAGCAGCGATATGCCTCTGTGCACAGTCGAGGAAGCCATTGCCGATATAAAGGCTGGCAAAATGATCATCCTGGTGGATGATGAGGATAGGGAGAATGAAGGCGATCTGACTATGGCCGCCGAGTTCGTGACGCCTGAGGCCATCAACTTCATGGCTCATCATGGTTGTGGCTTGATCTGCCTCCCCATGGCTCCTGAGCTGTGCGAGAAATTGAAGCTCAACCCCATGACCGAGCGCAACAATTCCATGTACCACACCAACTTTACGGTCTCCATTGAGGCCCGCGACGGTGTGACCACGGGCATCAGCGCTGCCGACAGGGCCACCACCATTTTGGCTGCCGTGGCTGACAATGCCAAGCCTGAGGACCTGGTGACTCCTGGGCACATCTTCCCCCTGGCTGCCAGGCCCGGCGGCGTGCTTGAGCGCACCGGACAGACTGAAGGCTCTGTGGACCTGGCAAAGCTTGCCGGCCTGAAGCCTGCCGCCGTCATCTGCGAAGTCATGAAGGAAGACGGCACCATGGCCCGCCTGCCCGACCTGGAAATCTTTGCCGAAAAGTACGGCCTCAAGATTGCCTCGGTGCACGACATCATCCGCTACCGCCTGGACCGCGGACAGGTCTCCGTCGAGTGCGTCGCCCACGCCCATCTGCCTTCCACCTTTGGCGACTTCACAGTCTATGCTTATGAGAGCAAGACCGAGAAGGGTACCCACCTGGCTCTGGTCAAGGGCGACATCACCACACCTGAGCCCGTGCTTGTCCGCGTGCACAGCCAGTGCCTCACCGGCGATGCCTTAGGGTCCCTGCGCTGCGACTGCAGAGGTCAGCTTGGCGCAGCGCTGCGCCAGATAGAGCGCGAGGGCCGCGGCTGCCTGGTCTACATGCGCCAGGAAGGACGCGGCATCGGCCTTGCCAACAAGATTAAGGCCTATGCCCTGCAGGACCAGGGCTACGACACTGTGGAAGCCAATGCCAAGCTGGGCTTCCCGCCGGATCTGCGCGACTACGGCACAGGCGCCCAGATCCTGGTTGACCTTGGCATCCACAAGCTGCGCCTTCTGACCAACAACCCCAAGAAGATCATCGGCCTTGCCGGCTACGGCCTGGAAGTGGTTGACCGCGTGCCCATCGAGATGGAGTGCTGTGAAGAGAACAGGCACTATCTTGAGGTCAAGAAGGAAAAGATGGGGCACATCCTGACAGGGATACGCTGCCATTAGTTTTTAGCACATAAAGAGAGAGGGGAAGAACTGGGGTCGCGAGGCGCCGGCTCTTCCTCTTTTTTTTGCCTGCGCAAAGGGAACCAAAATGCGATATCTGCGCCTGACAACGACAGACCCGACGTTCAACCTGGCACTGGAGGAGACGCTCTTCACCAGCCTTGACGAGCACAGCGAACCTATCTTCATGCTGTGGCAGAACGCCCCCAGCATCATCATCGGCTGCCACCAGAATGCCCTGCAGGAGATCAACCTTGGCGAGGTGGAGGAGAAAAAGCTTCCTGTCGTGCGCAGGAGCACAGGCGGCGGCGCCGTCTACCATGACCTTGGCAACTTGAACTTCTCTTTTCTGGAATACAGGCCAGGCGCAAGACAGGTCGATTTCAGGCGCTATCTTGAGCCCATTGTCGCGGCGCTTGATAAGCTGGGTGTCAAGGCTGAGATTTCAGGCAGAAACGACCTTGAG
>CAZWGJ010000133.1:0-5484 GCA_964633375.1 uncultured Desulfovibrio sp.
GTTGACGGCACCCGTGCGGGATCTGGCCACCACCTGGATGCGGTCGTCCATGCGCCCTATGGCAAAGAGCACGGTGAACTTCTCCATCTCCATCAGCTTGTGGGCAAGGTAGGCGAAGTCGCCCAAATAGTGCTCAAGGGTGGTCTCTGCCAGGACGACCTGGCAGCCGCTGAAGGTGTAGGACTCTGCCGACTCCAGCAGGCTGTTCAGGGTCTGCACATGGGTGCTGGTCAGCTCAAAGGCCAGCTGGTCGCTGATGGTGTTGATGTCCATGCCCTGGCGCAGAAGCCAGGCGCAGGCTTCCAGGTCCTCGCCGGTGGTGGAGGAGTAGGAAAAGGATCCCGTATCGGAGTAGAGCCCCATGCCCAGCAGCGTCGCCGTCTTCTGGGGGATGGTGTAGCCCTTTTCCTTGAGCTGGAAGACAAGCATCGTGGTGGCTGCGCCGACAGGGGCGTAGTGGGTTATGTGCGGATGGATGTCGTCCGAGGTGTCTGGGTGATGGTCCCAGGCTTCCAGGCGTATGCTGGGGTTGTCGATCAGCTGCCAGACGTGGCGCAGGCGGGATCTCTGCCTGGTGTCCACCACGATGAGCTGGGTGTAGTCCGCAAAATTGCAGTCGGACTGCTCCACAAAGCGGCAGCCCGGAACAAGGCTGCCTGCTTCGTCCCGGCACTCCTCATAGATTTTGTTGAGGTTCTTTTCCTGGGATCCGGGAAAGAGCAGATCGCAGGGGGCGTACAGCCTGGCTGCTGCCAGCATGGCGGCAAAGGCGTCAAAGTCGGCATTGGCGTGGCAGGTGACCAGGCTGGTGGTGTGGTCGGTGGGCAGGACAGGCTGTGATGGGGCCATGAAGACTTCCTTGATGCCGGATGAGAGTGCGCTGCAAGGGGCTGCGTGCAGCTGATGTTGGGGTAAGTTGGCGCCCGCTGCAGCCCCTGTGCAAAAAGGCTTCATGCCTTCCTTGGAAAACATGGGGAGTGCCTGAAGGGACGCCCTGCGGGAAGGCAGTTGTACGTTTCCTTAAGGCATCGTGCAAGCAGTGCCTGCTGCCCTGGCATCCTGCGGCACAGAGCAAGGATCTAACGGCAGTTTGCCTGCTTCTTCCTTCTGTGGTACCAGAAAGTCCAGGTGCAAAGCCAGCTTCAGCGTTTTTTTTATGTGTTTTAGAGGGAAAAGGAGGCACGCATGGTGCAGGAAAAGACAGGA
Organism: uncultured Desulfovibrio sp.; assembly: GCA_964633375.1. Classification (GTDB taxonomy): domain Bacteria; phylum Desulfobacterota; class Desulfovibrionia; order Desulfovibrionales; family Desulfovibrionaceae; genus Desulfovibrio. Next base: position 1,207 of record CAZWGJ010000133.1, read on the forward strand.
CAAAAATTGGAGTCAGAAAGGCAGGTTCCCTTCTGGCTGGGGCTTGGCTCCAACAGCGAGGACGCCCTGCTGCGCCTGGAAAAGGCAAGAAAGGCATTGCAGGAGATTCCGGGGCTGACCCTCTTCAAGGCGTCCCCCGTCTACAAGACCGAGCCCCAGGACTATCTTGACCAGCCCTTCTTCCACAACCAGGCGCTTGAGATGCGTGCTGCCTCGTCCTGGCAGCCTGTGCCCCTGATGAAGAAGCTTTTGGAGGTGGAGGCAGGGCTTGGGCGCGTGCGAAGCCAGGATCCCGCCCTGCGCTTTGGCCCCAGGGCCATAGACATCGACATGCTGCTTTTCGGGGAGGGCGGAGCATTTTCCTCCAGCGATCCTGTCTGCCTTCTGCCCCATCCGCGCCTGGTGCGCCGCGCCTTCTGGCTGGTCCCCCTGCGTGACACCTCACCCGATCTTCGTATACAAGGAGAGGACCTGGGCGCCTTGCTGGCGCGTCTTTGCTGGCGCCTTCAGGATTCGGTCATTTATCAGGAAGCACCCGGCCAGGACTGATGGCTGCGGTCAGGAGAGACAAGCATGGTTAAATGGATAGTACTGGCACTGGCCTGTTATATACTCTACAGGCTCTTTGCCAACGACCTCTTCAAGAAACGCCAGAAGGAAGAGAAGGTCGACGAGAAGGAGATGGAGCGCAAGGTGGCGGCAGGGGAGCTGGTCAAGGACCCCGTCTGCGGCGCCTATGTCTCCCTGGACGACTCCATCACCGTCCGCGACGGCGAGAAGACCTATCACTTCTGCAGCTACGACTGCCGTGAGAAGTTCTTGAAGCAGCTTGAGGCCGGCGGACGCGATCTGCCAGGCCGAGATGCCGACTAGCCGGGTGAAGAAGGCAAGGCAGCAGTATAGAAGTTTTTGACGTGTTTTGCGGCGGGGCAGGCTTTTTTAGCCGGCACAAGGTTATGTATGCCTGCCCTGCCGCAGAAAAAATGCGGACAGCCAAAAGACCTTTGCAAAGAGAGAAGATGGCAGCCTGAGAGCTGGCGGTAAAATCCCTGTGCAGCGCGGCTGATGCGGCAGAGGAAAGCGGCCTTGAGAAGGGTGAGGAAAGAGTCTTCTGCCTGATGAAGAAGCTCATTGAAAACGACTGCCTGGACGATGTCAGGCTGGTCTATGAAAACAGGGGCTGCCGCAGCTTTCTTGTGAAGAAGTTTGCCGTTGAGCCGGCAAAAGAAAGCGCAGGTGCTGCCGCAGGGCACATCTATTGCTGAAACGGCGAGGGGTGAGCGGCGACAAGGTGTACAGCCGCCTGCCCGTCTTCCCCGGTCCTGGGAAACCTTAAGGCAGGGCAGTGCAGAGAGCAGTGCTGCCTTGAATGAAAAAGCCCTCATCACGCTGGTGATGAAGGCTTTCAAAATGTTGTGCTTCAAGAAGAGCGGGTTGAAGGATGCGCCCTACTGCTGGCCCGTGATGCGCTTGGTCAAGATGTTGAGCCACTTGGGGTCGAGCCACTCAATGGGGTTGACCTCAAGCCCGCCCACCAGGACGCCGAAGTGCAGGTGGTCCCCAAAGGCCATGCCGGTGGTGCCGGTCTTGCCAAGGTAGGTTCCCTTGGTGACGGCCTGGCCCTTGGTGACGCTGATTTCATTCATGTGGGAGTAGAGCGTCATGACGCCCAGGCCGTGGTCCAGCACGACGACATTGCCGTAGATGCCAAGCTCGCCTGCATAGATGACGGTGCCGTTGTTGGCGGCAGGGATGTTGTCATTGCGGACTGAGGCAAGGTCCAGACCCAGATGGTAGACCTCGCCGACCTTCTGGTTGTTGTAGATGAGGGTGCGCTTGTCTGCGTAGCCGGATCTCGCCGAGGCGCGGGGCATGGGCATGAAGGGGCCGCTCCAGAGCTTGCCCTGGGCCGTGAGCTTCAAGAGGGAGCGCATGAACTCCATGTTGGCGCCGCGCACCTGGCTGTTGATGGTGAGGTAGCACTGCAGAGGATCAGTCACCTGCGGCACAAAGTGCCCCATCTTGCTCTGGACGTTCTGCAGAAACTGGTCCGTCACCGTCAGCTTGTCGCTTCTGAACTTCTTTTCATAGGCCATGACCGTAAAGCGGATCTTGGTCACGTTGCCCGCCACGTCCGTGGCCGTCAGAAAGAGGTTGTTCTTGTAGTCCTGGACGGACATGGTGAAGGGGAAGGGGTAGATGACGACATAGGTTCCGTCGGCCTGCCTGACAGCCGGCACAAAGTAGCTGCCGATGAGGATGCCGGTCTCGTTGACGTCCTTGTCTATGGTGTAGGCAATGGAGCCGGATCCGCCGCGGTAGATGGAGCCGGGCTGCGTCTTGATGGTCACCTTGGGCGGGGTGTTGTCCATGCGCATGGGAATGAGCTTGGTGGTGGTGTTGCCGGATCCCAGTCCTGCCATGGAGCCGTCCACCGCCCTGATTTCCAGCTCAAAGGCGCCGGGGGCAAGCTTGGCGTCGGCCATGGGGATGTTTTCCATGCGGGTGGCTTCCATGACGTCGTAGCTCTTGTCGAAGAAGGGCATGAAGGTGTTGTTCTTGCGGATGCCGACGCGTATCTCCTTGATGCCGGAAGGGTCCTCGCAGACGACCTGCAGCACGGAATGCGGGGAGACAAAGCCGGTCTCAGGCGTGATGGTCACGCCCGGGCCGTCCATGTCCTTGAGAAAGGTGTAGGCAAGGGCGGTGATGGCGGCGATGACCAGCACAACAAGAATATTTGGCAGAAACCTTCTGGAAGCCATGTGGGTGCTCACTCCTAATAGTTGTCGTAGGGCCGCCGTGCAGACCGGCTGAGGCTGTGCGGCAGGCTCACAAGGTTAGTAGCCTCTCAGGCGTGAAAAAGCAAATTTTCACCGCCTTTTCACGATGGGATGCAGACCTGCTGCAGTCCCGCTGCAGGTCCCTGTGCAGGGCGCAGTGCAGGGGATGCAGGGGCGGATCATTGTGCCAAAACCTTGCCCTGCATGGCTTGACGAAAAAGGATCAATGCTTACCTTGAAGGGTGCACACAGTCCAAGACTGCTGCACATGGCAAAAAAAATGGCGGCTCCTGTAAAAAAAGGACGTATGTCCTGTCGCCTTTGTCAGCCCGCAGGTCTTTAATGCGGGCAATATGTTGTTATGACACTCTTTTGGTAAGGGGAAGTTCTCATGTCAGGATGTTCGTCATGCGGTTCTGCCTCTTCCTGTTCCTCTGCCGGCAAGCCCGGCGGCTGTCCCAGCCAGATGATGGCTGAGCAGGACAAGAAGATATCGGATCACCTCTCACATATCAGACACAAGCTTTTCATTATGAGCGGCAAGGGCGGCGTGGGCAAAAGCTCGGTCGCCGTCAACGTCGCCTGCTCCCTGGTCAAGCTGGGCTACAAGGTCGGCCTGCTGGACGTGGACATCCACGGTCCCAGCGTGCCCAACCTGCTGGGGCTGAAGGACACCACCCTTCAGGTCAACGAAGACAGCCTCATCGTGCCGGCTGTCTGCCAGAACGGCCTGGAGGTCATCTCCATGGACACCCTGCTGGGCTCCAACAGGGATCAGGCCATCATCTGGCGCGGTCCCAAGAAGGCCGGCGCCATCCGCCAGTTCATCAGCGACGTGGCCTGGGGCGCCCTGGACTACCTGGTCATCGACTCCCCTCCAGGAACAGGCGACGAGCACATGACCATCTTCCAGTCCATTCCCGATGCGGAATGCGTGGTGGTCACCACGCCCCAGGAGATCTCCCTGGCCGACGTGCGCAAGTGCATCAACTTCATCGAGCTGACCAAGGCCAAGACCGTCGGCCTCATTGAGAACATGAGCGGTCTGGTCTGCCCCCACTGCGGCGGGAAGATCGACCTCTTCAAGCACGGCGGAGGCGAGGAGCTGGCCAAGAAGGACAACATGTTCTTCCTGGGAGCCATCCCCCTGGACGTCCAGGCTGTGGTGGCAGCCGACAACGGCATCCCGGTGGTGCAGATGGAAGGCGACAGTCCTGCCAAGGACGCCTTCCTGTCCGTCACCAAGAACATCGTGGCCCAGTGCGACAAGAACGCTGCCGAAGGCACCAAGGCATAAGAAAGCATTCCAGGTTCCTTTAGCAGAGGGCCTGAAAGAAAACAGAAAGGCATTTCCTTAAAGGGCTGGCGCCTTTTTAAGGGAATGCCTTTTTTTGGCGGCAGGCATCTGCCGCCAAAGGAAGCCCCCTTCCTTATCCTGCTCAAAACTTGCGGGATGGGAAGGGGGCTTTTTCCTGTTCAGCGTGCCGCCGCCTGC
>CAZWGJ010000134.1:0-5453 GCA_964633375.1 uncultured Desulfovibrio sp.
GCAAGGCTGAAGGCAGCGGCGCCCTCGGTGCTGATGACACCTGCATCAAGGTTCGCCGCGCCTTCATCGACTGGATTGTGCCTGAGACCGATGTCAAGGTCCGCATGGGCATCCAGGGCATGGCTCTGCCTTCCTACACCATGGGCAAGTCCCAGATCTTTGAAGACGACGTGGCCGGCATCACTGTGTCTGCCAACATCAATGAAAACGTTGGCATCACCGCATTCTGGGCTCGTCCTTACAATGATAACTATTCAGGTAAGAACGCTGACGCCAGAGATGCTAACTTTATGGACAATGTGGATGCCTTCGGTCTCCTCATTCCTCTGTCCTTTGACGGCGTGAAGGTTACCCCCTACGGTGTAATTGCTGCTATCGGCGCCAACACCTTCCGCAAGGGTGATGGTAAGTTTGACAACCTTGACAATCTGCATACCAGCAAAGCCCAGATGAGTGCAGGTCTGCTCCCCGCTTGGGGCGTCATTAACGGCAGGGGCGACTCTCTCGTTAAGCTTCCTGCCGAGAAGGACGACGGATACGCCACTGGCTGGTGGGCCGGCGTAACTGCTGACATCACAGCTGCCGATCCCTTCCGCATCGCCTTTGATTTCATGGGCGGCGGCGTGAGCTGGGACAACAGCCGCATGAACCGCGCTGGCTGGCTGGCTGCCCTGCTCTTGGAATACAAGACAGACTTCGGCATCCCCGGCCTCGTTGCCTGGTATGCCTCCGGTGATGACGACGACCTGGGCAACGGCTCCGAGCGTATGCCTTACCTCTCCGTCAGCAACGGCGACAACGACTTCTCCAACTACGCCTTTGACGGCGGCAAGTACATCGCCCGTGAAGGTGCCATCGGCAGCTCCATGGCTGGTACTTGGGGCGTTGGCCTGCGCATCAAGGACGTGTCCTTTGTTGAGAACTTAAAGCACACCCTGCGCGTCAACTACATCGGCGGCACCAACGATCCCGGCGTGCTGAAGAAGCTCTACAGACAGAATCTTACCTATTCTGTCAACAACTCCGCTGTGGGTGTTGAGAACCTGTACATGACCCAGGGCGACAGCGCTCTCGAAATCGGTCTCTCCAACGAGTACAAGATGTACGAGAACTTCACCATCGGTCTGGATGCCAGCTACATCGCCATGTGGATGTCCGACGACAAGTACGGCGGCATCAAGAAGCAGATGAGCGGCGTTTCCGGCAAGAAGCACGATGTGCGTGACGCCTGGAACGTTTCCGTGACGTTCGCTTACCAGTTCTAATAACGCTTTAAATCCTGGGGATTCGTCCCCAGGTTAAAGTTCATAAAAAGAGGGTCCTGAGTTTTCGGGGCCCTCTTCGCATTTCATCGTTTTGAGAATTTGACTGCTGGTTGGTGCTGCGGAGAACCGGAACAGCCTTCAGCCAGCTTGCGGGCAGTTGGCGTTATTTCTTCCTGCCCGTTCCCTCAGCCCCGAAGCGTGTGTCCAGGGAATGGTTGTCGCCAGGCTTTTCAAAATAGCCGTCCTGGGCGCGTTCAGGTGTGCCTGCGTGAAGCAGCTCGCTGACTGTGGCAAAGCGGTAGCCCTGACGCATCAGAGCCCCTGTCACGTAGCGTAAAAGCTGGAAGGTGCCCTTGGGGACAAGGTTGCCGTGGAAGAGCAGGATGGAGCCGGGTTTGACCCGTTCTGCCACAGCCTTGCCGCGGGCCAGCGTTCCGTTGTTGCCGCCGGCCTCTGCAACGACGTCCCATTGGATGGGCTCAAAGCCAAGTTCGGCCAGGAGGTCGAGGGAGTCTTTGCTGCAGCGTCCATAGGGGAAGCGGAAAAGGCGCAGCTCCTTTTGGACCGGTATCTCGCCAAGGGAGCTTCTGTTGGAGTCCTTCAGGACCTGGTCGCGCAGAAGCTCGAACTGTCCTGCTGTGTCCAGTATTTCCTCCCGCATGCGCTCAGCTGAGAGCAGGGAGAAGTTGCCGTGCGCCCAGGCGTGGTTGCCAATCTCGAAGAGCGGATCGCGCAGGATTTCGCGGACACGCCTGTCATGGGTGCGCATCCACTTGCCGCCCATAAAGAAGGTGGCGGGGATGTTGTTGTCCTGCATCCAGATGACCATGTCTGCATCAAAGCCGGTGGTGATGGTTGCCAGCTCGCAGAAGTCAAAGGTCAAGGCGCAGATCTTCTCCCCAGATGGTACGCTGACTCTGCGCACTACGCCGTTTTTTGCCGCCGGATTTGGCGGAAGAAGCTGGTCCGGCTTTCTCTTCTGTGCAGGGCGGCTGTCGTTGGGGATGCTGCCTCTTCTGTCCCTTGCCTGCAGCGGCTGCAGGCGCAGGTCGTTTTTGTTTTCATCGTGAAAGAGATATCTGCTGCTGTAGTCAGAAAGATCGTCCTGTTCAGCGGCATGTGCGCTGCAAGGCAGAAGCTGGCTCATGCCGCCTATGGCACCAGTCACTGTCAGGCCGCAGGCAAGGCGCAGGCATGAATCCATAAAACGGCGTCGAGTGAGGGGGCAGGCTGTCAATTCCTGTCCCTCAGTTTGTGGTGCATTCTGCATTGATGGAAACTCCCGTGATGGCGGCCTGGCGCCTGCTCTGAGTACGCTTCAGAGGGCTGCGGCGTCTGCATTTAAAAAAAAGAGAAAAGTCCGGTCCAAAAGAAGCATTCAGTTCGGACCGGACTGTACAGTTAGAAAGTGGAAACAGCTGGCATTACTCGGCTTTGGAAGCCTGGTATTCAGCCACAACCTTGTCTACGACAGGTTGGGGCGCCTCTTCATAGTGGTCAAATTCCATGGTGAAGAAGCCCTGTCCGCCGGTCATGGAGCGCAGGTCGGAGGCGTAGCGCAGAATCTCGCTCATGGGGACATGAGCCCTGATTTCAGTGACGCCGCCCTGGGAGTCGGAGCCGATGACCTTGCCTCTGCGGGAGGCAAGGTCGCCTATGACGTCGCCCATGCTGTCGTCAGGGATGCTGATGTCAAGCTGCACGATGGGTTCAAGAAGAACAGCCTTCAGCTTGTCCATAGCGTTCTTGAAGGCCAGGGAGCCGGCAATCTTGAAGGCCATTTCTGAAGAGTCAACTGAGTGGTAGCTGCCGTCGTAGAGCTTGACCTTGAAGTCCACCACCGGATAGCCGGCAATGTAGCCGCGGGCTGCGGTTTCCTGGATGCCCTTGTCGACTGCAGGGATGTACTGCCTGGGAATGGCGCCGCCCACGATGGCATCCTCAAAGACATAGCCGGAGCCGCGGGGCAGACCTTCCATCTCAATCCAGCAGTCGCCAAACTGGCCGCGTCCGCCGGACTGTTTTTTATGGCGTCCCTGCACCTGCGTTTTGCCGCGGACGGTTTCCCTGTAGGGGACCTTGGGCGTCTTGAGCTCAATATCGACCTTGAAGCGGCGCTTGGCGCGTTCCACAGCCAGCTCAATGTGCAGCTGCCCCATGCCGGAAAGCAGGATGTCGCCTGTTTCCTCGCCATGATCCAGCTTGAGGGTGATGTCATCGTCAAGCAGCTTCTGGACTGCTGCGAAGACCTTGTCCTCCTCGCCGCGCTTCTTGGGGGCGATGGCGAAGGTCATAAGCTGCGGAGGCAGCGGCGGCACAGCAAGCTTGTAGGGCGTCTTGCTGTTGGTCAGTGTGTCGCCTGTTTTGGTGGACTTCAGCTTGGACACGGCCACGATGGAGCCGGGCCCCATGGGATCCTTGCAGACGGAGGTCGTCTTGCCTGTGATGTAGAGGAGGCCGCCCATGCGCTCGCTCTCGGAGCTGGTCATGTTGGTCAGGGTGGCGTCTGAGGTCATGGTGCCTGTCAGGACGCGCAGGAGGGAGTAGAGCTGCCCTGAGACAGGATCGGCTACGGACTTGAAGACAAAGCAGGTCAGGTCGCCGTCAGCTGTCACTGCGTGGGTGCCGCCGGCCTCATCCTGAATGGCAGGTCCTTCCAGGGGAGAGGGCATAAGGTCTGCGATGCAGCCAAGCAGGAAGGAGCCGCCCTTGTTTTCAAGGGCGGAGGTGCAGACAACCGGGAAGATGGTTTCGTTCAGGACGCCCTTGCGCAGGCCGCTGTGCAGGTCGTCTGCTGCCAGCGTGCCTTCATCAAGGTATTTCTCAAGCAGATTTTCGTCGCTCTCTGCGATGTTTTCGACGGCGACGTCGTGGATGAGGGAGACTTCGTCCTTGAGGCTGTCCGGGATGGCGCACTCTGCTGCGCCGCCTTTGTCGTCAAAGCGGTAGGCCTTGCCGGTCAGCGTCTCCACATAGCCCACAAAGGAGCCGTTTTCCATGATGGGCAGCTGAAGCACGACGGGACGGACATTGAGGCCGCTTAAGCTTTCAATGGCCATATTGAAGTCGGCACGGTCGCGGTCCAGTTTGCTCACCACGATGATGGTAGGCAGGTTGGCTGCCCTGCTGTGGTTCCAGAAGCGTTTGGTCAGCGGACGGACACCGTCAACGGCGTCGATAACAAACAAGACGCTGTCTACACCCTTGAGGAGGTATTCAAGGTCGCCGGAGAAGTTGCCGTCGCCTGGGACGTCCAGAAGGAAATGACGGTTCTTTTCCCATAAATAGGTGGCGACGCCAGCCTGGATGGAGCCGCGGCGGCGGATTTCCTCGGGTTCATAGTCGAGGCAGGTGGTTCCTTCTTCGATAGCGCCCATCCTGGAGATGGCGCCTGCATCAAAGAGTAGCATTTCTGCAAGGGAGGTCTTGCCGCATCCGCCCGTGCCGACGATGGCATACGAGCGCTGCATATCGAGAGGGTTTGCCATGATGTACTCCCGTCGTTGACGTGAAAATAACACACAAAAGAGCACCCTGATGTCATCGGCTGTCGCCGATGTGGAAAAAGGGCGATCTCTACCTATACGGTTCCACCTTATACGCCCTCAATGAAAATGTGAAGATCCTATCAAACAAGGGGGAGTGCGCAGCCTGTGCTGTTCCGGAAGGCATCCCGTCCTCATCCTGTCCTCATGAAGGAGGCAGGGGGCAGGATAAGGCAGTCGTGCCGGATGACTGGTGCGGAGGATAAGGAAGAGGCAGTGAAGAGGTGATGAACGCAGCAGTGAAGGGGGAAGTGAAACCCTTTTCAGCAGTCTGGTGCAGAAAAAAATTCAGGCTTGTGATCCGCCATAATGGCGGATTAAAGACGGTCTGGTGAAATTTCTTTGAAGAAAATTAAAAAAGTTGTTGACAGAAGGGGTCTACCAGCGTAGAAGTCTCCCTCGCGCCAAGTGAAAACGCTCACTGAACGTTGACACGAAGTGCAGGAACTTTCGTTCCTTCTCTGCCAGGTCAAACGAAGCTGCTTCAAAGAAATTTGAAAAAGTTTCAAAAAAGACTTGACAGGGGAAAGACAAGAGAATAGATTCCCGTTTTGTCGCTAAAACGACAGCGAGAGATTTTCTCTTGATAATGTGTTCATTGACAAGTGAATAGCGAATGGGAAGAAATAACTTTGAGATTCTG
>CAZWGJ010000135.1:0-5369 GCA_964633375.1 uncultured Desulfovibrio sp.
GACGACATGGACTCCTCCCGCGTGCGCTTTGGCGCCAGGTACACCTACAAGGGCAGCGAGCGCTTCAAGCCCTACATCGGCGCAGCGTGGGAGCATGAGTTTGCCGGCTCCTGCGAGTCCACGACCTACGGCTTCAATGTGGCAGCCCCCAGCTTTGAGGGGGACACCGGAATAGGGGAACTTGGCATCACCATGACGCCCTCTGAATCCTTGCCTCTCTCCATCAATCTGGGCGTGCAGGCCTATGTAGGCCAGAAGCGCGGCATTTCCGGAAACTGCATGGTTAAGTATGAGTTTTAGGCTGCGTGCAGCGTCCTGACGCATCTGACGACGTCTGGATGCTGAGAGTTGTATCGTTTTTCTGCAGCCTCTTCTGTCTGCTCAATATGGTGTGGACGGAAGAGGCTTTTTTCGTGCCCCCTGGCAGTACGGTTAAGCGGGCATGGTTCAAAAGGGGGTACTTCAAGACACAGATTTTCATAATATCTTGTTGACAATACAGCATGACGAGTGTAAAAAAAATTATAAGGTGACACACTTTTTCATAGTTTGTTTTGTCATTGGAGCAATCGTATGATTATCAAGAGAGATGCGTATCTGCAGCGGCTGATAGGGCTTGAAAACAATGGCCTGATTAAGATTGTGACAGGTCTGCGGAGATGCGGGAAGTCTTTTCTTTTGTTTAATTTGTTCTATCCGTATTTACTTGAGAAAGGAGTTGATGAAGGCCATATTATACATATACAGCTTGACAATGAAGATTTCAATGAATTGAGAAATGCAAGAAAACTGTATACATTTATCAATGACAAGATAAAAGACAATAACAACTATTACGTTATCATTGATGAAATACAAATAGTAGATAATTTTGAAAACATATTAAATAATTTATTGTGTGAGAAAAATGTTGATATTTATGTAACTGGAAGCAATTCCAGGTTTTTGTCTAATGACATTGTAAGTGAATTTAGTGGGCGTTGCTCTGAACTACATATTCTTCCTCTGTCATTCAGTGAATTTTATTCTTCATATGACGGAAGCTTAGATAATGCATGGACTGAATACTGTACATATGGTGGGCTTCCATTTGTATTGTCTATAAAAAATAGTGGAGATAAAATAAATTATATACAGTCATTATTTACTTTGACATATTGTAGAGATATTGCTGAACGTTATCCTCTGAGACATAAAGAGGAGTTTAACGAGCTTATTGATATAGTGTCTTCATTAATAGGTTCATTTATAAATCCATTAAAATTGTCAATAGCATTTAAAAAAATAAAAAACAAAAAAATTTCAGATATGACTGTTTTAAAATATCTAGGTTATCTTGAGGATACTTTTATCATATCACAGGCAAAGCAGTATAGTATTAAGGGAAAGCGGTATATCAGTACTCCTTATAAATATTATTTTGAAGATATTGGTTTAAGAAATGTAAGAATTAATTTTAGACAAAATGAAGAAGATCCTATTATGGAAAATATTGTCTATAATGAGCTGCGTTATAGAGAGTTTAGTGTAGATGTCGGCGTCGTTGAATTTATCGAACGCAGCGATGAAGGGAAAAGAAGCAGGAAAAGATATACAATAGACTTTATTGCTGCTAAAGGACAGCAGAAATATTATATACAGTCCGTATTATCAATGGACACACCTGAAAAATGCGCTCGGGTAAAAGAGCCATTCCTGAAAGTAAATGACTACTTCAAGAGGGTAATTATCGTTGGCGGCAACAGCAAGCCCTGGGTTACAGAAGAGGGCGTTGTCGTTGTCGGCATCCAGCACTTCCTGCTGAATGACGATGTCCTTGTGTAATCAGGGATGCCGGCTTTGGGGTGATTCCCTGAAGCCGGTCCTGCATCGTGCCTGACGTCGTATAAGTCATCGTACCTTGCGTCGTGAGGGTTTCGTACACGCTGTCGCAAGGCTCGTCGGGGCTTTTGGGGGCACAAAAAAAGATTGCAGCCATATGACCGCAATCTCAGTATTTTCATAAGATGGTGCCGGAGGTGAGACTCGAACTCACAAGGGGTTGCCCCCGGTGGATTTTGAGTCCACTGCGTCTACCAATTCCACCACTCCGGCGTTCCTCTGCCCTTGTATTCCAGTTGCAGACCGGCGTCAAGGCTTTATTCCAGGCCTGCCGTTTTAGTCCAGGCAGTCGCAGAGCGTTCCTATGCGCTTGTCTTCAAGCTTGATGGTGCCGGCGGCAAGTTCATGGCGCAGCTCCTGCACGCGCCTCTCGACGCTGGCAGGAAGCCCCTTCTGCTTTTTGTAGGCGGCATTGATGACGAAGTCCACGCCGCCGCTGGCAAGGTCGTAAGTAAGGATCTTCTTGCCGGCAAAGGCGCCCCTGGCCTTGGCAAGGACAAGCTCCTCGCAGGCTTTGTCGTAGCGCTTGACGACAGAGAAGGGGACCAGAGTGCCGGCATCTGCAAAGTGCTCGGCATCCGTTCCTACTGCCAAAAGGGAGGTCCCCTTGAGGGCGGAGAGGACGGTTGGCGTCCTGTAGCCTGCAGCCAGGGCTGTGACGCCGACGTTCTGTGCAGAAAACTCCTGCAGGATCTTCTGCGCATCGCCTGCAGCACCCAGCTGGCGGCGCAGGATCCTTACGTCGGGACTCTGCACCTGGGCGCCCTGGATGAAGGCTGCCAGCATGGTGTCGTGGACAGGACCTTCCTCATCCTCAAGCCAGCCAAGCTTCTGGCCCTTGGCAAGCAGCAGCGCCGACATGGCGCCGGCAAGGAAGGCCGGCTGCTCGTCGGCAAAGGTGATGGACATGATGTTCGGGGCTCGCACGCCTGTGTCGATGCAGCCAAAGGAGACCTTGCGGTAGTTGGCGGCATTGTCGCGCAGGATCATGTGCAGCCTGGGCTCAAAGAGCAGCACCAGGTCGTTGTTCTCGGCCGCCTTCCTGAAGAGGGCGGTCTGGTCGGCGTCAGGCGGGCAGATGACGATGCTGGCTGCAATGTCGGCCTGCGTGCCGGCCTTTGCCAGCCCCTGCTTTAGAAGGGCGGCTGCGCCGTCGTCATTGGCATCGCTTTCAAGCAGCAGGGCCACGCGCAGCGGGGCGGCATCTGCGCCCTGCACGGAGAAAAGACAGAGAAAAAGCGGCAGCATGGCCAGGAGAAGGCATGCCTTCCGAAGCGTTTTGCTGGCATACATCATAGGGGCACTTCCTTGCGGCCGGCCTCCTTATGGCAGAAATTCCCTTGAGCTGGCCGGCCAATGCGGCGCACAATCTAGCAGTATCCTTTTGCTCCGGCAACAGGACGGATTTTTGCTGCTTTTTTCAGCGGCCCTGAAAACAGAACGCCCAAGGCGGTTCTTCCTGCCCAAAAGGCGTCTCTCTTTTTTTGCCGGCGTCAGGGAAGCGGTAAAACTTGTATTGTCAAGTACTTGCTAAAAAGATAGGCTACACAGCATAACTGTTTAGCATACTTCTTATGTGTGACATTCATGTGACGATAAGGGTATGCTGACTTATTTTTTGGGAGGCGCAGTACATTGCTCAAAACTGGTCTTTATTTTGACCGCAAGGATATGGACATCCTGCGACTGGTCAACAGGGTGCTGGAAGGCCGGAAGAAATCCGTGGGAATTGCGGTGGATCCCCATCTGCATCCGCACGGGATAAAGGAACTTGTGGATACTGCCGTGTCGCGGATGGCCTATGCCGTGGTCAACCTCCTGAGCAACCTTGATGCCGGCAGGACCCAGACCAGGGACCGCCTGATGGGGCTGCGCATCCTCTATGACGAGGTCATCAACTCAACCAGGTCGGGCTTGAGCCACAACACGGCACGCGTCCTTATGCAGATCATGAAGGACATTGTGCGTGCGCACGGCGACGATGACAAGCAGCTTAAGCTGGCGCACGACTTCAGGGCTGCAGCCCAGGGGACGCCGCGCGTCGTCCGCCGCCTCCTCAAGCGCTACAACCTGCCCGAGATGAGCGAGGAATGGAATCAGCTGGCCTTTGACGAGCATGTCTACGACATGAACACCAAGGGCCGCAAAAGCCCGACGCACCTCATCATGGACGCCTGGATCAAGGGTCTCCGCAACCTGACCATCATCTACGACAACTGCGTCGACCACGACGTGGCGCAGGAGGTTCTGGAAGCCTCTGCCATAGTCGGCATCACCGTGCGCATCGGCGTCGAGTACACCGTGCCGTTCCGGGGGCGCTTTGTCAGCTTCCTCTGGATTCCCCGCGGCTTCTCCTCTGACCAGGACTTCCTGGACTTCCTGCAGTCCCCCAAGATGGTGGCTCTGGGCGCAAGGGGGCGCGAGGTCGTGGCCTTCAAGCGGGAGATGATCCTGCACTCCATCACGGCCTGGAATGACAAGATGCGCCCTGCCTACATGCGCGAGATGGGCATAGACCTGCCTCCCATCAGCGTGGACGACTTCCTCAACTATGTGGGGAGGGGGCACGCCAACAGGGAGCGGCTGGCCGAATACATGTACACGGTCTACTGCCCGCTGATCGAGGGCCGCCTGGAGGAGTTCTACAACAGGAAGGAGCCCCTTGAGCCTGAGGAAAAGCTGCAGAAGGACGCACTGGAAAAGGTCTATCCCGACGTCATCATGGCAGACTGGCTCAACTACAGTCTGCATCCAGAGCTGCCGCACATTGATCTGCAGAAGGACCTGGACCACATCCCGGGCATTCTGGCCATGAAGCCGATCACCCTCATGCACACGCTGCAGGAGGTCAACGCCGGCTACCGCATGGTGCTGAACACCCACGGCCTGACCGTAGAGGATGTCATGGAGCTCCTCTGGGACTGCGACGGCATCATCTCCCACCTGGAAATCTTCTACATGCGCGACTGGGTGGAGGGCAGCGTTGCCAGCATCTCCGAGATAGGCGAGCTGCAGTCTGCCCTGAACTCCGGCCAGGGGCCGCGCTTAAAGCAGATGATCCGCCAGATGATCCGCGACATGCGCGAGAAGGGCGACGATGCGCGCGCAGCCAAGTTTGAGAAGATCCTCATCAACGTCCCGACCCTGTGGGAGCGCTACAAGACGGTCCTGCTCAAGACGCGCCTTGGCACCGGCGCCTCCAACAGGACGCGCTCCTTCGGCATGGGGCTGGTGGTGACGGACACGCTGCCCGGGCGCGGCGCCAAGTTTTTGAAGGAGCAGACGCAGAAGCAGAAGCAGGCTGCCATCCCCATCCAGGTGGAGGTCGAGGAGCGGATCATTTACCAGGAAAGGGAGAATGCAGGCCCCTTTGACCAGTTCCTGCGCTCGCTGCGCTTTCTGCCCGGCTGCTCAAGGCTGGGCATGGAAAAGCGCAGGGAGTGGGCCTTCAGCAGCGACACTGTCCGCATCGGCGGCGAGAGCAACCT
>CAZWGJ010000136.1:0-5303 GCA_964633375.1 uncultured Desulfovibrio sp.
GTATTGCCGACAGCAGCATTCACTGGAAAAGCAAAGACCTATTTTATCAGCCTTTCCTAGTGCAAGGTGTTGTGCTTTTTTCATTGGCAACTGCAATCTGCGAGGCTGTTATGTACTATCAAGCTCCTGTCAAAATTCCTGATCTTAAAGGCAAAATCTTCATCAAATCAAAGAATTCTTCCTTATACGTCCAGTACCAGTACGGCAGCGAGTACAAGCCTGAGAAGAAGTATGCCGTCCCGCAGCGCACCATCATAGGGAAAGTCTGTTCCGACGATAAGACGCTCATGTATCCCAACGAGCACTTTTCAGTCTACTTTCCTGATGCAGAACTTCCCGGTGCCTCCATGCCGGAAGGGCTTTCAGGCGTCCCGCCCAGACAGCCAGAGGAGCACGCAGCCTGCCAGGAAGACCAGGCGGATGCCGTGACGGCAGAGCAGGCTGAAGATGACGGGCTCCCCCAGGACCTCCCCCAATGGGAGCCCAACGCAGTTCAGTATGCCTTCTCGGAAGGCGTCAGCCAGGGCAGAAAGGACAAGGAAAAAGAAGTTTTGCAGGGGCTTGCCCAGGACATCATTTCTGAACTTGAGGTGCGCTTTGGCTCTCTCCCTGAAGCACTGGCTGCCGCCATACAGGCAGTTTCTGACTGGAAGAAGCTTGCCTGGCTGCTGCGCCTGTCCTGCCAGGCCGGCTCCCTGGATGAGTTCACAAGCAGCCTGCAGGCTGTCTGACACGCTGCCCGGCACGCTCTGCAGCACTGCATCCATGCCCGCCCCCTTACAGCCTTTAAGGCCATGGGGGCGTTTCCTTTTCTTTCTAAAGCTGCACGGCAGCAAAACCCCTTGCGTGCAGCCAAAAGGCAGGCGCTGCTCCAAAGCCGGCACAGCGGCTTCCAGCCCCGCCCAGCCGGGCATTTCATAGCAATCCGCTCTCTTGCCAATACTTCAGCGAATAGAGTATGAAGCCAGATTTAATGACTATACCAGACGAAAGCGACGGGTATACGTCATAGTTGCTGCCGTACAAAAGCCTTTTTTGCATGGCAGCTGGCCTGAATCATGATTTTGGAGTGCAGCTTTCAAAACATAAGAAGAAAGGCACTCAGGAACATCTCTATGCTTTCAGAAAATCAGTTCACCGTACTAACCACCCTTAAAAAGGCGCCGGGCCTCTCCTGCGCAGACCTGTCCCGCAGGACGGGTCTTGCAGAGGACGAAGTCGGCGCCCTTGTCTCCGCGCTGCAGGGCGCAGGCCAGATCGATGCACAGGGTGCTGTCACCAAGGAGGGGGATGCCGCCCTGGCGCCCTACAAGGTTGACAATGCCGTCATCATGGCCGCAGGCCTTGGCAGCCGCTTTGTGCCCTTGTCCCTTGAAAAGCCCAAAGGCCTGTACAAGGTCAAGGGCGAGGTGCTCGTCGAGCGCCAGATCAGGCACCTCCAGGAAGCCGGCATCACCGACATCACCCTTGTCGTGGGCTACATGAAGGAGCAGTTCTTCTACCTGCAGGACAAGTTCGGGGTAAAGATTGTTGTCAATCCGGACTACTTCCGCTTCAACAACACCTCGACGCTGATGCTGGTCAAGGACCGCCTGAAGAACACCTACATCTGCTGCTCGGACAACTACTGCACCGAGAACCCCTTTGAGCCCTACGTGTACAAGGCGTACTACGCAGCCATGTATGCGGAGGGGGAGACGAACGAGTACTGCCTGGACTATGCAGACGACGGCCTCATCCGCAAGGTCACCGTCGGCGGCAGGGACACCTGGTTCATGGCGGCGCACGTCTTCTTCTCCAGGGAGTTCTCCGCCAAGTTTGTCCCGCTGCTTGAAAGCGAGTACGCCAAGGAGCCTACCAAGTACGAACTGTGGGAGGACGTGTACGCAAGGCATGCGGACGAGCTTGACATGTACATCAAAAAGTACGGCCAGGGCATCCTCCACGAATTCGACTCACTGGACGATCTGCGCCTTTTTGATCCCTACTACATCAACAACGCCGACTCCACCATCTTAAAGAACATCTGCCAGTACTTCTCCTGCAGGCAGGAGGACATCAGCGACATCAAGCCGCTGAAGAAGGGGCTGACCAACACCTCCCTGCGCTTCACCTGCAAGGGCAAAAAGTACATTTACCGCCATCCCGGCAAGGGCACGGACGAGTACATCAACAGAGAAAATGAATACCTCTCCATGCAGACTGCCGAAAAGCTCGGTCTCGACAAGACCTTCCTGTATATGGACAGGGAGGAGGGCTGGAAGATAAGCCGCTACATCGAAGACACCAAAGAGCTGGACTACCACAACGAAAAGGAAGTTGAACAGGCGCTTGCCCTGATCCGCAAGCTGCACGGCGCCCAGGTCCGCGTGGACTACAAATTTGACATCTGGAAGGGCTGCCTGGACTTTATCGACAAAATTCAAAAAAGAGGGCGCGCTGACTTTGAGGACTTCTCCCTGCTCTATGAGAGGATGCAGGAGGTCTACAACTTTGCCGAGGCGGACGAATGCCCCAAGGTGCTCTGCCACTGCGACACCTATTCCCCAAATTTCTTAGTCCATGGAAACGACATGGAACTCATTGACTGGGAGTACTCAGGCAGTGACGACCCTTGCGCCGATCTTGGCACCTTCATCTGCTGCTCCGACTACAACTACGAGGAAGCCATGCAGGTTGTTGCCAAGTACTACGGGCATGATCCGTCCCTGCAGGAGCAGCGGCACGCCATAGCCTACATAGCCATCGCAGCCTACTACTGGTTTGTCTGGGCCATCTATCAGGAGAGCCTGGGCAAAAGCGTCGACAACTATCTGCTGATCTGGTACCAGGCCGCCAAAATGTACGCCGAAAAAGCGCTCGAACTCTATCGTTAGCAATGAGGAATCTACTCCCATGGAATATATCGGACAGGTTGTCATCTACCTGATCATGTGCTCTGCCCTCGTCGGGGCAGTCTGCTCCATTCTGGATGAATCCAGCCCCACCGGACAGCAGTTTCTGGAGGGCATAGGCTCCATCGGCGCCATCTTCCTGCCTGTGGCAGGCATCATGGCCTCCGCCCCCTTCATCACCTCCTTTGTGACCCACGTCTTCACCCCGCTCTTTGACGCGGTGGGCGCAGACCCCGCCATGGCTGCCACCACCTTCATCGCCGTCGACATGGGCGGCTACCAGCTGGCCTTCGACCTGGCAAAAACCAAGGAAAGCTGGATCATGGCCATGATGACCGGCTACATGGCCGGCGCCACCATAGTCTTCTCCATTCCGGTGGCTCTGAAGATGATTGCCAAGGAAGACAGGCCCTGCCTGGCTTTGGGCGTCATGTCCGGCCTGCTCGCCATTCCCTTCGGCGTCCTGGTCTCAAGCCTCATCATTGCCGCCACCTCTCCTGAGGTCCGCAGCATCATCGCCACCTCAGGCGCAGCCGACTACAGGCTGCAGCTGAGCATGCTGCAGATCTTCCACAACCTTGTGCCGCTCATCATCATCTGCGGCCTGCTGGCCCTGGGGCTCTTCCTCATCCCCAACCGCATGATCAGGGGCTTCATCATCCTTGGCAGGCTGATGGACGCAGCCCTGCGCCTTGTCTTTGTGTGCTGCGTCATCGAGTACTTCACCGGCGTCTTCTCCAAGCTGCTCGGCTGCTGGGGCTTTGAGCCCATCATCGCCGACGACAAGGACATCAACAGGGCGCTGGAAATCTCCGGCTACATAGGCATCATGCTCTGCGGCGCCTTCCCCATGGTCTACCTCATCAGGACGAAGCTGGCGAAGCCCTTGGGCTTCATCGGCCAGAAGGTCGGCCTTTCCGCCGACTGCACAGCCGGCATCCTGGCAGCCTCCGCCAACGTCCTGGCGCTCTTTGCCATGGTGAGGAAGCTTGAGCCTGCCGACAAGGTCAGGACCATAGCCTTCTCCGTCTGCTGCGCCTTCCTCTTCGGCGACCACCTGGCCTTTGCCGCCAACTTCCAGCCGACCCTCATCCTGCCCATCATGGGCGGCAAGCTGGCCGGCGGCATCATCGCCGTGCTGATTGCCCAGAAGCTCGCAGTCTCCCGCATCCCGTCCGACATCCCGTCTGCTGCGGTGAAGCCGTAGCGTTTTTTTTCGGGTTCGCCACTTGTGCCTGAACCCTGTACAAGAGTACAAAGCTTTTTGCCGGCAGGGCCGCCGATTTCAGGCGGCTCTGCCACTTTCTCTTTTTGCCCCATGCCAACTTTCATGCCTGACAGCATGCCTACCTTTATCATGTCTGCTATGAAGAACAGTCTTTCCCCCGCCAAGCGGCGCGTCTTCTGCCTTGCCCTGATCTACTGCCTCCTGCCCGAGGACGCCTTCGCCTATCTGGACCCCGGCACTGGCAGCATGCTGGTCTCAGCCCTGGTCGGCATCCTGGCTACGCTCATCTTCTTCGTGAAGGGCGTCTTCTACCAGGGCGTCTCCTTCTTCTGCACGCTCATGGGCAGGACGCACAAGCACCAGCGGGAAAGCATCGTCCTCTACAGCGAGGGGCGCCAGTACTGGAACACCTTCAAGCCCGTCGTCGAGGCCCTGTCCGCCAAAGGCGCCGACTGCACCTATTTGAGCTCAGACGACCAGGATCCGGGGCTTGCAGCCGGGCTTCCCCATGTCAGCACCCGCTGCATAGGGAAGGGCAACAAGGCCTTTGCGACGCTGAACATGCTGGAGGCGGACGTGGTCTGCATGACAACGCCAGGCCTTGACGTCCTGCAGATCCACAAGTCCAGGGGCGTGGGGCACTATGCCCACATCGTGCATGCAGCAGGCGACGTCTCCCTCTACCGGCTCTTCGGCATGGACTACTACGACAGCCTCCTAAGCTCAGGCCCCCACCAGGAAGCCTCGGTCCGCGAGCTGGAAAAGCAGAGGAAGACCCCGGTCAAGCAGATTTACCCCTGCGGCTGCGCCTACTTTGACGGGCTTGTGAAGCGCAAAAGAGAGTATCAGGCGCCGGAGCGCACAGACGACAGCGCCCATATTTTGATTGCACCCACCTGGGGTCCCAACGGGCTGCTCTCCCGCTACGGCATGACGCTTTTGGGGCCTCTGGCAGAGGAAGGCTACCAGATAACCGTCCGCCCGCATCCGCAGAGCAGGCTGGTTGAAAAGGAGATGCTGGCAAAGCTCAAGGAAGAGACCGCCAGGTATGACAACGTAACTTGGGACACCAATCCCGACAACTTCCCGGCCATGAGCAGCGCCGACATGATGATCTCCGACTACTCCAGCATCATCTTTGACTTTGCCTTTGTGATGGAGCGCCCGGTGCTCATCATGGA
>CAZWGJ010000137.1:0-5224 GCA_964633375.1 uncultured Desulfovibrio sp.
CGGCGCTTCTGCGGGCAGTCTGAGTCCGCCTCAGGCTCCCTGGCAAGCTCTTCCAGGATGAGGTTCAGCACCTTCTGCGGCGTGTGCGTCTCCCAGATGTCCTGCGGCAGGCTGACAAGCAGGCTTTTGACGCCTGGAAGGGAAAGGCGGGCAAGGGCTTTTTTAAGGCAGCCCTCAGCCCATCTTTGGGAGGCGGAGGGCAGGTGCAGGGCGCAGGTCTCCTGGTCGAGCTCAACGATGCTGTCGCACTCCATTGCTTCCAGGGCAAGCGCCTCCCTCAAGGCTGGGATGCTGCTTTCCTGATCTGATGCCCGCAGGACCACAATCTGGTTTTCAGCAAGGCCGCGGCGCCGGCGCCTCTCCTCAGCCCTGAAGACCTGGAGCAGGCAGGCTCCCGGCTTTCCGCCTCCTGGCTTTTTTTCGTCAGGACCTTTTTTTGTCACGATGGGCTGTCCTCAGCTTTTGTGCATCTTCTCATGCCTGTAGAGCAGGTAGGCATGGCTGTAGCCGTCGATGTCGCCGTCCAGGACGTTGTCGACGTCGGTGCGTTCATAGCCTGTGCGGTGATCCTTGATCAGGCGGAAGGGCTGCAGGGTGTAGGTGCGGATCTGGCTGCCAAAGGCAATGGCGTCCCTGTTTTCGTAGGAGGCCTGCTTCTCGGCATCCCTCTTTTCCAGCTCCAGGCTGTAGAGGCGGCCCATCAGGATGCGCATGGCGCTGTCCTTGTTGTGGTGCTGGCTGCGCTCGTTCTGGCACTGGGCCGTGATGCCGGTGGGAATGTGGGTGATGCGCACGGCGGAGGTGGTCTTGTTGACGTTCTGTCCGCCTGGGCCTGAGGAGCGGAACAGGTCGATGCGAAGATCCGACTCCTTGATGTCGAGCTTGATGTCGTTGTCTATGTCGGGGATGACGTCGACGGAGGCAAAGGAGGTGTGGCGGCGTCCTGAGGAGTCAAAGGGGGAGAGGCGGATGAGCCTGTGGATGCCGCGCTCGGATCTAAGCAGCCCGTAGGCGTACTCGCCTACTATGCGCAGGGTGACGCGCTTGACCCCTGCCTCGTCGCCGGGCATGTAGTCCAGCTCCTCGCACTTGAAGCCGTGCCTGTTGGCCCAGCGCACGTACATGCGCTGCAGCATTTCCGCCCAGTCCATGGCCTCTGTGCCGCCTGCCCCTGAGTGCACTTCCAAAATGGCGCTCTGGGAATCCTCCTCGTCGCCCAGCAGGAAGACCATTTCCGCTTCGTCAAGCTTGGCCGTCAGGGTGCCGCACTGGGCTTCCAGCTCCTCCAGAAGCTCGTTCTGCTCGTCTCCCTCGGCCATGCCGGCAAGCTCCTGCAGGGCTTCCAGGTCGTCGTAGCATTTCTTCAAGTCAGTATAGCGGGCTTCGTTGCGCTCAAGGCGGCTCTTTTCCTGCAGTATGGGCTTCAAGGCCTCATGATCGTCCCATGCACCCGGCTCTGCCAGCTGCTTTTCTATGCCGGCCAGCTTCTCTTTTGTGCCTGCGACGTCAAAGACGCCCCCAGAGTGCCTGGAAGCGGGTTGTTAGTTCCTGACAGATGGGAAGAAGCAGACTTAGTTGTTGCATGAGAGTTGACCTTTTCTTCTCATAGAGAAGACGCACAATATAAGGATAAGGGCGCAGACGGCCGGAAGAATATAGAAAAGAGAGTGGAAGCGGCTTGTCGCCTCAATGGTGCGGGCATAAGCCCAGAGGGCGTTTTCGACAAACTGCGGCCCTTCAAGGACGATGCGGCCCCTGTTGTCGTAGACTGCGGAGATGCCGGTGTTGGTGCAGCGGACAAGCCAGCGGTTCTGCTCAAGAGCCCGCAGTCCCGTGAGGTAGAGGTGCTGCCAGGGGGCTGCCGTCGCCCCGAACCAGCCGTCGTTGCTGACGTCCAGCAGCACGTTGGCGCCCTTGGATACGCGTTCCTGGGCCAGCCAGGGAAAAATGCCTTCATAGCAGACCAGGGGGCCCAGAGCAAGGCGGCCGTGGTGCAGAGGGGCTGTCCTTGTGCCTTCGGTGTACTGGCCGACCCCCTGCATCAGCCCGTCCAGGAAGTGCCAGCGGAAGCAGGCGGGAATGTATTCGCCGAAGGGGACGAGGTGCTCCTTGTCGTAGCTGCCGCCTGGAAGCCCCTGGGGGGTGATGAGCCAGATGCGGTTGTAGACTGTGTAGTCCCTGCTGCCGGCTGATCTTTCAAAGCCGGGTGCTCCTGTGATGAGCGCCATGCCGCTGCTTCTTGCCAGCTCAATAAGGCTTGCGGTGTGGGGGGAGGTGGGCAGGTCGAAGGGCATGGCCGTCTCGGACCAGAGAATGAGCCCGCGGGAAAGGTAGTCCCGCATGGCCTGGGCGTCTTCTGCCGACGGGGTTTGGGCATAGACCCTGGCAAGCGCCTCTTTTGAGAGGGTGACGTAGGTGCGCACCGTGCCTGTGCGGTAGCTTTCAACCCACTTCTGGTTCTGGTCTATGTTGCCGTCTGCCATGAGCACCGGAAAGACGTCCTTGTCATCGGCAGGATTTGGAAGAGCCTTTGCCGCCGCCTCCGGCCCCAGACAGGGCACCATAGGGGATGATGCCAGGCTGAAGAGGCCGTAGCCTGCAAGCCCTGCCGCAATGAGGGCTCCTGCGGCAAGCAGGCGCAGCTGCTTTTTCAAGAGAAAGCCTGCCAGCAGGAAGGCTGCCGCAAGCCACAGGGAGGAGGTTAAGTAGGCGCCCAGCGTGTCGGCCAGCTGCATGGTCCAGGACCACTTGGCAAGGGCACCTGACAGGGGAAGCCAGGGGAAGCCCAGGGTCAGGGCGTAGCCGTACTCAAGAAAGTACCAGACAAGCCCCATGGCGCAGGCTGAGCGCAGAAGTTCAGGCTGCCAGAGACGGCGGGCTGCGACGGCAAAGAGCCCTGCCTGGGAGGAGAGCATAAGGCAGGCCACAAAGGTCAGCAGGACCGAGGCGATCATAGGGAGCCCGCCCACAACGCTCATGGGGATGCGCATCCAGATGAGGGCTGCGGCATGTCCTGCGCCGGCTGCAAGCAGCGCCTGGAAGAAGGCCTGCCTGTCGGATCCTGCCTTCATGCCGAGCATGGCTGTGCCGACAGGGTAGAGCAGCACAAGCAGCGGCAGGGAAAAGGACAGGATGGGAAAGGCGGGGCAGAAGCCCAGCAGAATGCAGAGAACGGCCGCTGCCCTGGGTGGAAAGCTTGTTTGGGTAGTTGGGTTATTCATGGGCCTCAGCGTTGTCGTCCGGCGCCTTGCGCTGCAGGCGCAGGCGCTTGATGTGCTTTTTGTCGGCGTCAAGGACGGTGAAGACCCAGCCCTGCTCGGTGAAGGTTTCGCCTGTGCAGGGCACATGCCCTGTTTCCATGCTCAAATAGCCGCCGATGGTGTCCACGTCCTCAGAGTCGATGACGACGCCGATGGAGGCCAGGTCCTCCAAGGGGACGCGGGAGGAGAACTCATAGGTGCCGTTGCCCATGTCGGTGATGTCGTCAAGGGCGGGCTTGTCGTGCTCGTCCTCAATGTCGCCCACAATCTCTTCCAGAAGGTCCTCAATGCTGACCAGGCCGCTGGTGCCGCCGTATTCGTCCAGGACGATGGCGATGTGCATCTTGCTGGAGCGGAACTCCTGCAGCAGTGTTGAGACGCGCTTGGTCTCCGGCACAAAGAAGGGCTCGCGCATGATGGTGGAGACAGGATCGTTCATCTTGCTCGTATCAACCAGGCAGCCCAGCAGATCCTTGGCGTGGACGACTCCGACGATGTTGTCCCTGTTGTCGTTGTAGACAGGCAGGCGGGAGTGCCCCGAGGACAAAACCATGCTGGCAACCTCGTGCAGGGGGGTGTCGTCAGGCACGCAGTCGATGTCGGCACGCGGCGTCATGGTGTCCTGCACGCGAAGATCATTGAAACGCAGTATGCCAAGAAGCATGGAACTTTCCTCAGCTTCCACCTCTCCGTCTGCGCGGGCATCCAGAATGGCTTTTTCCAGGCTTTCGTCGGAATCATGATTGAAGAACTGTCCAAGCCGGCTCCATATGCTGGTCGGATGGTCTGTACTGCCGGTATCCAAGTTTTGCTCCTTTAGAGGTGGGGTAGATGCGGCCCGCGCACAAAGCCTTGAAGCAGGCCGCAGGCAGGCATGCAGTCCAGTTAAGGCAGGCTGCAGGGTCTATCTTATACGGATCTTTTTTGCATGGGAAGGAAGGATGGGCTGGCGGCTTGGGCTGCGTGCGGAACATCACTGAAGACCGCCATGCCGATGTCTAGGGCAGGTACATCTGGACCAGGGTGCAGGGCACGGACGACACGCTGACCGCAAAGGACAAGTTTGAATACGATGACATGGGGTATACCTACAAGGTGCACGAACGCTTCAAGCCCTATGCGGGTGCCGCCTGCGGGCATGAATTTGCCGGAACCTGAGAGACCACGGACCTTTGGGCACGATGCGGCCGTCCCCAGCTTTGAGGGGGACACCGGCATGGGCGAACTTGGCCTTATGATGAAGCCCGCAGAAAGCCAGCCCCTTTCCGTCAACCTGGGCGTGCAGAGGCCATGTCGGCCAGAAGCGCAGCATTTCCGGCAGCTGCATGATCAAGTATGAATTTTAGTGCGTGACAAAAGCCCTGCTCCCAGGAGAGGGTCTAAAAGAAGGGACCTCCCTGTCCCTTGTGCGGATATGGCTTGCAGCCAGTCCGGCAAGAGGGGCAGGGAGGTCTTTTTTTGCATTCTTTCAAGCTGCTGCCAGCCTGGCATGTCCGGCAGCACCCTGGCTGCCCTATGGCTTACTGCTGCTCAGCCTCTGTCCGCTTCTTCTTGAAGCGCAGAAGGCCGAGCTTGTGCAGATGGATTTCCAGGCAGTCGATGGCTGCCGGCGTGACGCCGGAAATGCGTCCTGCCTGCCCCAGGCTTGCCGGGCGTATGCGGCAGAGCTTTTCCACAACCTCATTGGAGAGCCCGGCTACGGCGCTGTAGTCCAGGTCGCCTGGCAGTGGGGTTTCTTCAAGGCGCAGGGTGCGCTGCACCATGGCCTGCTGCCGCTCCATGTAGCCTGAATACTTCACGTTGGACTGGATGGTCTGCCTGGTGAAGGCATCGACGCCTTCCAGCTCGCTTTCAAGCTCCCTGGACAGGGGGACAAGCTGTTCCAGCGTCACCTCGGGCCTGCGCAGGATCTCCGCCATGGTCTGTCCTGCGACAGAGGCGGTCTGGTTTTCCAGCTGCGTGCC
>CAZWGJ010000138.1:0-5181 GCA_964633375.1 uncultured Desulfovibrio sp.
CGAGCCGTCAAAAAGTTTTTTCCCGCCCGTCTGGCCGGCCACAAACAAGGCCGCTGCCCTGCCGGTCTCCTCAGGCCTTCCCCCGCCTGGCAAAGCTGCCAGGGAAGCAGCGTAGAAGCGCTGCGTCCTGTCGATGAGGGCTTTTGCCTGGGCAGGCAGCCCGTAGAAGTAGACAGGGGAGATCCACAGGACCTGCCTGTGCGATCGGATGCTTGTGAAAAGGTCCTCGCAGGCGTCCTGGTCCTTTAGTGAACAGGCATGTGGGGGCTTTGCACAGGCATTGCAGTGCGTGCAGCCTGCCACTGGCGTCTTCCAGAGCGGAAGGATGGTGCTCTGCCTGCCTTCGATAAGGGCGCCCTCTGCAATGAAGCGCGCTGCCGCAGAAGATGAGCCGCCCTGATGGGGCGAGCAGAGCAGAATCAGCAGCCTGTCCTCATCACGGCCTGGGGCTTTGTCCTGCGGCATCAGCTGTCCTGCGATCCGGTGAAGTCCCCGAAATACGGATTGTGGAGGCGCTCATCCCCTATGCTGGTGACTGGGCCGTGCCCGGGGTAGACCTTTGTGGCGTCGGGAAGGGCGAAAAGCACCTTCTGTATGCTCTCAATGAGGGCATCCTGGTCGCCCATGTCAAAGTCCGTGCGCCCTGCGGAGCGGTAGAAGAGGGTGTCGCCTGAAAAGACGCAGGCTGCGTCGGGGAAGTAGAAGGAGACGCCGCCTGGCGTGTGCCCGGGCGTCAAAAGCACCTCCACTCTGAAGGACGGAAGGTCGATTTTGGAGGTGAAGACCGTCTCCTTGAAGGGCGGGACAGGCGGCAGCCCCCAGAGGCCGCCCTGGGAGATCTCCGTCCTGGCTATAGGGTCGTCCCCGGCAGGAACATAGGCGGAAGCGCCTGTGGCCTTCTGCAGCGCGGCAATGCCGTACTGATGGTCGAAGTGCCTGTGGGTGACAAGGATGGCTTCAAGCTCAAGCTTGTTCTGCTGGATGAAGTCCAGGACAGGGGCAGGATCGCCGCCCACGTCGATCATGAGAGCCCTGCTTCCGTCATCAAGAAGGTAGCTGTTGGTCGGCAGGGGACCCAGCGGAAAAGAAGTTACGCGCATGACTGCTCCCGGGGAGAAAGGCATAAAAGGCAGGGGTGCACCGCCCTGTGCATCCTCTCAAGTGTACGCAAAAAGAGGAAGGCGGGCAAATGCCGGACAAAGCTTTGTGAAGCCTAAAAAAGCTGTCCCGGCGGCTTGTCCTGCCCTGCTGGCAGAACAGAGGAAGACCGTCGGGGCAGCCATGGATTTTATATGGGGCAAAAGCTGCGTCCTGCTAGACGTCGAACAGCATCTCCAAATCCTCCCTTGTGAGGGACTTCCAGGTTTCCTGACCCGGGATGATGGAGGCTGCCACGTTGCGCTTGGACTCCTGCAGCTTCAGGATCTTCTCTTCCACCGTGTTCTGGCAGATGAGCTTGTAGGAGAAGACCTGGCGCTGCTGGCCTATGCGGTGGGTCCTGTCCGTAGCCTGGCTTTCCACTGCCGGGTTCCACCAGGGATCGTAGTGGATGACGTAGTCGGCAGAGGTCAGGTTCAGTCCGGTGCCGCCGGCCTTGAGGGAAATGAGGAAGATGGGGATGTCGGGCGAGTTGTTGAAGCGGTCCACCTGCTCAAAGCGGTCCTTGCTGGCGCCGTCCAGGTAGCAGAAGGGGACGGAGCTGAAGCTCAGCCACTGGCGGATGATCTGCAGCATCTGCACGAACTGCGAGAAGACAAGCACCTTGTGGCCGCCTTCCACGATTTCCATCACCATGTCCTTGAAGGCCTCAAACTTGCCTGAGGGCAGGTTGTTGGAGAAGCCGGGCAGGTCGATTTTGAGGAGGCGGGGATGGCAGCAGATCTGGCGCAGCTTCAGGAGGGCGTCCAGGATGGACATCTGGCTCTTGGCCATGCCCTTTTCATCCACGTCGGCCAGCACCTGGTCGCGCAGCTTGTGGGCCACGGCAGCGTAGAGCTCTGCCTGCGCCTCTTCCAGTGCGCAGCAGGTGACGCTCTCCACCTTGGGCGGCAGATCCCTGGCAACCTCGGCCTTGGTGCGGCGCAGGATGAAGGGGCGCATGCGGGTGCGCAGGTATTCCAGAGCCTCCGCATCGCCGTCCTTGATGGGACGGACAATGCCGCGCTGGAAGGCGTGCTGGCTGCCCAGGAAGCCTGGCATGAGGAACTCAAACAGGCTCCACAGCTCAAAGAGGTTGTTCTCTATGGGCGTGCCTGAGAGGCAGAGGCGCAGGCGGGCATTGAGGCGCCGCACGGACCGGGCCGTGATGGTGTTGGGGTTCTTGATGTTCTGCGCTTCGTCCAGGATGACGGCATTGAAGTCGTATTTCTGGATTTCCTCCAGGTCCCTGCGCAGCAGGGCGTAGGTGGTGATGATGAGATCGGAGTCCGCTATCTGGCGGAACATGTTCTCCCTGTGCGTGCCGTAGATGATGACCCTCTTCAAGTCAGGCACAAACTTTTCCGCCTCCCTGTCCCAGTTGGGCAGGACGGAGGTGGGCACGACGATGAGGTTTGGCCCCTTCAGCTTTTCCTCAACCATGTGCTGGATGAAGGACAGGGTCTGTATGGTTTTGCCAAGGCCCATTTCGTCGGCCAGGATGCCGCCGAAGCCGTATTCAGAGAGGAAGTTGAGGTAGGACAGGCCCTGCAGCTGGTAGCTGCGCAGCTCTGCGTGCAGCCCCTTGGGCGCCGGTATGGCGCGTATTTCCTTGAAGGAATGGATCTTTTCGCGCAGGTGGCTCCAGAAGGAGTCTGTCTTGGCATCGGGCAGGTCTTCCAGGATGCTGTCCAGCATGGGCGCTTCAAACTGCTTGAAGACGGCCTGCGGGGGCTTGGTGGCGTCCATGCCCAGGGCGGTGAGCTTGTGGGAGATGCGCTTCAGCCATTCCTCGGGCAGGGAGGTGTAGGAGCCGTCCTTGAGCTGGACGTAGCGCTTGCCGCGCATCCAGGCCTTCCAGATCTTTTCCAGCGGTATGGACTGGCCGTCGTAGTCGATGTTGATGTCGAGGGAGAAGATCTTGTCCTTCTCGTTGCTGACGACCTCGGCCTGGACCGTGGACTTGGTGGAGCGCACCCTGTAGCGGGAGAGCGCCTTCTCGCCGTAGACGCGGTAGTTTTCAATGAGCTTGGGGTAGGTGTCCAGAAGGAAGGAGATGGCTTCCTCAGGCTCCAGGAACCACAGCTTGTTGGAGCGCGGCTGGAAGCCTATGCCTGCGAGCTCGGACAAAAGCTCGGCCTCCTCCTGCTGGTGGCGGCGCACCAGGTAGGTCTGCCCCTCATAGGTGTAGCTGCCTGTCTGGAAGTCGGGATTGGGGCCGCCCAGGGAGAACTCGCCGTGGCGGGTCTCGTAGATGTTGTCGATTTCCAGGGTCAGGAGGCTGCCTTCCTCGTCCAGGAAGAGCTTGGGGTAGTAGGTGGCCGGCTGGAAGACCGGCTCCATGATTTTGAGGAACTTCTCGGGCTCGTAGAGGTCGGAGGACGGGAGCTTGGTCCAGACCCTGTCCAGGAACTCGGAGATGTCCTCGTGGGAGACCACGGGGCGCTCATAGATGAGCCTGCGCACAAGGGCGGGGTCCAGTCCCGTCTGCACAGGGTAGAAGTTGCGGTGGTAGCAGACCCACAGCGGCATCTGGCCGTGGAAGGTCACCTCGGACTTGTCCGTGCCCTCGTTCTTGGCTTCCTTGTCGTCCTTCTCCTCTTCCTCCTTGCTGCTGATGAAGATGAGCGGCCGGCCCTCGCGCTTCAGCAGGACGTCAAAGCAGAACCCGCTGCTGTCCAGGTTGGGCTTGAGCTTCAGGGCAAAGGGCGTGCTTTCTATGCGGCAGGGCTTGTCCGTCTCCTTCCAGAAGATGTAGTGCTCATGGCGGATGGCCCAGAAGAACCAGGAGACCAGCCCGTCCGGTATTTCCACCTTGTGGCCGAAATAGTCCACGTGCAGGCCTATCTGCCTGGCTACGCGCGGCAGATCGGGCGAGGTCTCGCACCAGTCGGGATTGTCTATGATCTGCTGCAGCGTCACGGGGTTGTGCACTGTGGAGAGGCCGGACTTGTTCTGGCGGGAGCGGAAGAAGGAGACAAGCAGGCGCCCCTGGTCGGGCTCAAAGCGGAAGACGAGGTAGTGCTTGCCGGCTTCAGGCTCCACAGAGGAGGAGAAGAAGCCCAGGAAGGCCTGCCGCCAGTCTGTGACAGGCGTGTGGCTCTCTGTTTCATGCCCCTGCTCCTTGCGCAGCTCGTCGACAAGATGCAGGGCAAGGGCCGCGACATGGCGGCAGATGCCGGTGAAGGCGTCAGAGCAGTTGCACTCCGGCTTGACAGAGCGGTCGAAGATAGAGAATGTCAGACGCGGTGCATAGAGCTGAAAATCATCGCCTTGTATGCTGCCGCTGACTTCCCAGGTTTCTCCCTCCTGGATGTGCATTTTTTGCATACCGGCTTCGGAGAGAATATAACTGCCTGCATCCCTGATGTATTCAGGCACCTTTTCCCGGAGAAAAGTCTGGCTTAACTCTAAAATGACACTGTGTTCAGATCTGCTCATGCTACCTCTGGACTCTTGGTTTCAGGCTGACCTGCCTGCGGGACAGAAGCCGTTCCGATGCAGGAGATGCATAAATGCGTTGTCCGCATGCATAGGATTTGCTTGGAACTGGCAACGACCCGATAACTAGATCGATAATTTGATCGCCAAAATAGATATTACTCATTCTATTCTAAAAAGGACACAATGATCAATCTCTTTCTTTCTCTTTGCGGCAGGATGAAGACAATGAAGCGTCCGGGCAGGCATTTCGCGGCCTTTTTTACCGCTCTTTTGTTCCTTGCCCCCCTCAGCCTGGCCCTGGCCGATGAAGACGGGACGGCCTGGCGCGGGCCTGTCCAGAAGCTGTCCGACTACAGGGAGGCGCTGAGGCAGAAAAATGAGCAGAAAGAGCAGGAGTCCCTGGCGCAGCCAAAGACAGAGCAGGCAGGCTTAGAGCAGCCTGCAGCAGCGGAAGTGCAGCCGGAAGCAGCGTCTTCTGCTCCGGCAGCAGCACAGTCTGCACCAGAAGCAGCGCAGCCGGCTGCAGAGACCACTGAAGCCGTGCCGACTGAGACTGCGCAGTCTGAATCAGCGCAGCCTGAGGCAAAACAGCCTGAGGCT
>CAZWGJ010000139.1:0-5169 GCA_964633375.1 uncultured Desulfovibrio sp.
ACCTTGTGCTCGATGGGAAGGCCGTGGCAGTCCCAGCCGGGGACGTAGAATGCCTTGTATCCCTGCATGTTGCGGGACTTGATGATGATGTCCTTCAAAATCTTGTTGAGGGCATGTCCCATATGGATGTGTCCGTTGGCGTAGGGCGGGCCGTCGTGCAGGACAAACTCGCCCTTGGGGGCATTGTCGTTGACCATCTGGGACTGGACATCAAGCTTGTCCCAGAACTCAAGCATTTTGGGTTCCATCTGGACAAGGTTGGCCTTCATGGGAAATTTCGTAGAGGGCAGATTCAGAGTTTTTTTATAGTCGCTCATTGTGCTTGGCTCATGGGAAAAGGCAGATACCTTATGGACAGGCAAAACAAGAAAAATTCATGGTTCCGGCAGAGGGTGCAGCCACCCCTGCCAGCTGGTGCACACGCCCTCAAACCAAGTAAAAGAGAGCGTAAAGAAGACTTCTGACTATCATAGACAGAGTGGAGTTTCAAATGCCCCGCACGCTGCGGCAGCCGAAAGCCTTGTGCAACGGAGCGCTAGTCTCCGGCACGTTCGCGGTCGAGCTCGGCCAGCTCGCCGCTCTTCTCGGCAGCCATGGCAAACTCATAGAGAGCCGCCAGCGTTGCCTGGGCTTCCTTGGGATCCAGCTTGCGCAGGGCAAAGCCCGCGTGGACGATATGGTAGTCGCCGACCTTGGGAGGCTCGGGCAGCAGCATGCTGGATGCCGTGAGAAGGGTTGGACCGTTGCCGACACGTACCTTCATCATGGTGTTATCAAGAATCTCAACAACCTGGGTTGGTATAGCAAGACACATGCCGTGAAGTCCTCCTGGGATAAAAAAATAAAACCGCTAAAAGATAAAACAGAGCGGAGGGTACTATCCTCCGCTCTGTACAGTATCTTGTCAGGCGTGCCCTTTCAAGAGCAGCCTATTCTTAGTTGGCGTCAGTACCTTTCTGGCACTTGCCCTTGCAGCAGGGCAGCTTGGACTTCGCCCAGGCTACCAGGTTGAGCACGTCCTTGTCCTTGGTGGGATAGATGGCTGTGTTCCAGTAGAAGGCGAACAGCGGCGGAATGATGAAAAGAAGCAAGTAAGCCCAGCTCTTGGAGAAGAGGAAGTACTGATAAAATGTATCAAAATGCATGAGTTTTCTCCACTAGCTCTTAGTCTTCTTCCTTGAAGTTAGGATGCTCGTACAGGATGGGGCAGTGGTAGCAGATAACGCGGTAGGCGGTGATAATCATGGTTACCACAAACACGGAGACGAACACTTCAGGGAGGCTCGGGAAGTAACGGTCGGCTGCTTCAAAGTGCCAGTTGTAGGCGATCATGCAGACAGTCCAGCGGTTCAGCACGATGCCGCACACGGCGATGCAGGAAGCAAAGCGGCAGAGAGGCACGTTCTTTTCGCGGGAGCCCTTGGCGTACAGCAGGCTGGGCAGAAGGATGAAGCCGAACATTTCGATCAGCCACCAGGCGCCGTAGCTTGTGAACAGGTAGGGGAAGTTGCCCTGCACGACCATGTCCACAAAGCGCATGATGAAGAGGGAGAAGAGAATGAGGGAGCAGGCCTTGGAGAAGCTCAAGGTTACGCAGGGGGCCTGGGCGAGGTGCTTCTCGTCCATGTAGGCGTGCATGCCCTTGTGGGCCAGCATGCCTTCAAAGACAACCATGGAAGAACCGGCTGTCATGGAAGACACGAAGAAGAACATGGGCAGGAAGGGGGAGTACCACAGAGGATGCAGCTTTCCGGGGCAGATCAGGTAGAGGGAGCCCAGGGAGGACTGATGCAGGGTGGACAGGCACATGCCCATGATGGTCAGCAGAATGCCGATCTTTTCAATCCAGTGCCTGTAGGTGAGCAGGAACTTGAACTTCTGGCCCAGCCATTCGGCGGGGGCCACGGAGAATTCAAGGAAGAGCACCGTGAGGTAGGTGGCAACGCACAGACCGACTTCGAAGAGCACGGAGGTGGTGCCGGGGAAGAAGAACATGTAAGGCAGGCGGAGCGGATGACCAAGGTCATACAGCAGCGCGATAACCACGAAGAGGTAGCCGAGGAAGGCGGTCAGGACTGCGGGACGGGCAGCGGAGCTGAAGTGCTTCATGCCCATGACGTAGATGGCCACGGTGGTGAAGTAGCCGCCGGCAGCCAGGCAGACGCCGCAGAGAAGGTCAAAGCCAATCCACATGCCCCAGGGCTGGTAGTCGTCCAGGTTGGAGACGGCTCCGATGCCCACAGTGAAACGGACAATGGTGATAGCCAAACCAATGGCAAGAAGGATGTAGGTAATGATGTTACCTGGGGTCAGCTTCAGCAGCGGGCCGAAGTTGAACAACTTGTCTTTGGTAGGAATGACAATATTGTGAGACATTTATTCGTCCTCCCCGCCTTTCTTGGACGCAGAGTCCTTTGCTTCCAGGGCGGCAGTCATGGCAGCGCGGTGCTGCTCAGCGGCTTCCTTGCCCTGTTCCTTTTCGACGACGGCGCATGCCGCATCAATGGTCTTCTGCCTTTCTTCTGCCACAGCGGCTTCCTGGTTGGCCTTGGCAATGGCTTCGCGGCGCTTGGTTATGCCGTAGGCACCGCCGAGCAGCAGGGGCCAGAAGGAGATGATCATGGGAACGGTGCCCAGGGCACCGTAGGTCAGTTCGCCCATGGGCTGGGTGCCGAGGGTGGTGTCAAGGCCGACCTTCTTCATGGCGTCCTTGGCCTCGGCAGGATTGCCGGTGGCGCACTGGGCCATGCCTTTGGGCTTGGGCATGATGACCATCCAGGCGGTACCGCCGCAGTCGTGCTCGCCGTAGATGTAGTCCAGATATTTGTCGGGATTGGCGGCGATGCGCTTGCGGGCGATGTTGATGAGGTCCTTGCGGCGGCCGAAGGTCAGTGCGTCCATAGTGCAGCTCTCGACGCAGCCGGGCAGCTGTCCCTTGTCCAGACGGGATTTGCAGAAGGTGCACTTCTGGATGATGGGGTCGAATGCTTCTTCGTACTCGAAGGACGGAATGTAGAAGGGGCAGGCAACCATGCAGTAACGGCAGCCCACGCACTGCTTGTCATTGTAGATGACGGAACCGTCGGGGTTCTTGATGTAGCACTTGGTGAAGCAGGCGCTGGCGCAGGCGGGGTCGTTGCAGTGGAAGCACTGCTGCTTGCGGAACACGAACTCGTTCTCGCCCAGGTCGTAGCGGTTGACAACGGTCCAGGCGGTCGTGGTGGTGCGGCGCTTCTTGTGGGTGACGGTCAGATCTGTGAAGGGCACCTCAGGAGCAGGCAGGTTGTTGACTTTGTTGCAGCCGGCCTCGCACTGGCGGCAGCCGATGCAGCGGGTGAGGTCATGCAACACGCCGTAGCCATTGTCGTAGTAGGGAAAGGTATGCACGCCTGCTTCGGCTACTTTGGCAGTGCCAAGAGCCGAGACAACGCCCGCTGTTCCCATAAATGTGAGAAACTTTCTGCGATTCATACTGCTCTCCTACTTGTCCGCGGCCTTGTGACAGGTGGTGCAGTCTGTGTTGGCAGGACGCGCCACTTTCATGCCGTCATGACATCCCATGCACTGCAGGTGATAAGCAGCCTTGAGGTTGGGACGATCGGGATTTTTTGTGTCGATCTTGTTCTGATGGCAGCTGCTGCACTTGGGGGGATTCATGGACAGAGGGCTGTTGTGGTGACAGGTGGAGCAGAGGACTTCCTTGTTGTAGTGGAAGGCGCCTGCCAGCTTGTCATTCTCAATGTTCTTGGCAACGGAAGCCATGTGGCGGCGGTGGTTGAAGAGCACAGGCTGGAATTCATCGGCCATGCTGCCGATGACAACCTTGGTGGGCACAAAGAAGCCGATCTTTTCAGCGGGCTTCTGGGCCTTCACTGCCTTGTCGGCCAGAGCCTGGTTTTCCTTGGCGCTCAAGGTGCCGTTGCTTCCTTTGGCGAATTCTTCAGGAGTCACCTTGGCATTGTGGCAGACATTGCACCATGCAGCATCGTACTTTGGAGTGACGATGTTGTGGCAGCCCATGCATTCCTGCTTGGAGCTGATCACCTTTTCATGACAGCTCACACAGGAACTGGGGGTGAGACCCTTGGCAGCCGGAGTAATGTTGCGGGCGTGCATAGCCTGCTCCAGCGTGATTCCCTTGCCGGCGTCAGAGCCGGTCAGCGTGTGGCAGTCCGAACATTTCTGGGGTTCCCCTGTGTGGTGACAGGTGTCACAGTTGGTGACTGCCTTTTCGTGTAGTGCGTGATTGAAGACAACAGGTTGCATGGCACCATGGGCAACCTTTTTGTCCCCGGAAACGGGGAACATGACGGTGGCTGCTGGTGCGCCGCTGTCTGTCTGTTCCTGCTCAGCGGCAACTACAGGTGCCGCACAGAAGGCAAACAGACAGATGCTACACGCGGCAGCCTGCATCTTAGAGAGCAGAGCCTTACCATTCCTCATGTGAACATCCTTATGCATGCTAGACTTACCAGTTTTGTGGATCTCAGCCCATGCCAGATCCATCCGATCCGAAATATGGAACGTATACAAAAACCTTTTTTCACATTAGTCCAGATTACCGGTTTGGTCAAGGCGGGGGTGTGAAAAAAAGTTACGTTATTATGGCTAGGTAGGTACAGTTTTGGAACTAATTTTTTTCTTTCTCTTCCGTGTTTTCGGCACCTTGCGGCTGGTTGGCGTTCTGTCGGCTGCCTGCCCTGGACCTGACTTTTGCATGGGGCTGCCAGGGCTGGCGCCTCCCTCAAGGCGTCCCAGGTCCCATCGTAGTTGCCGGACTTCCGGCAGGGGACAGGGTGCGTCTTTCCTGTTTGCCATCGCATCGTGCATCGCGTCCTGCATCGTATCGGGCGCTAAGAGCTTGTCGTCCTTGTCGTCCTGAACGCCGGAGGGAGCGGCTGAAGAAGTAAAAAATACAGCAATTGCAAAGACTTATTATATAACTGTATCTTGATATCCTAATGAAAAAAGCAGGCGGCATCGACATTTCCGTCGTGAAAAACGTTGAGTCTGTCTGCGGCTGCACCGCCGCTGCTTCATCGGGCAGGGCCCGTCGGCAGCGAAGGGCTGAGTCCAGATCGTCCGGCTTGATGAAGACGGCCTCCTTCCCTCCCCCTGAACCATGTCGTCTGCCGTCTGGCGCAGGACTTTTTTCTCGTCCTCTGCATC